>CAWUHY010000006.1:0-41357 GCA_963922215.1 uncultured Gammaproteobacteria bacterium | reverse complement strand
GCCGGTGACGACGCTGCGCTCGCCGCCGCACGCGCGGCCGCCAGAGAACAACGTGCGATCGTTGAACGCCATACCCTTACAGCGCCGTTCGATGGTGCGATCAGCGGCCGATTCGCCGATCCGGGCGAATGGGTGAACACGGGCGACGGCCTGCTCGGTCTCGTCGCTACCAGCGGCCTGCGCTTCGATTTCCAGCTTGGACAGCAGCACTACGGACGCCTGACATCGGAAACGCCCGTTCGCCTGACACTGGATGCGCTACCCGACCAGGCGATCAAGGGACGCGTCGATTCCATCGTCCCGGTCAAAAGCGAAAGCTCACGAACCTTTCTCGTTCGCGTTCTCGCGGATGCGCCTGGGACGGCCGAGTCGCTCGGGATTACGCCGGGCATGTCCGTGCGCGCAGTGTTCACAACCAGCACGGGGCGTCGCGGCGTTACCGTTCCGCGCGATGCGATCCTGCGCTTCCCCGACGGGCGGGTGACCGTCTGGGTCGTCGACGATGACGCCGAACTCGACCGCGTTCGCGAACAAGTCGTGCAACTCGGTGTGGAATTCGGCAGCGCGTTCGAGGTCCGGAGTGGACTGAACGCCGGGGATCGGGTCGTCGTGCGCGGAAACGAAACGCTGAAAGACGGTCAGGCGATCAACATACTTTAGGGGACGGCCATGTTCGAAGCATTCGTTCGTAACGGCATCCTGATGACGGTGGCCGCGCTGATCATCTCGGTGATCGGCGTCCTCGCCGCGATGCGCGTCCCGGTGCAGATGATCCCCGATCTCGAGGTGCGCACGGTCTCCATCCAGACTTCGTGGCCGGGCGCAACGCCGCAGGACGTTGAGAAGGAGATCCTGATTGAGCAGGAGGAGTTCCTCCGCACGCTTCCGAACCTCCAACGCCTCGAGTCGACCGCGACGAGCGGAAGCGCGGTTATCGAGCTGGACTTTCCCTTCGGCGTGGACATGACGCAGACACTCATCGAGGTCAACAACGCGCTGAACCAGGTCCCGTCCTACCCGGAGAACGTCGACCAACCGCGCGTGTCGGCGAATTCGTTCTCGGCAAACTCCTTCATGTATTTTGCGATTTCGCCGCTGCCGGACAATCCGCAGAACATCGATATCACGATGATGCGCGACTTCGTCGAGGACAATGTGCGCACACGCCTCTCCGGCGTACCGGGTGTGTCGCAGGTCGGTATCTCCGGCGGCGCAGAACGCCAGATTCGCATACTCGTCGATGCCGAGCGACTCGTTGATCGGGAGCTCAGCATTCCCGACATCCGCAATGCCATCCGCGCCCGCAATCGCGACGTCTCCGGCGGCGAAATTGATAGCGGCAAGCGCCGCTACCTGCTGCGGACGGTGGGTCGCTTCGATTCCGTTGCGGCACTCGAGTCGCTGATCATCGAGCGCCGTGGCGATTCCGTGATCCGGCTCGGAGACGTGGCAACGATCGAGCTCGACCACGCAGAGATCCAGCAGGACGCCTTTTTTAACGGCGACCCGATCCTCTTCATGCGCGTAAATCGGGAGCCGGGCTCCAATGTAATCGACATCAAGTACGCAATGCTGGACGCCGTCGAGCGGGTCAACGACGACCTGATGCGCCCGAACGGCATGCATATCCAGCTCATGGCAGAGGATGCAGGCTACGTCGAGGCGTCCGTCCGCAACGTCTGGATCAATCTCGCGCTGGGCGCACTGTTCGCCACCGGCGTTATGTTTTTGTTTCTCCGCTCTGCACGCGCGACTGCGGTCGGCGTCATCGGCATACCGGTCTGTACGATCGCGGCATTCATCGGACTGCTTGCAGCCGGGCGCACGATCAATGTCATTTCACTAGCCGGCGTCGCGTTCGCCATCGGCATGACGCTCGACAACAGTATCGTCGTCATCGAGAGCATCGAACTGAAACGGCGGCAGGGACTGGATCGTTTCCGCGCTGCTGTTGAAGGCGTTCGCAGCGTCTGGACTGCTGTGCTTGCATCGACGACGACCACCATTCTCGTGTTCCTCCCGATTCTCTTTATTCGGGAAGAAGCCGGGCAGCTCTATTCCGACGTAGCGATCGCGATCTCCGCGTCGATCTTCGCTTCGATGCTCGTCGCGATTACGCTCATACCGACCGCAAGCGCGCGCCTGTCGTTCGGAACTGAAAACCGGTCCGCGTCCGGCAACGGTCTGCAGGAACGCATGCTCGCAGCGATTGAATCGCTGATCGAGACGCCGCCGCGCCGACGCGCGACGATCGGCGCGACCGTCGCAGCGAGTCTCGCGGTCGTCGTCTTCCTGACACCGCCCGCCGAATATTTACCGGAAGGCGAGGAAGCGAAGACGTTCGCCTCGATGAGCGCCCCGCCCGGCTACAACATCGAGACGATGCGTGAAATTGGTCACGAGCTGCAGGACTATTTCCTGCAGTTCATCGGTGACGATCCGGCGAGCTTCGACGCCGGCGAAACCGACGTGCCGCCTATCCGTTATTTTAGTGCCCGGATCTCGCCGGATGGCTTTCGCATCATCGGCGAGCCCGTCCGTCGCGCCGATATCGATGCGCTGATGGACGCGATAACCGCGCGCTACAGGCAGTACCCAGGCATGGGCGCATTCGCCGCGCGCGGATCGATCATTTCGAGCAACGACGGCGGCACGCGCAGCATCAATCTCGACATCTCCGGGCCAACCCTTGAGGTCATTTACGATGCGGCAAGGGCGACGCTCGGACGTGCGGAAGAAGTGCTCGGCAATCCTCGTATTCAGTCCAGCCCATCGTCGCTCGCCCTGTCGCAACCACTACTCGAAATTCGTCCGGACTGGGAACGCGCGTCGGAACTCGGGCTGACCGCAAACGATGTCGGCTACACGGTTGCCGCTTTAACCGACGGCGCCTTCGTCGACGAGTACTTTGAGTCCGACGACAAGATTGACATGTATCTGTACGGCGTCAGCGGCGGCGAGGTACAGGTTGAAAGCCTGAATGAGCTGCCGATCTACACGCCGCAGGGTGCCGTGCTGTCGCTGGATGCGATCGCGTCCATCCGGGAAACAGTCGACACGAACTCGATTCGCCGGATCAATGCCCAGCGAACGGTGACCCTGAACGTCATTCCACCCACATCGATACCCCTTGAGGAAGGCGTCGAGATCGTGCGCAACGATGTCGTGGCCTACCTCCGCGACTCGGGCGCTTATCCGGCGACGGTAAACGTCGATATCTCTGGCGCAAGCGACCAGCTCGATGCCACGCAGGCTGCGCTTGCCCGCAATCTGCCGGTGGCGCTGATCATCGTGTACCTGCTGCTCGTTGCGATCTTCAAGCACTGGGGCTACCCGCTTCTGATCATGACGACGATTCCGCTGGGGCTGGCCGGCGGCATTGTCGGGCTCGCGCTGTTCAATCTCTTCGGTGCCGTGCTCGGGCTCCTGGGGCTCGGTAGCCTGCACCAGCCGTTCGACATGATCTCCATGCTCGGCTTCCTGATCCTGATGGGCACGGTCGTCAACAACCCGATCCTGATCGTCGACCGGGCCATTCAGCATCTCAGGTATCACGGCTCGTCGGCGGTCGAGGCTGTGCGCGAGGCCGTCAGCTCACGGCTGCGGCCAATCGCGATGTCGACGCTGACGACGATCTGCGGGCTGTCACCACTGGTCTTTATCCCCGGCGCAGGAACGGAACTCTACCGCGGCGTTGGCGCGATCGTGTTGTTTGGCATCCTCGGTGCTGCCCTCGTATCGCTGACGATGCTGCCGGCGCTGACGATCGGCGTACTACAGTGGCAGGGGCGCCGGGGTCGGATTCAGCCGGCGACAGCGAGCACCTAGCGGAAGTTAGCCGTCTTTTGCGTTCCGGGCGGCGATCTCGTCGCGCGCCCAGGCCGCGGGATCGAGGCAGTAGTAGGTTTTGAGCTGCGCGTAGAGATCGGGAAGATGCTTCTCCATTGCGCGCGGCTTTTCAAAGAAAGATTCCGTCGCGACCGCGAAGAATTCCGGCGGTGAAGTCAGGCCGTACTCGTCGATCACGCGATTGTCCCGGCTTTCGACGCGTTCGCTCAGGGCCTCGTATTCTCTCGCCAGCACTTCGGCCCAGTCGCGATAGTGCGCCGCCTCGGCGAGTACCGGCAGACCGTCGGTTCCGTCGTTCTCTTCGTCCAGCTTGTGTGCAAACTCGTGCAGCACGACGTTGTATCCGTCGCCGGTATTTTTCGCGCCGTGCAGCGCGTCCGTCCATGACAGGATCACCGGACCGCGATGCCAGGACTCACCCGCCCGCGTGGTCTCCTGCACGATTTCCACATCGCCGTCGTAGTCCACCTCGGTCGCGACGAAGGCGTCGGGATACATGAGAATGGACGAGAAGCCCGGGAAGTATCGCGGCGGTCGATTCAACAGCAGGATGCACGCGAGTCCGGCGACGGTCACACACATCTCGTTCGTCACTTCGAGTCCGTCGAGACCGAGAAATTTTTTCTCATCGAGGAAAACGTTGATGTGCCCGTGCAACTCACGCTTCAGGTCCTCGGGCAATCGATGATAGATGCCGACGTTTTCTTCGAGTATGTCGACGACTTCTTGCGAGACCGCTTGGCGGCGAAGCGCCTCACGTCGCCGCTCGCGATACTGGATTTTCCCGTACCACGCGAGTGCGATGGCGATTGGAATCGCCACCAGAATCAGGATAGGAAGCATTGCCCGCTGGCGCTCAGGTGCTTGCGGAGGTCGGCACCGTGAATGGACCAAATTCTTTTGTAAGACCCTTCGCTCTTCCGGTGACCGGGTCCTTCACGTCGAAATCAACTTCGGCGAAGACGTCTGAACGAAAGATCTCTTTGCCGTCCCGGCGAACCACGAAATACAGATCGGGCGTGCGCTCTCCCGACGAATCCAGTGACAGGATGTCCGCGACAGCGACAAGGAACTCGGCGGTGCCGGCGTCACTGAGAGGCGAGGCCCCAAGCTTGTCGTCGAAAAAGCGGTCTTCGTCCATGAGAGTAACCGAGTACTCCGATCCCGACAGCGGCTCGCCGTTCGGATCCTTGAAGTCCGCGATCACCTTGAACATCTCTGACGCCATGCTGCCCTCCTCCCTGTTTGATTGACGCTGACGCGCGATTCGGCCGCCATGATATCCCGATTCCGACGGCGTGTGGGTAGCGCAGGTGCGGAAAAAAGGTGTCAGGTTTATTATTCGATTGCAGCTCGACACAACGAGCCGGGTGTTGAATTTTTCACGGCACAAAAATAAACCAATCACTTTTGTACTTACTACCTAATCGCGATATTAGTAGCAATCGTCGGGGCGGAAGTTATTGCAATCTCGAAGCCCCACGAATAGGGCTAGCGAAACGTCTGTAGTGGCCGCAAGCGGACAGTCAATTCGGAGAATCAGCTTCCAATATCTACAACGGAAAGACGATTGAGTGTTCTGAGCAAAGAATTTGAGCAGCAAGGCTATTTAAGGCTCTCCAATATGCTGAGCGATGACAGCTTGAGTGCAGTTCAGTTGAATCTTGGTGATGGCGCGAGACTCCATCCCGGCGATCGGCGCTTACTCGATCACAAGTGGTGTCGAGATCTCGCTGATGCGATCAGGAACTATCTATTGGCCGAGCAGCTGATAGTTGGCGAGTATGTCGCTACGCTGTGCACTTACTTTGATAAGTCAGCGGAGACCAATTGGGGGGTAGCTTCTCATCGAGACTTGAGCATCCCTGTGAAACGCCGCTTCGAGAAATCCGGCTGGCGCAAATGGACGGACAAGCAAGATATTCCGCATGTTCAGCCGCCTCGGCCTTTTTTAGCGGAGATGTTCGCTGTTCGACTCAATGTCGATAAGTCGGATGCAGCAAACGGCGCACTAATTGTCTCTCCGTCCAGCCACAAAACAGAATCCGCAGTTCCTCCATCAGTTGTAGTCGATGGAGCGCCTGGAAGCGCTTTGATGATGTCCCCGCTGATCATGCATTCGTCGAAAAAGTCGACCAGCGGCGCTGATCGTCGAGTTCTTCATTTTCTTTTCGGACCAGCTCTGCCGTCGCCGCCTGTAGAGTGGTTTTATGCGGCGTAAGCGAGCTTCTGAATGACCGCTCATAGACGGAAGGCGTCCGTCAGCCGATTTGCGTTAGAATTTCTACTTTCAACCAAGAGCGGTCCTGACGGATGAATAAGCGACTCGGCGAACGCCTCAGCGATGAGGAATTCACTCTATTGGTCGAGCTGTTGAGGCGTTATTCAGCTACCGATCTAGAGCAGTTCGATCACTGGAAATTTGATTTGCCGAATTGCACGGTTTATGTGGAGATATCCCTAAAGCCCTCGCACGAGGGTTTTGAGGATAGCTATGATGATCTATCTCATATAGTGAAATAGCTGGAATGACATCGATGCATCGTGCGGCTGCTTCTGACCGTGCTGAGTCGGTAGCCAGAAATTGCTAGAGCCTTCTCCTGTCGCGCAAAGCGGCCGTTAGTTTATCTCCGAAAACGTCAATTAGAGAGTTGCAATTCAACGTGTCCTTCAAGGGTCTCATAGCCAAAGCAAAGCGTATTGGGGTCGATGAAATCGCATACCCCATCGATGTCTTTGCGACCGCTGCCGAATTAGGAGAGCATCCGCAGGCAGCCGAAAACTTTGACATGTTGCTAGGTCTTGTCGAAGACAACGAAAATCACTTCGCGAGATGGACGGCCATACGTGCAATCGGCCAAATGGGTCCAGAGTTCATCTCGCGGGCGAAGAAAACACTTGAGCGCCAATCGAAAATCGAAGAGTACGAGCTAGCCGCTGACCAGATCAGACTTTCTTTGGAGCTATTGGGTTAGCTCTTTCGCTGCTACGAACGGGCGCTGACCGCGAGTGCAGGCGTTCCACATTTCCGCGGTAACTTTTCTCAAAACTACCTTCAGTAGCGCGAATAGCGCACCTCATTTGATGCGTCCACCGATGTCTGCTTCCGGCGAGAGTTGCCACTCGAAGGCGCGTTACCGCGGTAACTTCTTCAACCGATAGCTTTACATTCCAATGCCGCCTCTCAGTTTTGACTGATAGACTCGGCGGCAACTGACGATAAGCTGACCTAGCGGCCTCATCGTGGCGAAACCAAACTATCCAGAAACGTACGGTGGTAGATTCGGGTGCGGGTTCGTACTTGGTTTAATTCCAGCTATTTGGATCACTCTGCGTCTATTTCCCTATGAAGGCGCCCCGGCTGTGACAGTAACCACGATCGGATTGGCTACAGTACCGGGACTAGCCGCAATGAAATTCGGCGATTCGTTTTGGAAGTGGTTTGCGAGATTGTTCTACTAGGCGCCCGCACCTGGCCGTCCTGGAACGGTTGCAGTCTTCCTGAGCAACACACTCAACAGGCCATTCCTGAAAAAAGCTACCTTCCGAGGTTCAAAGGCAAAACGAACTCGACCGGCCTGCCCTCGACCGGGCAATCGAACGCGAGAGAGTACGCGGTAAGCTGAAGATCGACGCCGTCTTGCTCGCCTGTTCCGTACAGGCGGTCGCCGACGATCGGGAATCCGTGGTCTGCGAGATGGCGGCGAATCTGGTGCTTGCGTCCTGTCTCGATGCGGACGTCGACGATTGAAGTTGTGCCATCAAACTGCCGATGTGAGATCTCGCTCGATGCCGCTTTTCCGTCGATCGGTGTCGTCAGTCGAAGCGGTGTCGCTTGCGTGGAAAAGTCGCCGTGAACGACGGCACGGTAGCGCTTGTCGATCTTGCGTCCGCGGAACAAGGCGGACAGCGCTGCGGCCGTTGATTTCGTGTGCGCAATAAGGATCAGTCCATTCGCCGCACGATCGAGACGGTGCACGGTGAAGCCGGGACGCTCAGGATTGAGATTCTGCTCCGCCCAGCGCAGCACCGTGCAGTGATCGCCCCACTTCGAACCCTGCGAGCGCAAACCGTAGGGCTTGTTCCACACCGAATACTCGCCGCGATCGGCAACCAGAGCCGGTGTGGGCGGCACTTCTGCCAAGATGTCGGGATCGTAGTACAGGTCCACCCGATCGCCGGCTTTAAGCTCACGTTTCGCCCGCCGCAGCCGCTGCGTGTTTCGACCACGCGTCAGCCAGGCAGCACCTTTTTGCATTGCAGACTTGATGCGCTGTTTCGGCAGACCGGAGACACGCGCGAGTGCTTCGACAGCAGTCTCGCCGTCAGCAGTGATCTCGCATTTGAAAATCAGGCGCTCGCTTGGCGTGTCCATCGCCTGAGCATAGCGCGATTGATGCGCTGCCTGTCTCCTGCTTCAGCGAGACAAGATGCCGGGCATCGGCTGATGCCCGGCTATTGACCTCAGTGGTCGTCGCTGGAGTCGTCGTCCGAGCTGTCGTCGCTTGAATCGTCATCCTCGTCGCCGGTGACGAAGACGGCCGTCGTACGTGCCGGCACGTAAAAAGTCTTGCTGTCGTCATCGTAGGCGGCCGTCCGCACAACTGCATCGTGCGAACGCCGTTGCACCCGGTGCAGCGCGAAGTCGCTGTCCTCACCGGTTTCGAGTACGAAGGACTGCGCATCCGGCGACGCGTTGAACAGCACCACGATCTCGATGTCGCGTTCGCCGCGCAGGCTCATCACGACAAGCCCCGGCGTCTGTGCGGGACCCGTGTTGTGGAACTCGACGCTTTCCTGGACATCCTGGCCCGTCCGCAGTCGGAACAGCGGTGAGCTGTTACGAATTCGGAGCATCTCGCGCATGTGCTTGTTGGCGGAACGAATGTCGTGTCGATCGATATCCGCAAGAGCCGGGTTGCCGAGCAGTGCGGACTGTTCATCCCAGTTCCCCTGGTTGTCTCCGAAGGGCGGCAGTCCTCTGCCCCACCCGGTCTCGTTATAGCTCCAGTCGACGAAATTGAACCAGTCGCCAGAGTTGAAGCTGTTACGGTCCAGCGACTTCGAGCGGGCGATATCCTGTCCCGCATGGAACAGCGGTACGCCCTGGCTTAGCGCGATGATGCTGTTAGCGAGATTCAGAACTCGAATGCGATCGTCGGTCGATGTTGCGATCGGCAGCTTGTACTGGCTGATGTCGAACAACGTCTCGTTGTCGTGGGCAGCCGCATAGTTGATGATTTCCTGCGGATCACTCGTGTATCCGGCGCCCGGATTGCCGAAGTAGTCGATGTCCCTGCCCTGGACGAGGTTGCCATTGCGGTCCATGAACTGGTAATCGGCCAGCGTCCCCGCAAGGCCGAGGCGGATCCAGTCCGTCAGGCGCAGGAGTTCATCAAGCTCACCCGGAGCACCGCTGTTCAGCGCATTCGGATCCGTGTACAGGCCATTGATGAAACCCTGACGGCGGACGTGATCCTCTCCGGAGTCGAACGGACCGCCGCCGCGAACGGCATCGCGCATCCGGTCGTTGAATGAACCGACGCCGGTACCCATGCCCATGTTCGCCTGGGTCGCCTGCACGAAGCGCGCATCGTTGGCCACTTCACCGAAGTTCCAGCCTTCGCCGTAGAGATAGATTGAGCGGCCGTCGACGCCGTCTCCTCCTTTCCTCAGAGACTGGAGCATGTCCCGTGCTTTCTCGATGTTCGCTTTCGTGTGATGCCCCATCAGGTCGAAGCGGAATCCGTCGACCTTGTACTGCGCCGCCCAAACCTCGAGGGAGTCGAGCATTAGCTTTTCCATCATGTTGTGCTCGGTCGCGGTGTTTGCACAGCAGCTCGAGGTCTCGATGTAACCCGCGTCGTTCAGGCGGTGGTAATAGCCTGGCACGACCTTATCGAGCACCGACTTCTCACCGCCGAGACTTCCGCTCGTGTGGTTGTAGACGACGTCCATCACCGTGCGCAGGCCGACGCGATTGAGGCCGGCCACCATCTCCCGAAACTCGAGAATGCGTGCCGGGCCATCCGCGTCAGTGGAATAACTGCCCTCCGGAACCGTGTAGTGGAACGGGTCGTAGCACCAGTTGAAGCCGTCCTGATCGCGAATGGCGTCGATCGCCGCCTGCTGTTCGGTGCCATTCGGCGCGAAGACAGACAGGTCGCCAGGGTCAGCGTGTGTGCTGCGATCCTCGGGAATCGTCGCGCAGTCAAAGGCTGGGAGCAGGTGCACGTGCGACAGCCCGGCGCGTGATAATCCGCGCAGGTGTTGCATGCCGTCGGTCCACGGCAGTGCGAAGGCCCCGAAGGTTCCCTTCAGCGCATCCGGTACGCGCTCGTCGTTCACACTGAAGTCGCGCACATGCAGCTCGTAGATCGCGATGTCTTCCGGCGCATGCAAGCGGGGCTTGCGCAGGCGATCCCAACCGCGCGGCTTCAGGTCCTCATCGTCGAGATTGACGATCTGCGAGCGGCGGCTGTCCATCGACAGGCTGATCGAGTACGGATCCGTCACCATGAATGTTTCGATTTGACCGGAGTAGCGTGCAAAGACTTCGATCTCATACAGGTAGTAGTAGCGGTCCCAATCGGCGTGGCCTTCTGCGCTCCAGGTGCCGTTCGACTCATGCGGGATCATGTCAACGACCGTGGTTGCAGGCTGCGAATTGTCCGCACTGTCAAAGAGATGCAACTTGACGGATCGCGCGGTTGGCGCCCAAAGACGCAGCGTCGGTCCGTCGTCATTCCAGATGACGCCAAGTTGCCCGTTATAGGTGTAAAGCGCATCCAGAACGCCCGGATGCTGAATACCGGTCGCATCCACCGGATCACCATCGCTGTCCGTTGCCGCCAGTGCGAACTGCCCCTTCAGGATGCTCGGCACGTCGGCGAGGAAGGCAGCGTCCAGCGTGTAAACCGGCATACCGGCAAGATGCCGGAACTTGTCGGCGATCGCGCCGTCGACGACGCCCGCAGGCGTGAGCGCGATCGTGCCGTCTGCGCCCTCGACGCCATCTCCGGTCACCGCGAGATTGGCATCCGCGCTGTAGTGCAGCGTCACGTTGCTGCCGTCGGCAATCGGCCAGGCAAAGACATCCGGCGCAAGCCAGTAAGCGCGCGCTTCGTCGATGTTGCCCTTCGGCAGTTCACCGCCGATCTCGACGATGTTCGTACTCGGGTCGTAGGTGAAGACAACGAGATCGCCGTCGTTCGGTACGGTGAGGGCCATGTTCGCGCCGTTTCGCACGCCGCCCGCGCCGTAGTTCTCGTCCCAGCTCTCGTTGTGGGCGACCTTGAATTCGTAGTTACCCGCCGGGATGTCGCGGGTTGCAAAGGTGTAGAGGCCGTCACCGTCGGGGTCCTGCAGCCAGCTCCGCAGACACCATGGCTGCCAGTCACCGGAGCAACCGAGCTCTGATTGGAAGTTGCCGGGGATCGATGCGATGACTGAATTCTGGTTACTGGTTATCCAGTTTGTACCGCGCTCGAAATAGAACTTGACGTCGGTCGCATCGGACAGGCTCAGCGGAATATTCGGGCCGTTGCGTTCGGCATTCGCGCCGTAGTTCTCGTCCCAGGTTCCGTTAAGCGGCGCCTTGTATTCGTAATCGCCGGCGGGGACGTTGAAGACACCCTGCCAGACCGTGTCTTCCGCGTCGTAGGTCAGGAAAGTTGCGCTGCATGGCGGCTGCCAGTCGCCCGGGCATCCGAGCTCGGACTGCAAGGAGCCAGCGATGGTGACCAATGCGGGTTCGATCTTGTGGTCGGAATGATCATAGATAAAGGTGATATCGCGAGGTGCCTGCAGGTCGAGCCTGAAATTGCCGCCGCCGTCGCCGTAGTTCTCGTCCCAGGTATCGTTGAGCGCGACTTTCCATTCCCAGAATCCTGCCGGCACGGCAAAGCTTGCTTGCCAGAGCGTCGTGCCAGGAATGTTGATGAGCTCCGTCGCCGGGCATTCCGGCTGCCAGTCGCCGCAGGCGTCTGCGCTGATCTCAGACTGCAGGCTGCCGACGAGAGCAACGCCCGCCGGGCTGCTGGTGTGGTCTGCCTGCGCCGCAGCCGCCAGCGTTAATGCTGCAATTGCGAGTCCGGCTTTCCCGCCATGTCGAACGATGGCGTCAATGATTCCTGATCCCATCACGCTCCCCCCAGATAATGAAATGATCGCTATTGACCGTAGGCAGGGAGCGAATCGGAGTCAATGAAATGAATTCGTATTCATTCGGCGAGGCCATGCCGACCGGCGCGCCGGAGGGGCGCGGCTTTATTCGCCAGCTTGTGCGGACAGGCGACGGAAGCGTTCCAGCGCTTCGGCCGCGCGTCGCGAACGCCGGTTCGGCGTATCGCGCAGTACCTGAAGGCCGTCTTCCAGCAGCGGCCCTGCTTCGTCGAAGCGGCCGAGCCGCGACAGCGCGTCGGCGTACTCAACCTGCGTCGCGGCCACGAGGACGTGCCCCTTCGCGTAGTCCTTCAGGCGCACGTCGAGTGCCCGCTCCAGCATGACCAGTGCATCGTCGGAGCGCCCGGATGAATTCAGCACGGCGCCAAGCTCGGTCAGCGCGGATGCCGTGTACTGGTGGTCGTCGTCGTACACCTCACCATAGATCGCGAGCGCCTCGCGTAAGGTTTGCTCAGCGCCCGATAGATCGCCCTTGTCGTGCAGCAACATGCCGAGAATCGTCTTGTGCAGCCCTACCCTTGGGTGGCTGGTGCCATGAATGCTGATGCCAAGCGCGAGCGCCTCGCGGATCGAGCTTTCGGCCGCGTCATAGTCGCCCTTCATGTGGAGCAGCCGACCCTGGTCGACGAGCGCGACGGCGAGAAGATCGTGTTCATCACCGAGGATTCGGTTTATCGCCTCGATTGCCGCCTGCAGCGTCTGCTCCGCCGCATCGAGGTCGCCCTTCGAGCGCTGCAGGACGCCAAGATTCTGCAGGTAGTAAGCCATGTAGGGATGATCGGCTCCGTGCGACGTCTCGATGATGTCGATGGCTTCGAGGAGTAAGGTTTCGGTCGCATCGAGATCGCCGCGTACCTGAAGAACGCGGGCCAGCGCACCGACGGCTTCCGCGAGTTCCAGGCTGTACTCCTCACGAATCTGCCGAAAGATCGCGACACTCGAGCGAACGGCTGCCTCGGCCTCTTCGAGCCGGCCGGTTGCCAGGTAGACGTTGCCCAGGTTGAAAAGATTCGTTGCCACCTCGGGCGACGTCCCGTCGTTGCTGAGTTGATTGACGGCCAGCGATTTCTCGAGCAGTTCGATCGCACGGTCATACTGCGCGCGCCGGATCAATACTTCGGCGAGATCGTTTCTGGCGGCGGCAACGTTGGGATGGGATTCGCCATCCGTTTCAATGCGCAGCGCGAGCGCCTGTTCCAGCAGTTCTTCCGACGGCTGGTACTCGCCGAGGTTGTAGTAGACGCGACCGATCGTGCCCATTAGCGACGACTGGATTTCCGGCCGTTCGCCGAGGTTGTCGCGGATACGTTCGGCACCCTCTGCCAATATCTCCTCGGCGGTCACATCGATGCCCCGGGCGCGGGACGGGTCGTGCGCCATGAAAATATTCTCCAGGAAGCGGATCACCTCGCGAGCGGTGTCGCGTTCCTTGATGACCGCCCTGTTCTGCACAGACAGCAAGACAGTGAATGCGGCAAGGACCATGAACATGAGAACCGATGCGCTGACTGCAGCGACATGTCGGCGTACAAACTTGCCGGCACGGTAGCGCCACGAATCGGTACGCGCGACGATCGGCATGGATTTCAAGTGCAGGCCGATGTCGTCCGCGAGAGCATTCGCCGATCGGTAGCGACGCTCCGGTTCCTTTTGCAGCGCTTTCAAGACGATGACATCGAGATCGCCGCGCAGCCGGCGCTGGAGTCGTTCGAGGCTCGTCGAGCGGTTGGACGCAACCTGGTCGAACTCGTGAAGTGCGATGAAGTCGTCGCTGTCACGGGCGGCCTTTTGCCGCTGCGCAAGCTTGCGGCTCGGAATCGTTGCCGATTCTTCCGCGATGATCCTCGCGACTTCGGCTGGACGCTTGCCGTCGGTCTCGAAGGCGCGCAGGCCGGACAGGAGCTGGTACAGCAGGAGGCCCAGACCGTACACGTCTGTCGCGGTCGTGATGTTTTCGCCGTTGACCTGCTCGGGTGCCGCGTTTGCGGGAGTCATAATGACGGCACCGTCTCGCGTCAGGCCATCGGTCGCGGCACCCTCCGCGTCAGCAAGTTTCGCAATGCCGAAGTCCAGCAGTTTCGGCGTGCCGTCTCGCGCAACCAGGATATTTGTCGCCTTGATGTCGCGATGAATGATCAGGTTCTGATGCGCGTAATGAACAGCGCGGCAGATCGTCAGGAAAAGCCGCAGTCGCTCCGTCACGTTCAAACGATGCAGGTCGCAATAGGTGTCGATGCGGACACCGTCGATGTACTCCATGACGAGATACGGAACGCCGTCGTCCGTTGTGCCCCCGTCGAAGAGTCGCGCAATATTGGGGTGATCGAGATCCGCAAGAAACTGCCGCTCGTGGCGCAGTCGAAGCTCGGTCTGGGGATCGATCAATCGATGCCGTCCGAGTTTGATGGCGACCTGCTGGTCGAACTGCTCGTCGGCGCGCTCAGCGAGATAGACCATGCCCATCCCGCCAGAGCCGAGCAGCCGCTCAACGCGATAGGGTCCAATCATCTGTCCCTTCATCGCATCGGCATCCGGTGTGACGTCGCTGAACGCATCGCGCGCGGTACTGACGATTGTTTCCTCGATCACGGCTTCGACAGTTGCGTCGGCACGAAGCAGGTCTTTTATATAGCCGCGCAGCTCCGCATCGTCGCCGCGAAGGGAATCGAGAAATGCTTCCTGTTTGTCCGGCGCGAGGTCTGCGGCCTCGGTGAAGAGGTCGGAAACGCGCGCCCAGCGCTCTGCGTTCAGCTCAAGCGTTTTTGAGTTCATTCGCCAGCCACGCTTTTCCCAGGCGGAGGTCGCGATCCACCGTCGCCGCAGAGATGTCCAGCGCCTCAGCGGTCTCGTCAAACGTCATGCCGCCGAAGTAATGCAGGACGAGCACATCGGCGCTGCGCGGCTCCAGTTCGGAAAGTTTGGTGATCGCATCGTCGATGTCATCGATGTCGGTGTTGCGATCTCGGGCTACGAGATCTTCGTGCAGCGTGACGGGTGCCGCACCACCGCCGCGCTTCTGGCTGCGGCGTGCCCGACCGTGATCGGCGAGGATGCGGCGCATCGTGCGCGCCGCGAGCGAGAGGAAGTGCGCGCGGTCCTGTATGTCGAGCTCTGCGTCGGACAGTCGCACGAACGCCTCATTGACCAGCGCCGTTGCCTGCAAGGTGTGCCCCGCCCGCTCGCCCTGCATGTGCCGCTCCGCGATGCGTCGCAAGTCGTCGTAGACGATCGGTGTCAGCACGTCCAAAGCGTCACGGTCTCCGGAGCGCCACGCTCGAAGAAGTGTCGTCACAGTCGGCGTGGAAGTCATGCGTCGGATGCCAGCGGGACCGGTGGCCTGTCTTGATAGCAAATCGCTCTCAAGGCCGCAATGCAACGGCGAGTGCTGGCAGGCCCGCGCCCCGGCAATTAGACTGGTCGGGCAAGGCCATTCACTTCAAACGAGGAACGAGACAATGCCAGAACCGAGCGAGCCACCACCACCATCAAGTACATTCGTCGCCGCCGCCGCAGGTGGTTTCGGCGGAGCTATTCTTGGTGTTGTCGCAGCCACCGCAATGATGGGCGACGGCGACGACAACACGCAGGCCCGGGCCGAAATGGAAAAGCCGGCGGTCGAGATGGTTGCAACGACGGGGTCGGACGACGAGTAGTTTTTTGATTCCCGGATGAGGGAATCAACGTGTTTTTCTCGCTTTCAGAGACAGGACAAAGCCGAAGGACGGCTTGGAACTGGATCGATGGCGGAAAAAGACGGCAAAAAACTGTTCACGGTCGACCACGCAAATAAGCTGGCGGTTCGGGAGCACATGAACCCGAACCGCCGCTTGCTGCGGCGATTACGTGCGGAAGATCGCCTGCCCGACAATCTCGAATCGGGCTTCGACAGCCCTCGTAAAGACAAAGAGACCAAGTAGTCGTCCGGCACTCTGCGATTTTTCTTCGGGATGACTGTCCCGGTTGACCTGCGCTGCGCATTCCGACAGGGCCTGTGTAAAAACGGGTAAACTGCTGCGCATGACAATTACTAAAACGCTTCTCGCGCTTTCATTCCTTACTCTGATCGCGTGCGACCGCAGCGACACACCAGCCCGCGAAGACCTCGCCGACCTGCTTCTCATCAACGCGGATGTCGCGACGATCGACCCTGCAATTCCTGTTGCAGACGCGGTCGCGATCCGGGGCGACCGCATCCTCGCCGTCGGCACATCCGCGGAGCTCGCAGTCCATCGCGGTGAGCAGACGGAGGTCATCGATCTCGAAGGCATGTTTGTCATGCCCGGCTTCATCGAAGGCCACGGTCATTACATGAGCTTCGGCGAATCGCTGATGACCCTGGATTTTCGTAACTCAAGCAGCTTCGCAGAGATTGTCGCCATGGTCGCCGATGCCGCAGCCGAAACGCCCGAAGGCGAATGGATCATCGGGCGCGGCTGGCACCAGGACAAATGGGAGACGAAAGAAAGCGTCCTGGTTGAAGGCTTGCCGGTCCACGACTCATTGAGCGCTGCGACCCCGAACCATCCGGTCATGTTGATTCACACGAGCGGACACGCCGTCTTTGTAAACCAGCGTGCGATGGCGCTCGTGGAAGTCGATGGCAGCACCACACCGCCGCCGGGCGGCGAGATTGTGCTCGACGACAGCGGCGGTGCGACCGGCATGATGCGCGAAGCGGCGCAGGACATTTTCCGAGACGCATTCGCACGGCACCAGGGGCTTCGCCCGGCCGATATCATCGAGGCGGAGCAACGACGCATGGCGAGACTCGCTGGCGAAGAATCCTTGCGTCACGGCATTACCTCGTTCCAGGATCTCGGCACACGCTTCGCGGAGGTTGATCTTTTGAAAGCGATGGCCGATGAAGGCAAGTTGCCTGTGCGGCTGTACATGGCATTCGAGGAGCAGGCTGCCGACATGGAAGGCCGACTCGACGACTACCGTATGATCGGCCACGGCAATAACTTTCTGACGGTTCGCGCCATCGGCGAAAAAGTTCTCGACGGCGCGCTCGGCACGCACGGCGGCTGGTTGCTGGAGCCTTACAACGACATGCCGCGGAGCTACGGGCTGAACGTCGTTTCGATCGAGGAGATCGAGGCCTCGGCGCGACTCGCGATGGAATACGACTACCAGCTCGCGATCCAGGGCATCGGCGATCGCGCCTATCGCGAGCTTCTAAATATCTACGAAGCAGAATTCGAAAAACATCCTGAGAAAACCGACCTGCGCTGGCGTATCGAGCATGCACAGGTCATTCACCCGGACGACGTGGCGCGCACGGTTGAGCTCGGTGTCATTCCGGCGGTCCAGGGCATTTTTGCCTGCTCGGACGGCCCCTGGGTCGAAGAACGTCTCGGTGAGGAACGCACCAAAGAACGCGGCTACATCTTCAACACACTTGCGGAAGCAGGCCTCGTACCGACAAACGGAACCGATCCACCCGTCGACGAGATCAGCCCCATCGCAAGTTTCCACTGCTCGGTGACGCGCGAACTGCCGGACGGCTCGCTGTTCCAGCCACAGGAAGCCTATTCCCGCGAGCGCGCTCTCTACTCCTACACGATGGGTAACGCGATTGCGGCATTTGAGGAAGACATCAAGGGATCGATTACGCCCGGCAAACTCGCGGACATTGTCGTGCTGTCGCAGAATCTCGCGACCGTGAGTGACGATGACCTGCTCGACACGGAGATCGTCATGACGATACTCGGCGGCGAGATTCGTTATCGCGACGGGGAGGTCGTGGCCAGATGAGAGTCTTCTTAAGTCTTGCTGCGATTCTCGTCAGCGGTCTTGCCGTGGCCGACACGCAGACGATCAAGGTTGATGTCGTCAAAAACCCTTACAGCGGCGCGCGCAACGCGCCGGAGCTGTCGACCAACCCGGACTACATTCATGCCGCGGGACTGGAGCGGCTGATCCGAAGCTGGGGTGGCGAACTGGTCCGGCCGATTCAGGACATCCGCCTGAATGCCGAGCAGGATCGCCAGTACGGTGAATGGCATCGCATGGCCATGGCGAACGCGAATTTCGCCGACGCGGTGCGTGAAGGCCTGCATGACAGCGGCGTCACGATCGGTCTCGAGGCAAACTGTAACGGCCTGCTCGGCATGCTGGCAGGACTGAAGTACGACGCAGACGGCAATGCGCGGCGCGTCGGGCTGGTGTTCATCGACGCCCATGGCGATTTCAACGTTCCCGAGACAACCCTTTCCGGCATGCTGGGCGGAATGCCGGTTGCGGTCGCTGCGGGACACGCGTTGCACAACATCCGCAAGACTGCCGGACTCACCGAGCCGCTGCCGATGAGCGACATCGTCTGGGGCGGCGTGCGCGACCTCGACCCGTTGGAGGCCGAGCGCTTCGAAGAGTATGAAGTCCAGCAGTTCTCTGTCGCGGATATACGGGAGCTTTCCGAGAACTTGCGCCAACAGATCGACGATCTCGCGAGCCGCGTTGATGCCATTTACGTGCACATCGACATGGACGTGCTCGATCCGGCCGAGGTGCCGGGGCACGACCTCGCCGTCTCGGACGGCCCGAGCAGCAAGGAACTCGGCGCCGCCATCGCGCTAATGTTCGAAAACCCGAAGACGGTCGCGCTCGGCATTGCCTCGACACCTGCGTTCAACCTGGATCCGGACGGCGTCAGTCGGTGGGCAGCGCTCAACTTGATTGAGGGCGCGATTCGCGGGGCGCAGTCGCGTTAGAGCTCCGCGCCGCGGCTTGATCTATAACGAGATGGCGCGCGCTTCGGCTTATTTGCCGAATTCGCGGATCAGCGCGCGCGCCTCGTCTTCCGTCATGTCGTAGTTGTCTTGGAGAAACTCATCGACTGAGACTCCGGTCAGGGAATCACCAAGTCCGCTGTTGACGAGCACGTCAAAGGCTCCCAACAGCGCTTTCAGTTCCGCTGCCAGGTTACCCATCATCGAAACCTGGTCTTCGACCGTCGCGCGCGGGTCGAGTATGCCGATGTCATCCACGACGATTTCATAGCAGATCGAATCACCGATCGCTGAACCTTCTCCCACGACCGTCACCTCGATGTCATCCTCACCGGTGTTGGTATATTCCGATTCTTCGAACTCCAGGTCACTGGAGCAGTCGACGGGAACACCATTGACTTCTTTCGCGACCGCCTGCCGCACGTGCACCTGGCCGTCCCGCAGCGAGTATGCGCCGGGCGTCTTCAACTCAATGGCGAATGTGAATGAAAAGTCCGCCGGATCGGCCACCGGCATGCATTTTCCCCCATCAGGCTTCAACCACAGTCCGTGCTCGTTCACCGTGAGCTTCACCTTTTCTTTCTTGCACGCGGCATCGGCGTCCTGAAGTGCTGTGAGCAGGCCTACCAGCAGCAGGCCCGTGAGGTAGAGTTTTGTTTTCATTATTCATCCCCTTGTTTTTTTGACACGAGAGCGACGTAGTCGTCGCGCTCCCGGAGCGGAGCCAAATATGGCTCCGCATTGAGCATCACCCGGGAGTACCCGAGCTCCGCAGCTTTGTGAATGGCCGTCATCGCGCGGTCAGGATCGTCCGCCTGTAGCGCCACTAACGCGCGGTAGTAGTAGGAATAGGGATCGTCCGGCGCCACCTCGATCGCGCGGTTGGCATACCACCTGCCGTCGTCAAGTCCTCCGGTCATCGTTCTGGCCCAGGCAAGGTAGGTAAGCACTTCTGCGTTCGACGGGTCATTGCGATACTGCTCTTCCGCGAGAGTCGCTCCTTTTTCGAAGGCCGCTCTTGCCTCGTCTTGCAGGCCTGCAAAATGCAAAGAATCGCCGAGATTTATCCAGGCGTGGGCCGCGTTCGGCGTCAGATCGACGCTCTGCCGGTGAAAGCCGATCGAACGCTCGAACTCGCCGAGGTAGTAGTACAGAACGCCCAGGTTTGAAAGGACCCGCGGTGTCGCCCGGATCTCCAGCGTGCGTTCGAACGTGTCCCGCGATGATTCGAAATCACCGGCCATCATCTGCGCCGTCGCCATGTTGCCTAGCGCAATAAAGTTGTCAGGCTGCAGAAACTCGACGCGCCTGTACGTTTCCGCCGCCTCCGCAAATTTACCGGTCGAAAACTGCAACGCGCCGAGCGCGTTGTAGGCATTCCAGTTGCCTGGCTTTAATTCAATCGCACGCACGATGAGTGCCTCTGCCTGGTCGGGACGCTGCGTGCGCCGCATGACGCGCGACAGACCCAGCATTGCATCGGCGTCCTGCGGGTCGAGCTCAATGGCGTCCCGGTACGCGCGCTCCGCTTCGGCCATGCGGCCCGACCGGTAGAAAAAACTGCCGCCCGCCCGATGCACAAGTGCAAGGCGTGGGGCGGTCGCGAGGGCTGTCTGACAGGATCTTTCAGCCTCCTGAAGATCCGACTGCGACCCGGCGATCTGGAAGCGGGCCGTGTAAGAGGTGCAAAGACCGGCGTGCGCTGCCGCGTATTCCGGGTCGATCTCCAATGCCTTACGAAAATGTGACGCCGCCTCCTCGATGGACTCCAGTGTCCTCGGCGCATTCATAATGTCTTTGCCGAGCCGAAACTGCACGTAGGCGTCTACGTCTGATTCGTCGCTCGGGACCGCGACGTAGGACTGGATGTCTTCCGGCAACGCGACGCGAAGTTCCGCGACGATGAGATCAGTGATTTCCGACTGAATCTCGATAAATTCTGCGAGTCCACGCTCGACGGGCTTGGAGACAATGTGAAAGCCCGTTGCAGAGTCGATGAGCTGTGCGACGACCAGAATCTGGTCCTCTTGTATCCGCACACTGCCTTCGAGGTAGTACGCAACACGCAGTCGTCGCCGCACCTCCTGCGACGATGCGTTTTCCGGCATCGACCAGGCATCGCCGCGTGCGGCAACCAGCAGCCCGGGCACCCGCGCGACGCGGTCGAGGATGTCTTCGCTCAGGCCGTTCGCGAACACCTGAGTCTGCTCGGTGCCGTCGAAGTTCACGAACTTCAGCACCGCAATCGAGTTGTCGGCGACGGGAATCAGGTCGTCTTCGTTTGAAGCATCCGCCGCAGCGTTCAGATGCTCGACGGGGATAGCCGATTCCGGAACAGGAAAACCGACGGACACCTGGTAAACGGTCGTACCGAAAGCGGCGATGACGTAAGCGGCGACGATTGCCAGATAGTTGCGACCGAGGCCCTCCCAGAGTCCGCCGTCGTACTGGCCCTCGTCGAGCACCATCTTTCCTTCGGTCATCTCGAGGAACCACGCGAGCAGGATCATGACCGGAAAGCCACCGACAACGACAAACGTGACGAAGGGAACAGTCCACGCCGGCAGACCGAGATTCTCGAAGGTCTCGCCCGCAACCTGGATCAGCCCCCAGCCGATGACGGTATAGGCAACGGCTGCCTGCACGACGCCGTGGCGGACAAGCTTTTGCCAGAACGAGCGGTCGCTGCTGTCAGGTTCACGTACTTCGATCGCAGGGCTTTCCGGTTGCTGTCCCTCGACGTCGGGGGTGACCAGCAGCCGATAGCCGCGTGTGGGAACTGTTTGGATGAACCGGGGATCGTGGGGCGTATCGCCAAGCGCGTGCCGGATCTCGGTAATGGCGTGCGTCAACGCTTCGTTGCTGCCGTGGCCGTGTCCCCAGACGCGTTCAAGAAGCTCCTCGCGGGTCGCGATGTGCCGCGGATTTCGGGCAAGCCAGAGCAAAACTTCGGTCGCTTTGGACGGCAGATGGGTGGTGGTGCCGTCGCGGATCACCGTGCCAGTCAACGGCTCGATGCGAACATCGCTTAAGCGAAACCCGTCGAGCAGTTCGTTGTCCATGGTGGCCCACTCTGCATTTCTTGTTTTGCCTAGAATACCATTTCCGCTAAGCCGTTGTTCTCGCTGTATCTTTTTGAGAACCGGCGCGGTGTGGTCCGGAATCGTCGCGTAGCCTCGGGACAATAGCTGCACTGCCCTCGTTTCGATTAAGCTTCGCTAGTCCCTTTTCTCCAGAGAAATTTAAGTGCCCCAAAAGAAACTTCTGTTTGCTCTCGCTATTTTCGCCTTCCTCGCTGGTTGCGGCACACTGCGGCCCGGCTTCGAAACTCCTTCCGTTTCCGTCAGCTCATTCAAAACCGTGCCGTCCGACGGGATGTTTCCGGCATTTGAGATCGGTTTGCGTGTTGTCAATCCGAACAGCTACGCGCTCAACCTCGATGGTGTTTCGTACACCATCAGCCTGGAAGGGAATGAATTGATCAAGGGCGTTGCCAATGATCTGCCGGTGATCCCGGCGTACGGCGACGGGGAATTTCAGCTCACCGCCTCTGCCAATCTGCTGGCGGGTGCGCGCTTGTTCAGCGAGCTGATGCGCTCCGGCAATCGCAGCGTGGCTTACGCGTTCGAAGCGAAGCTGAACCTGAGTGGCCTGCAGCCGACGATCCGTGTGCGTGACGAAGGCGAGATTTCGCTGACACCCTAGGAAGCCTATGCCGAATGGCCGGCGTGGCTTGTTTACCGTGCCGCCGAGCCCTATGTCATGATCTAGCAGTCCCGCCAGCCATTCAGTCGCAGCCTTGCCATGCAGGAATCGTCGCACGTGCCTTCATCTTCAGCCGCAGGTGCCGAGCGCCTCGTGCTCGATGCGCTGGATTCCCGGCAAGTCGCAGACTTTACAACGCTTCCGCCTGAACAGCGCCGGCTGAACGCCGAGTTTGTCCGCACGTTGTTGTCCGGCACCCACGCCGAACTCGAATCGCTGTGTTGTCCGCTGCGCATTCACGGTGCCGACATCGTCGGCTCACTGCAGCCGCCGTCCGGCCTCGCGGATGGCAAGAACACTGCCTTGCAGTTTTCGTCCTGCACGTTCGACTCGCCGGTGGATCTCAGCGGCTCCGAGTTTCTGGTCCTGCGCCTCGTCGACTGCGAACTCCCGGCATTCATTGGCGCGAGCATGAACGTGCGGGCCGATCTCGACCTGTCCGGCTCCCGGTTTTCCGGCGTCAACAACTTTGAGTCGGTCCTGAGCCAGGTGGGCACCTGCTCCATCCACCTGAGCAATGCACGCATCGGCGGTCGCCTCGTCCTCACCTCTACGGAGCAATCACGATTCACGGCCAGCGGCCTCGTGCGGCTCGACGGGACGCGGGTCGACGGCGATGTCCTGTTCGCGGGTGCGTTCCTCGAGGGGCGTGACAACGTCGCGTTGAGCGCGCGCTCCATGACCATCGGCGGGAACGTCAGTCTGCGCCCGGCGGGCGGGCACCGCTTTGAGGCGCATGGAGAGGTTGCTTTTGTCGCTTCGCAGATTACAGGCGACCTCGTCTGCGCCGGCGCGCGCATCATCAATCCCGGCGGACGGTCGCTGCACTGCGAAGACCTCAAGGTTGAAACCGTGACTCTTGCGGCGAGCGACGAGCTGCGCTTGCCGTTCGAGGCCAGCGGCCGTCTTAATTTCCTGACGGCGATCATCGGCGGCAGTTTTTTCATCACGAACGCAAGACTTGCGCCCGGTCCGGATTACGAAGGCTTGCTCGCGGCGGGCGGTCCCGTCATCGCAAACCTCCAGCAGATTCGTATTTCCAATGCGCTCGGCCTCCGCGACATCGGCAAACTGGAAGACAATCCGACTCTCGACAACGACTCCCTCGAACCTGTCGAAGGCTGGTTTCTCCTCACGGGCGCGGAGCTCAATACAATCATCGCGAACGCGAAGACGGGCTGGCCTGCGCATGGCTTCCTGGATCTCGACGGGGCGACTTACACGCGTATCCGCCACGTCGGCGCGGACTCACTGACCGAACAGAGTATTCGCTGGTTGCGGCTGCAATTCCGAAACGGGAAACCCTGCGGCGAACGCTTCCGGCCACAACCCTATGAACAGTTGACGCGGGTCATGCGCCAGCACGGCCAGACGCGCGAGGCCGACGCAATCGCCGTCGAAAAAATCCGCATGCGCCTCGCATCCGGCGTCGACGGCCGCTGGACTCGCCTGTTCCCGCGCACGCTGATGCTGATCAGCAATCACGGTTACTCGACGAGTCGTGCGGTTTTTTCGTTCGTCGCGTTCGTCCTGCTCGGCAGCCTGATGTACGCGACGGCGCTGTTCGGCGATAACCAGCCGTTCATCCCGATCGAGATCGACTCCGAGCCTGTCACCTACCAGTACGCCTTCGGTCTCATGACTCGCACGACAGAGTCAGGCTGTCCGGGTCTCGACCCGCTGCACTTCGCGCTCGACACGGCAATGCCCGTGATCGACCTCGGCCAGGATCAGATTTGCCGCTTCAAGCCGGAGGGGCCGCTACGCTGGCTCTGGCTTCTTCTGCACAGCCTGTACACGGTCGTCGGAGCGGCACTGGCGGCCGTTGTCGTGCTGACACTGACAGGTGTCCTGCGACGGGATTAGCGTTCGTCTAGACGCGCTCGTCGCCTAGGACAGGAAACCGCCGACGACGACGCCCAGCACAAACATACTGAAACCGATTGCTATCACTTGTGGCAGCGAAATCGCTGTGCTCGCCCGGCGCACGCCGCGGCTCGCCAAGAGTTCAGTGCGATCGGTTTCCAGAATGGCAGCCAGCGCGTTTGTCGTTTCCAGACCCGCAACACCGGTTTTTTCGATGCGCTGGATCGTCCGGGTCGACACGCCGCACAGCTCCGCGAGCTGCTCCTGCGTCCAGCCGCGGTCCAGCCGCATCGACTTGAGCCTGTCGGAGTCGAGCAGCATCAGGCGCCTCCGAAGAGGATTTTCGCGAGATAGCCTGTCCCGTAACCGAGCACCGCTCCGATCACTCCGGCAGCCGCGATTCCGAGGAACAGCTTCTTCGTCGGCGTTTTCTCGCGCAGTCGTTCGCTGACCTCGTGCACGACTTCGCCGTCGACCGTCACAACCATGAAAATTTCGGCGAAGCCGTCGCGATAGCCGAAGGTGATAACCAGCGTGTCGTTTTCGACCTGAACTTCATTCGTCGAGACCATCGAAAAGCCCAGACGACTGACGACAAGGTCGTCATCAACCCAGATCTTCTCGCGAAAACTGACGCTGGAGTTGTGCACGACAACTTGCCGCCCCTTGTACAGGAACGGCATGTAAAGCCCGTTGCGCAGTGAAAAAGCGATGTGATCCTTGTCGATCGAAACCATGACGTAGCCCTGTTTGGCAAATGAGAGGGCGAAGTCTCACCGCAGATAGCGCCTGCGAGAACGACAGAAACGCGACTGTCAGCTTGCTGTCAGGTGCGCGATCGCGTGTGAACGGCCGCTGTGGTTGGCTGCCGCAGTTTTCATTGCGGCAGCCCGTCGCGGACGACTATTTGGGTGTGAGCTTCAACAACCTGCCTTCACTGTCGCCGCGTTCGTCTTCGAGTACCCACAGGTTGCCGTCCGGTCCCTGCACAACGCTGCGGATACGCGCACCCATGTCGTAGCGCGCGACTTCCTCTGCAGAGTCGCCGTCGACTGCGATGTGCAGGATTGCGGTTGATGCGAGGCCGGCGATGAATAGATCGCCTTTCCAGTCCGCGAATGCATCGCCGGTGTAGGTCATCAGGTGTCCCGGCGCGATTGTGGGCGTCCACGAGATAGCCGGCGCATCGAATTCAGGCCGCGTCGAATGATCGGGAATCGGACGTCCGTCATAGTGTTCGCCGTTCGAAACGATCGGATAGCCGTAATTGCCTTCGCGCACGATGTAGTTCAGCTCGTCGCCGTGGCGAGGGCCCATCTCGGCAACCCAGAGGCCGCCGTCGAGGTCGAAGGCAATCCCGAGCGGGTTGCGATGGCCGGTCGACCAGATTTCCGGGTAGACACCGATATCGTCGACGAAAGCATCTTCGCTGTAGTAATCAACGAACGGGTTGTCGGCAGGAACGGAGCCGTCGTCGTTCAGCCGGACGATCTTGCCGACATTGCTTTGCATGTCCTGCGAGGGCGTGAATTTCTGGCGATCGCCGGATGCGATGAAAAGATAGCCTTCGTCGTCGAAGACCATGCGGTGACCGTAGTGGCCGAATCCAACCATCTTCGGATACTGGCGCCAGATCACTTCGACGTCGGTCAGGACTGCGCGCCGTCCGTCCGTGTTGAGCTTGCCGCGCGCGACCGCGGCTCCGCGTGTATCGCCGATACCGGCCTCTGCATAGCTTAGATAGATAAGACCGTTGTCCTCGAAGTCCGGGTGCAATACAACGTCGCCGAGACCACCCTGTCCGCCGTAATCGACGTCGGGCACGCCGCGGACGGCGCCGAATGACTGGCCGTCCTGGCCGACGAGCCGAAGCAGACCTTTCTTTTCGGTTACGAGCATCCGGCCGTCCGGCAGAAATGCCATCGCCCAAGGTTCGTCAAACTGCGTGATTGCTGTGACGTCGAACGGTGCGGCGTCCTCGGCGTGTGACGCATGAAACGTGACGACGGCGGTCAGGAAGATCAGAAGTCTGGTCATGGTGTTGAGAACCTGCGAGGGAGTAAAGAGTGCACTGTAGCGAAGCGTGCGGCTGCTCACCATAACGGATTTGAATGGCGGACCCGAACTCAAGATGGAACATGGTTTGGAAGCGGATTTGTACCGGTCAACGCATTCGAGCAGGCATCGCGGTTACAGAAGATCAGGCGTGTCGGCCGAATCCGCAGATCCGGCCGACAACCTCCCTTACCAACCGAGCGCCGTGAACACGCGCGCGAGTTTGTCAGACAAACCCAGCCCCTCGTCGAGTCCCTCCCCGACGATCTGGGTGCCCTTGTAGATATCTTTGCCAACGCTCTTGAGACTCTCCGGCATCGAAATGCCGTCTTCGAGCGCATGGGCCAACATGTAGCTGAATGCTCCGACGTTGTCCTCGGTTCGGCTGAACTGGTCTACAGCGCGATTCAGGCTTGAACCGGTCGCGAACAGGCGCCTCCCCTGGCTGACATCGTCAACGATTGCGCCTCCCAATCGAAATGGCGTGTACAACACTTCGATGAGACCGAGCCGCACACCGTCCAAACCGTAGACCTTTCGCACGCCCCATTCGATGGGCATGTCCACCGTTTCAGATATCTTCTTGACCAGTGCGACGTGCGGAACGCGATCGGCCAACATCGAGACCCCGACAATCGCGCCCCGCGATGCGATGTTCGTTGCCGTCCCCGTTGTGTACTGGCCGGCGTCTTCCGTGATGAACCCAAATACATTGGACACCCCATCAACGCCGAACTTCAGGACCTTCGCGTACATCTGCGCCTGCGCAAGCGCGGTCCTGGTTCCTCTCAGCGCCCGCAGATCTCTCGCGTTGCCGTCGTTGATCGCGACCGAGTGAAACACGGAGAGCTTGCCACGACGCGTCAGTACCTCCTCGGCCTGCCGATTCTGCATCATCCGCGAAATCACTTTGTTCCCCAGATCGTCAGCGTACGCCGCTGTTTCGTTTGCGATTTGTGTCCATTTCGCCTCAACGTGAGAAGCAATCTCCAGACCACCCGCAACAACTGCGGCGGGCAGCGTTTCTGAAGCCTTACGCTGAATCCACTGTGTCCAGCTTTCTTCTTTCTGTTCGGGATACAAGCCGGTCGGATCGCGATAAACGAGTGGATTCTGCATTCCGTACTGGTAGGGGTTCACCCGTTTCGGATGTGTGGATTCAGCCGCGTCACGCGACAGGAAGCGGGCGGTCGATGCGTCGTAGAAGCGTGCGCGGGCATAGTAAAGATCGCTGTTGCCCTGGCGCATGACGCCGCGCTGCCCCATGAAGGTGAACGGATTCTCGACGCTGCCCTGCTCCGCCAGTACCTCGCCGTACGGCGTGTAGGCGTATGACACCACAACGTCTCCGGCATCGTTCGAAAGGTACAGCGTGTTTCCGAATTCGTCGTAGTGATAGAACAGTCGCGAACCATCCGGAGCGATGCTGTACAGAAGATTTCCGTTCGGCGAATAGACGTAGTAGCGCTGGTCGACTCCGCCACGACGTTCGACCGTTGGCGACGGAAGGTCCAGCGCGAGGTTCCAGACGTATTCGGTCGTTCCCGATGCGTCGTTGCGGCCGGTCATGAAGCCGACCGAGTCGTACTGGAAATTGACGCTCTGGCCGCCCTCGACGTAACCGGTGACGCGGCCCGCGAGGTTCCACGAATAAGCGCGCTCGGCATCCTGCAGACGACGACCCAGCGCGTCATGGCTGAACTGCTCCGTCTGGCTCGCGTCGTCGTACGAGTAGCCTTGCGACTCCGGCGACGACACGACTGCCGGGCGCGGCACGCTGCGTGACGACGTCAGCGGCCGGCCCGCCGCATCGAATGTCCGGGAAATCGTCATGCGGCCAGCCTCGACGATGTCGGTCAAGCGACCCGCCGCATCATAGTTGAGTGCCGTCGACACGCCGTTCGATCGCGTAATTCCATCGACACTGCCAAGCGTCGTGGAGCTGAAATTCATTGCGTTTCCGCTCCAGTCACTGACGCCCGTGAGCATTCCGCGGTCGTCGTACTGATACGTCACGACCCGCCCCGGCGCGACTTCAATGCTGATCAGGCGGTCCTCTCCGTCATACTGCACGACAAGGCCATTCGACTCGCGAATTGCACCATTCTCGTTGTAGCGCATTGACAGACCGTTCGTGTCCTCCAGTCTGCCCATCGCATCGTAGCTGTGCAGGAAGCTGACGCCGTCTGAATAGTCGCGCCCCGTTTCACGACCGGCGGCGTCGCGCGTGATGTTCAGCGTTCCCAGCCCGCCGGGATAGGTGATCGTGCCGAGCTCTCCGAGATCGTCGTAGCCAAACACCGTTTCACGACCAAGCGGATCTGTCGTACGTTCGAGACGCCCGGCAAGTGACCACTCGCGACTCCAGATACTGCCACTCGGATCGGTAATCGCTGTCGGCAGATCAATGGTGTTGTAGTCGATCTGCGTAATCAGGAGATCGTCGTAGAGCGTGTGCTCGATCAGGCGACCCAGTTCATCGAATACCGTGCGGACCAGACGCTGGCCACCGCCGGTTTGAATGCCGCCGAGACGACCGTTGCTTTCCCGGACTTTTTGCGCGCTTCGGGCTCCCCGGACGTAGGAATCGACATTGCCGTCTGACTGCGGCGAACGATTCAGATCCAGCATCTGTCCGTCCGGCAGTTCGACCGAGTCGATCGCTCCTGTTGGCGTGTAATTCACCATCAGCGGTGTTCGTCCACCGAGCGAGAATGACTTCGCGCGGTCGGCGCCGTCGTACGTCACATTGCCGCGATAGCCCTCCGGACCGCTGACTTCTGCAACGCGTCCGAGCGCATCGTATGTCGTGTCGTAAATGTCTCCGGCGGGACTTTCGAGCTCAAGAACGCGGTCCATCAGGTCGTAGCGGGTGGTGATGGTCGACCCGTCAGGCGAGACAATGGTGCGTCGGTTGCCGTTGGCGTCGTAGTTGAACGTCGTGACATCACCATTCGCCGTCGTTCTGCTTGTCAGACGGCCATTGAGGTCCCAGGTTTTCTGGAAGTTCTCGCCGTTGGGTTGAATGACCGCAACTTCGCGATTCAGATTGTCGCGAACGTATTGTGTACGCCGACCATCGGGGTCACGCACGGCGGTCACCTGGCAACTTGCGCTACGTTCAATCTCGTAGCGGCCGCCGTTGGGAGACACCGTCGCAGTCATGTGACCGTTGCTGTCGTATTCATACTCCCATCGCCGATTGGCCTGATCGATCATCGCCGTCCGTAAACCGTTTGCGTCGTACTCGTAGCGAATGGTATTTCCGTCAGGCTGGGTGATGGTTTCGGCGTCGTAGAAAGTCTGGCCGTAGACGGTTTGCACGGGAATCTGCGAAGCACTCATCATGCGACCGCTTGGCGACGTCTGACCTGCAAGGTTGCCGCTCGTCGGGTCGTAGGCGTACGTCACGCGGTCTCCGTCCGGCGACGTCATGCTTACGACGCGTCCGATGCCGGTGTACGCAAAATCGAAGCGCTCGTCCTCTCCGTTGATCACTGCGACAGCCTGTCCCTTGTCGTCATGCGAGATCCGCAGGGCAGATCCGTCCGGCGCTGCGAAACTCGCCGGAGTCGTGCCACTCTGGTAACCCGCCGTCCAGACGTTGTTGTAGGCATCCTGCTGCTGCTGAACGCGGCCGTCCGCCGCATATTGCCAGGTGTAAGGCGTATTGCCTTCAGGAAGCGTGATCGACGTGATGTAAGAGTCTTCGACCGGCGAGTCGTAATTGAAGGTCGTCACGTTACCAAGCGGGTCGGTGACTGTTTTCAGGTGTCCGTTTTCGTAACCGTAGTCGAAGGTGGTTTCAGTTGCACCGACGCCGATCGTTACCGCGACCAGCTGATTGAAGTTGTAGCTGAAGAACAGCGTGTTCTGCAGATCGGTGACGGCCAGCAGATTGCCCGTCGGGCTGTCCCACTGAAGTGTCAAACGATTGCCCGCGCGATCCTCGATGACTTCGAGCCGGAGCGTGGTGACGTTGAAGCCGTAAAACGAGTCGGTATTCTTGTCAAGCAGAACAGTCCGATTGCTTGCCGTGTCGTCGATCAACACAAAATCCGAATCGAGCGGATCGTCAGCGGTCCAGGATGTCGCGCCCCGGGTGAAAGCAACGTCACGCCCTTTCGGCGTCGTTATCGTCGCCGTTGAACCGTCAGATTGGAGTTCCCATTGGAACGTATGGCGCCAGTTGGGACCCAGCGGCGCGCTGCTGCCCTGGCCGGGCGGCGTGATGTTCGATGCGTAGTAGCGCCCGAACGTCAGAGGCGTGCAGGATTCCACTGTGATATCGACCTGGTACAAAACGAGCTCGCCGGTGTAGGCGTTGACAAAGTCGCTCAGCCAGCCGGATGCTGGAAAATTCGCGGCCGTCTGCGGTGGCTCGTCTTCAACCAGACGCAGGATGGTGCCGTTGAAACCGACCACGAAGATGTCGAAATCGCCGAAACCCGCCATGCCCCGCAGGTCGTCGAACGGTCGCTCGAGCACGGTCGTCCACGTGTCGGTTGCGTTGCCGTCGTAATGCGCGATTCGACCGCGAATGTTGGTCGCCCCGACCCCGACCGCATAGACGTTTGAAGCAGACGTTCCCCAGACGTCGTTTGCCTCGCTCATGATGTTGATGTTCCGCCACTGCGAGGTCGTGCGAATATTGTCGCCCTGGAAGCGCCGTGACTGTGCGCCTACGACGAAGATATCCGTGTCGTCGACGGCAAAGACAGCGTTCGTGTCATAGCGACCCACGTTCCGGAAATTCGCAAACACACCCCCGTCGACCTGATCTGTGCCGCCCGTTGGTCGCGATGCAGTGATGATGGAAGCTGCTGTTCCGCCGATGCCATTCATCGCGGCATTCGGCGTCAGCGAGACATTCAGATTGTCCCGGAATCCCTGCACCGTCCAGACGGAACCGTCCCAGTACCAGGCTCGCCTGCCGGCGAGCAACCAGAGATTTTCCCCCGCCCCCGCAGACCAGACGTCTGCGTAACCCCCGGTGGCGTCTGCCGGTCCGGCAAACGGCGCCCAGCTGGAACCATCGAAACGAAGCAGCGTGAGATTGTTGCCGGCCGCGTAGATGTCGTTCGGCCCATAGCCGTATATCGCTGTCAATGTCTCGGTCGTTCCCGATACCATTGACTGCCAGGATGTACCGTCGAAACGCAGAATCGTGCCGTTGGCTCCGACCGCGTATACGTCGTCGCTTGCCGAACCCCAGACGTCATACAGATCGACTGTAGTGCCGCTGTCCATCTCAATCCATGACTGCGCGTGTACCGCATGCAAGGGCAGCAGAACGAGAGTGATGGGTAAAAGCCTGGGGATACGGCGGCACGCGAACAGGCCAAGCACGGCAAGCAGGAACCAACCGGTACTTCCGGCACCTGAGCCACCACCCCCAGCGCTGTTTCCGCCTGAACCGCCGCCGCTGCCGGCTGCGTTGACGGTAATCGTGCGCGTCGGCGGCGTGGGATCCGTCAGGCCAGCAGCATCTGTCACGAACAGCGTGACAACGTAAGTACCGCTGGCAGAAAAGGTGATATCGCCCGGGTCCTCGACATTGGCATCGGCGGCGGCGCCGCCAAAGGTCCAGCGGTACGCGAGCGGCAGTTCGGCATCCGGGTCTGAGCCTGAGCCTGTAAAGTTGACGCTGCCTCCGACCTCAATCGTCACGTTGCCGCTCGGCGTATCGATCTGTCCATCAGGCGGTTGTGAAGATGTCGCCGCCTGAACGGTGATGATCCGGCTGGGTGGCGTCGGATCGGTCAGCATCGTCGCGTCCGTGACGAAAAATTCGACCGTGTAAGTGCCGGCCGTCGCAAACGTCACATCACCCGGGTCCTCATCTGTCGAGTCAGGCGCCGCTCCGTCAAAATCCCAGCGAAAGCTTAGCGGCGTCGCACCGTCCGGATCCGTTCCCGTACCGGTAAAGTTGACGCTGCCGCCCTCCGAAATCGTTACGTCGCTGGTCGGGGTGTCGATAGTGCCGTCAGGCGGCTGAGGGCCGATCGCTTTTGCGACGGTCAGAAGATTGCCGTTCAAATCGTACGAATAGGAGGCGCGTGAACCGTCTTGAAACTGGACGCTGGCCAGCCGGCCTGCTTCATCGTAGCTATAAGTCTCAGCCTGCGCCGAAGCGAAAATCAGAGCAGCGCTCAGCAAGAATATGCAGCGTAAAAAGTGCTTGATGCAACGGGGCGATTGAATATGGAGTGAAGTTAACGATGACATCGCGGATCTCCCTTCGATATTTGTTGTGTCCATTGATCAATGCGATAAACCGCGACGGATCGCGCCAGCGGATGAGGCGCACGTCTTGCAAGTCAATGATTGGCGGTTAAAAATGGGCTTTCAGGGGGTCAGTGCAGGGGCGCGTGTCACGATTCGACGTTACAGGCCTGATTGACGCCGCAGCGCGCGGCGAACGCGGCGCGTCAGACGAACTCCTGCCACTCGTGTACGACGAGTTGCGCAAGCTCGCGCGGGCACGAATTCAACGCGAACCCCCGGGACAAACCTTGCAGGCAACCGCGCTGGTTCACGAGGCCTACCTCCGGCTCGTAGGGGATGAAAAGGAATGGGAGAACCGTCGTCATTTTTTCGCGGCGGCGGCAGAAACGATGCGGCGTATCATGATCGAGCGCGCTCGACGCTATGCGGCCGTTAAGCACGGCGGCGAACTGCGTCGTACCGAGTTCGACCAATTCAACACGCCTGGAATGGACGATGTGTCTCGTCTCATCGAATGGGACGAACTGCTCGACCGGCTTGCCGAAAACGACGAGCCGATGGCCAATGTTGTGAAGCTCAGATTCTTTGTGGGTTTTAGCGTGCAAGAGACAGCAGATGCGCTGGATCTGTCCCCGCGCACCGTCAATCGGCACTGGACCGCAGCACAGGCCTGGCTGCGCTTGCAGCTCAAAAGAGAACAGCAATAGTGTCCGCGAACTGGGAGCAACTCTGGGACCTGTTTCACGCGGCGCTGGATGTGCCGGATGACCAGCGCCGCGCATTTGTGGAGGCCCAGGCTGCAGACGATTCCGCCCTCCGCGACGAAGTTCTGGAATTACTGTCCGCGCACTCTGAGGATGCCCAGGCCACACTGATGCGTCGTGGATTCGATGCCATCGAAAACCTCGATGCAGCAAGCCTCGTCGGTGAAACGATCGGACCTTACAAGCTCACCAGCGTGCTCGGCGAAGGAGGCATGGGAATCGTCTATCTTGCCGAGCAACCGCGACTTGAACGACAAGTCGCGCTGAAGCTTATCCGTCTCGGCATGGATACTCGTCAGGTCGTTGCTCGTTTCGAATCGGAACGCCAGGCGCTCGCAAAGATGAACCACCCGAACGTAGCGCAAGTGATAGATGCGGGCGCGACCGACAGCGGACGCCCCTTCTTCGTCATGGAATACATCGATGGGCTGCCGATAACGGAATTCTGTGACAAGCAATGCCTCAATACCGAAGAACGCCTCCGCCTGTTTCTTGATGTTTGTGCGGGTGTGCAACATGCCCACCAGAAAGGAATTGTTCACCGAGATCTGAAGCCGACCAACGTGCTTGTCGCGCAGGAAGATGGCAAGCCGACGCCGAAAATTATCGACTTCGGCATAGCCAAAGCGACGGCGCAGCGCGCCACGGAAGAAACTCTTTTCACACAGATCGGGATGCTCATCGGCACTCCGGAGTACATGAGCCCCGAACAAGCCGGACTGTCCGAGCGTGACATTGACACACGCACAGACGTGTATTCGCTCGGCGTGTTGCTATTTGAATTATTGGTCGGCGCACTGCCCTTCGATGCGAAGGAGCTGCGCCGGGCAGGCTACGATGAGATCCGCCGGCGCATCATGCAGGACGAACCGACCCGGCCAAGCGCGCGGCTCACAACGCTGAACGCCAACGTGGAAGACCTCGCGGCCAAGAGACGGACTGATGCGCGGTCACTCGTCCGTTTGCTGCGAGGCGATCTCGATTGGATCACGATGCGCGCGATGGAAAAGATGCCCGACAGACGCTACTCGTCGCCGTCGGAGCTGGCTGCTGATGTGCTACGTCACATGCGGCACGAGCCCGTTACGGCGGGCCCTCCGTCGGCCGCCTATCGTGTCGAAAAATTTGTCCGCCGGCACACGTTTGGTGTCGGCGCCGCGACAGCGATCCTGTTATCGCTTCTCATTGGGTTCGCGACGGCAACCTATGCTTTTCTTCAGGCACGAGAGGCCAAAGCGCTCGCGCAGGCAGAGGCGCGCACATCAGAAGAGGTAGCAGACTTTCTAGCCGGGCTTTTCAACATGTCGGCACCGAGTGAGCGTGAAGTCAATTCCGTCACGGCGAGAGAAGTCCTGGATCGAGGCGTCGAGAAAATACGGGACGAACTCGACAACGAGCCTGAAGTTCAAAGCCGCCTGATGGCGGAGATGGGCAAGGTCTATGCTCAGCTTGGCCTTCTCGAGGATGCCGAAACACTGTTCGAACAGGCGCTTGAAATTCGTCGATCCCTGGAGACAACCACACCAAGGCAGCTATCCGAAACACTGTCTGGTTTAGCTGGAGTGAAAAATCTTGCGGGAAGACACGAAGAGGCGCTCGCGATCTATGACGAGGCTATCGTCTATGCGGAGCAGGAAGACGATGCGCGATGGCTTGCCATTCTTTATCGAAGTATCGGCGGCATACACGATACGCTCGCCAACAACGCTGAATCACTCGCCGCACTGCAAACAGCCCGGGATCGACTCGAGACTGCCGGCTATTCGAACGATCCCGAGATGGCACGGGTTCTGCGTAATACCGGCATGGCGTACTGGAGTACGCAGGACTTTGACGCGGCAAGGCGTGCCTACGAGGAGGCGCTCAAGGTCTATGACCGGTCGTTGGACCCTGGACATCCGGAAGTCTCCTACGTCGTCAACAGCCTCGCCATACTGAATTACAATCTTGGCGACTTCGAAGCAGCACGACCGATGTTTGAACGGGAACTTGCCAACCTGGAACACACGCTTGGTCGGGAACATCGCAATACCGCCAGTGTTATGAACAATCTCGGATTCCTCCTGATTGAGATGGGCCTCTACGACGAAGCACGGCCGAAGATCGAGGAATCTTTGAAAATCCGGATGAACGTCCTCGGTGAAGAACACGAGGAGGTAGCAACCAGTTTCTGCAATCTAGGTCGGCTACAGGAAGCGGAAAACAATCACGAAGCGGCGTTTCATTCGTTTGGTCGTTGCATCGAGATTCGGGAAAACGTCCTCGGAAACGACCATCCCTACATCGCGGGTGCCCTCGAGCGCAAGGCATCCCTTGCCCGGCACCTCGGACTTGAAGACGACGCTGCTAAAATGGAACAACGTGCAGCAGCAATCCGAGAGAACTCAAATTAGGCAATATCAGCCCGGAAGGGCCTGGATTTTCGAAACGGTGATAGAGCTTGAGGCCATCAGCCTCTTTTTACGACGCGACAAGTCGGCGCACAACGTTCTGCAGAGCGGGCCGGATCAGGAGAAAAACGCGGTAGAAACCCTCGAGAAGCCAGAGGACCGGCCGGTAACGTGCAAGCCGTCCGAGCCAGCGTAGACGCGGAATCGCCCGCCACATCGCTGCGAAGGCGGCGGCACCGGAAACGATCGGACCGCCCGCTTCCCGGGCGTGGAAACGCGCGAGCAGTTTCTTGCGGTCGATCGGACAGCCTTCTTTCCCGAGAATATCGACAAACTCGATCGCGTCCCGCGTGTCCAGCTTGCGCATGAGCGCGATCTCGCGGACGCAGAGCGGGCAGGCGCTGTCATACCAGACCGTCACTTCGGAGTTTGTAGCAGCGTATTCCATTCCTGCAGTTTACCAGCGCAGAGACGCGTCACGATCGCTCCTGCCGCGCCGTTACAAGAAGTTGCAGGACCCGGCGCTAACCGTCGGATGCAGACAGCTTCTTCGCGCCCTCCCAGACGCGATCTTCGACGGTGTCGACAATCAGCTGCGTGTGCGGGAACGGAATCTCGATACCCGCATCGTCGAGCGCGAGTTTCATTGCCTCGTTCAATTTGAAGTAGATGCCCTTCAACTTCTCCGGCTTTTCAATCCAGACGCGCGTTTTCAGATTGACGCTCGATCCCGCCAGTTCGTCCACGACGACATCGGGCGCCGGCGAGTCCAGGACGCCGTCCAGAGACTTTGCAGCCTTCAGCAGGACATCCTTTGCTTTGCCGATGTCTTCCTTGTACGCGATGCCGATGACTGCATCGACGCGCACTTCGCCGTGCTTGCTGTAGTTCTCCAGTACTTCGTCGATGATGCGTTTATTGGGGACGACGATATAAGTGTTTGTCGGTGTCCGAATGCGTGTGGTACGCAACGTGATGTTCGTCACCTTCCCGTACTGGCCTTCAGTCTCGATCCAGTCGCCAACTTCGAATGGCTTGTCCCAAAAGATGAGAATCCCTGAAATCACGTTGGCGACGGAATCCTGGGCCGCAAAGCCGATTGCGATACCGGCGACGCCGACACCGGCCAGCGCTGCCGTGACGTTGACACCGAGCTGCGACAGCGCCATCAGGAAGCCGAGGATAATAATGATGTAGTGCAACACCGTGTCGACCAGAAGGCCGATCAACACCTCTTCGAACTGGGCTTTTTGCAGCGCCTTGCGGAATACGGCGCGGATACCTCGAGAAAGGATGTATGCAACGATAATGATGATGATCGCTGCAAAGAGGCCGGGCAAAAACGCCATGAAGCCGGCGACGAAGTTGGTCAGCAGGTCCTGAACGTTCAGGCGGTCAATGACTTCCTGGATCATGCGGTGGGCTCCGGAAAAGGGCTACTCGTCGAGTTTGCCAAGCGCGATCGCAACACGGTGCAGCATGTTTGGCTCGCCGCCAGCCATGTTCTCCGCCGCAGCTTCGGCGAGCAACTCCGCATCCCTCTTCCATTGGCTGAGGATGTCGCGCTTCTGCTCGACGGACAGATCGGCGTTCAAGACGTCGTCCGGCGAGTCGAATTCGCTCGCGGGGTCTTTCAGTGCTTTTTCGAGATTCATAGCCTGTTTCTGTCTTGTTTAAGCGAGAACACACTAACGCGTGGCATGGCAGCGCACAAATTTGACAGGAATCGCAAACTGTCGATCCGCACAAGACAATCAGTTTGCGTCGTCGTCATGAACCCGCGTTCTCGAGCCGCTCGCTCGCATCAAGCCAGTCCCATTCCAGCGTTTCGATTGTGCTCTTGAGGTCCGCCTGGTTCTTGAACAGCGTCTGCAGTTCGTCCTTTCTGGTCTGATCCGAATAAATGGCCTCGTCGGCGAGTTCCGCTTCGAGGCCTTCCAGTTTCTTCCGCGAGCTCGCGAGTTCCTTCTCGATGGCCGCGACCTTGTCCCGCAGCGGTTTGAGTCGTTTGCGCTCCTCCGCCTGTTCCTGACGCAACTGTTTCTTGCTAACGGACTTCGTTGGCGCGTCCTGCCATTTTTGTTCCGTTGCCGTGGCGGCCTCCTCCCGTGCTTTCAGCCAGGCCGGATAGTCGTCGAGGCTTTCGGTAAAGCGATCGACGATGCCGTCGTGGACGATGAGCAGCTCGTCACAGGCACTGCGCAACAAATGGCGGTCATGAGAGATAACGACGAGCGCGCCGGAGTATTCGATCAATGCAACGCTCAAGGCCTGCCGCATCTCGAGGTCCAGGTGATTCGTCGGTTCATCGAGTAGCAGCAGGTTTGGCCCCTGCCGAATCATAAGCGCAAGCGCGAGCCGCGCTTTTTCGCCGCCCGAGAACGGCTTGACCGGTTCGAAAATACGTTCGCCGCCGAACGCGAACCGCCCAAGGTAGTTGCGATGGTCCTGCTCGCGATCGTCGGGCGCGACGGCGCGCAGATGATCAATCGGGCTCTGCTCCATGTTCAGGAGTTCGAGCTGATGCTGCGCGAAGTAGCCGATCTTCGTTTCCTTACTCAGCGTCCTGTCGCCGCGAAGCAGCGTGCTGCCGGTCGACAGCGCCTTCACGAGCGTGGACTTGCCGGCACCGTTAACGCCGAGCAAGCCGATTCGATCGCCCGCTGACAACGACAGCGTGACATCGTCGAGCACAACTGTCTCACCGTAGCCGACGGCGGCGTCGCGCAGGCCGAGCAGGTGCTGTGGCTGTTTATCCGGCTCGATGAAATGAAAACTGAACTCGGAATCGACATGCGCGGGGGCGATGCGCTCCATGCGCTCGATCATCTTCAGTCGGCTCTGCGCCTGCTTCGCCTTCGACGCTTTGTAGCGGAATCGATCAACAAAGCTCTGCAGGTGTTTGACCTGTTTTTGCTGCTTCGCGTACATCGCCTGCTGTAGCGCGAGTTGCGCGGAGCGAAGCTTCTCGAAGTCGCTGTAGTTACCGGTGAAGAGCCGCAGCTGGTTCTTTTCAATGTGTGCAATGCGCGTGCAGACCGCGTCGAGGAAATCCCGGTCGTGCGAGATAACGAGCAGAATTCCTTCATAGGATTTCAACCAGCGCTCAAGCCACAGAATTGCCGGCAGGTCGAGGTGGTTGGTCGGCTCGTCGAGCAGCAGAATGTCGGACCGGCACATCAGCGCGCGAGCGAGATTCAGCCGCATCCGCCAGCCACCCGAAAAATCCTCGACCGACTTTTTGTATTCGTCAGGTGCGAAACCAAGTCCGTGCAGCAGCCGGGAGGCTCGCGACTCTGCGGTGTAGCCGTCAATCGCGTCCATGCGCTCGTAAAGCTGGTGCACGTTCTTGCTGCCGTCGGCCTCGCTCTTGGCGATCTCGTCGAGCACCTGGCTCAGCTCACGGTCCCCTTCCATGACGTAGTCGACGGCAGAGATCCTCCCGTGCGGGCTCTCCTGCGCGACGTGGGCGATGACGGCTTGTTCGTCTCGGGAAAACTCGCCATCGTCCGGCTCCAACTCGCTTAAGATCATCGCGAAAAGCGAAGACTTTCCTGAACCATTCGCACCGATAACGCCCATGCGCTGCCCCGCATGAATCTGGACGGTGGCACCTTCGAATAAGACCTTGCGGCCGCGGCGTAGCGCGATGTTGGTGAGAGCGAGCATCAGGCGCGCGATTATAGGGGACCGGCGTCTACCAGTCTCACCGCAAACCTGTCAGCTACAGTTCGGCCGCCTCCCACACCCTCTTCCGAAACTTCGTCGCGGTCTCTGATGCTTCCAAGTTCATTCGGTCGTCGTTGATGGCTGTCGCGAGGTCAGTCGCAAGACGCTTGAAATCGTTCGGCGCCAGCAGCTCGCGACCCGCATCCAGCACATCAAGGCGAATCTGCGCCAGAAGATGTGCACTCAGCTTACGGTGGAGATTGATCGCGTAAGGAATGCAGACCAGCGATTCAAAGGCCCACATCACGCAGGCGCGCATCGGCAGGTTTAGTCGTTTGCGGGACCAGAACAGCCAGGCAATCAGGACGAGGATTTTGAAGTAGATCATTGCGAGCGTGACGAGCAGCGGAATCGCGTTGTTCGGCATCGCGTAGACGACTGGCACGCCAACGAAAATCAGCGGCAGGAGCAGGCGGCACGCGAGTCGGGGGTCGGCAAGTTGGTCGCGATGTCTGGCGAGTGTTTCTTCGATTCCGGATGCGTCCATCGATGCAGACGGCCAAGTGAACGCGAGAGTAACGGTGCCCGGATCGAGAAAACGCGGAAACACGGCGAAACGCCCGAGAAACCGAAAGCCCTGCCGCGGCAACAGCGGACGCAGCCTGCCGCTGCCGCAGAAGAGCACCTCGTTGGCGTAAAGCAGCCGGCCGAGGTCGGTCAGATAGAGCAGAACAGCAAGACCAAAAACCAGCACATCAGCGTTTGCTGCCAGCGCGTCGATCACTCTTTCTTGGAGCTGAACATACGCTTGATCTTGCCACCCAGAAGCGCGAAAAAGGCAAGAATCCCGAGCCCGATCATCTTGAACACGCCCTTGCCCGCGCCCTTTGCAACGGCGACAGCCGCACCGCCGGTGATCAACGCCGCGAGCCCGTAGGCGGCCGTTTTGTCTCCAGGCTTGTATTCGGCGTAAGTATTACCCGGTTTGTACTCGAAGCGTTCGAGTAGCTGTTCGAATTCCTGCACGGACTGGTCAAGCGTTTCCTGGTCGGCCACGAGCACGGCTGAAATAACACCGGTGCGACCGAGCAGGCGCGTGTTGTAGTTGACGAGCTGTTGCCCGCCGCTCTCGGCGAGTATGGCCCACGACAGTCGATTCGTCGTGTCGGAATAAAACGGCTCGTACTGCCAGCCGACGACGCTCATTTCTGCCCAGCCGCGGTCGCGACGTTCGCGGTTGCCCGCTTCTGTCGCCTGACGAATAGATTCCAGCAGCTCGGCGGCGTCAATCGCCTCATCGTCTTCAATGTAACCGGTGTCTTCGTAGGCGAATATGGCGAACCAGCGTTCGTCGACGGGAGCAACGTAGTACTCATTGAAAGAGGACGGATTCTCATAGAGCTCCATCAGCTTCTTGGTGTCGGCTGCGTCCAGGCGATCGTAGCCCTCTGGCAGATCGATCGTCGCTTTCGGCGTCACGTCGAAAGTCCCCGGACCCGGGGTCCAGTTCAGGCTGTCGTAGATGCGCTGAGCCTCGGTCATTTCCGTATCGGCCTGCTCCTGCGCGAGCGAAGAAAAAGACAGGACGCATAATAGGCCTGCAAAGACGAGTCGATGAATAGTCACGAGTTTTTCCTCGTTGCGTGTGGAAAAAGAGAATCCAACCATACGCGCCGAGTCAGAATGCCGCCAACATCAGTGTCTCAATTTTACCGTGCAGGAGATGGGACGACGCTGCCTCCACGGTTTGCCGTTGGCATCTGCAACCGGTACGCGCAGGCGCGGCTCCCGTCATTTATTGTTGCGACACTCAGCGATCCGGGCATGCACGACGGACCTCGATTTAAAGCGCTCGA
>CAWUHY010000005.1:0-42290 GCA_963922215.1 uncultured Gammaproteobacteria bacterium | reverse complement strand
ATCGGCGCTGGATGCGCCAGGGTTCCGCGTCGCAGGGTTCGCTCGACAGCGCGACGAAAAGCTCGATGTTCTGCTTCAGCGCGTCTTCGACGCCGGTAATGTTCAGTTCAGACGCAGCAGTTGAAGGCAGGGCAAGCAGCAGGAACCAAACGCACCGAATGTGCCTGGTCAACACCATTGAATAAACCCTGTCTGCATTGCGTTACAGCCATTTCTTCAGGCGGAAGATCGTGAGCAGAATGACGGTCGCGGAAATCATGACGACGACAGCAGCCAGAAAGCCTTTCGGATTTTCCAGACCGGGGAGTCCGCCAACGTTCATCCCCAGAAGACCTGTCACAAATGTCATTGGCAAAAAGATCGCCGTGATAATGGACAGGACGTACATCCGCGAGTTCTGTTCCTGGGCCAGTTGTCCCAGAAATTCCTCACGGATAACGACGGTGCGTTCTCGCGCGAGCTCAAGGTCCTCAATGTAGCGGGTAAATCGATCGACTTCGTCGCGGAGCTCGTAGGCCTCGGTGGAAGAGAGTAGCTGACCCGGATTGCGATACAGGCGTTCGAGCGCCTCACGCTGGGGTGCGAGGAAGCGCCGCACCGACGCGATCTGGCGTCTTAACCCGGAGATGTTTTGTCGGAACTCTGTTTGCGAGACCGACGACAGGGTGTCCTCGGCTGACTGCACGCCTTCTTCAATGCCGTTCACGAACGTACCGATTCGATCCGCGAGCCGGCCGACCAACCTGTACAAGAACTGTCCGGTCGTTTCCGGGCCGACGCCGTTGTCGATGTCTGTCCGCATGTCGGTGATCGCGAGCAACCGGCGGCGGCGGGTCGAGATCACACGATTCTTTTGGATCCAGATACGAATCGCGACCATGTCTTCCGGGTCCTGCCCCGGGTTCGTGTTGACCCCGCGCAGAACCACCAGCAGGCCATCGTCAGTGATGTACGACCGCGGGCGCGTCTCGTTCTCGAACAACGCGTCGACAGTCGGTGTGTCCAGCTCGGTGTTTTCCGCGATCCAGTTGCGGCTCTCGTCGTCATCGATATCCGTGTGAAGCCAGACGAAGCCTGACTCGGGCGGCGAGCTCAATTCGCTGCGGTCGCACGCAACTGCGCCACCTTCGCCGTCGAGTTTCAGGCAGTGAAGATAGGAATGCTCTTGGTCGGGCATTTCAGTCGGCATCACGTTTTATTCCGGTCAGCGCCATTATCGTCCACCCGGGCTGAGGTTCAAACTCCTCGTCAGTGACTGGCAGCCGCAGGTCACCGTCCTTATCGATGGCAAACATGATCAGCGTGTCCGGATTTTCGGCCTTGTATTCGTCGATTCCGTACTCGTCGCTTAAGACCGTCTTTTTCATCGTCGCGCCCGACTTGATCGCCGAGATCAGTTCATCGATGCGGATTTCACCGTCAAACAGCCTGCGTCCCTGGACCTCACCGCTGACGCTGTGTTTGGCGTGCCCCTGTTCCCGCGTCGTACTGATGACGAAGACGTGGTTGCGCCCGAACATCCGCGCATAGCGTACACAGGCGAGTTCGTTCAACCCGGGCTGCCGCGACATGGCGATCAGGTTGCCGATTCCCGCGGTCGATAGATTTTCGTCGGCATAAGTGGAGACCGGACTGCCGTAGAACACCGGCAGACCCATCATCCGCGCCTCGCGGATTCCGGCGTAGTGGCGATCCGCGACGCGTACGCTCAGGCCGGTGTCCTGGATCGCTTTTGCGAGAGTGCGCCCAAGAAGATTTGATCCCACGATCAGGATGCCCGTGGGGTCCGGTTCAGCGACCTTGAGCAGGTTCGCGACCGGTTTGGCAGTGATGCTTTGCAGCACCACTGTTCCGATGATCATGATGAAAACCAGCGGAACGAGCGCATCAGCGCCGGGGTAGCCGATCTTGTCGAGCTTCAGCGCGAAAAGTGACGAGACTGCCGCAGCGACGATACCGCGCGGAAATACCCAGCCGACATACAGAATCTCCCGAAGCGAAATGTCGCCGCCGATGGACGAGATCAGTGCTCGTGCCGGACCGGCGAGGAGCTGCAGGAGGACCAGGATGATAAGGCCGCCCGTGCTGATCGCCGTCAGCGCCTCGATGTCGAGCCGCGCGGCAAGCAGGATGAAGAGCCCGCCGATCAGGAGCAACGTCATGCTCTCCTTGAAGCTCAGGACATCTTCAAGATCGACGTCTTTCATGTTCGCCAACCAGACGCCCATGATGGTGACAGCGAGGAAGCCCGCCTCGGCCTGTACGTATTCCGATAGCGCGAACGCAGCGAGCACGGCGGCGAGGGCAGAATAGTCGCGCAGAAAATCCGGTATCCAGCGTCGACGAATTGCCACACCGTAGGCCTGACCGAACCCGACGCCGATCAGAGTTCCAAGCAGGAGAAGCTTGCCGACCGTGAACGCGACATGCAGAAAACTCGCGTCAGTCTGGGTCGCCAGGATGACGTCGTAAACGAGCAGTGCGAGGATCGCTCCGATCGGGTCGATCAGAATCGATTCCCAGCGCAGGATGCTGGACACTTTTGGCTGAAGCCTGACGGCGCGCAGCAGGGGCATCACAACAGTTGGGCCGCTGACGGTGAGGACCGCTCCAAACAGCGCCGACAGCAGGAGATCCCAGTCCATGATGTAGTGCGCTGCCATCGTCGCCGAGAACCAGGTGACGACAACGCCGATCGTGACGAGGTTGCGGACCACCGAGCCGTGTCCGCGAATCTCGGAAAGCTTTAGGGTCAGGCTGCCTTCAAACAGGACGATCGCGACGCCGACGGAAACGATCGGCGTTAACAGAGATCCTAATTGCTCGTCCGGTCGCAGCCAGCCGAGAATTGGACCGACCAGGATTCCCGTAAACAACAAAAACAGGATCGCCGGAACCTGGACCCGCCATGCAATCCAGCTGCACACGAATCCGGCAACGGCGATGCCGCAGATAATGATGATGTATTCCATCGAACGACCGTCTCCGGTTGGGCCCGGACGACGATCCCCGAGGCGTCACAGGCAGGTGCGCTCAGTGCGCAATTCTGGCATCACGCTGCTTTTGCAGCGGCTTTCAACCAACGTCGGACGAACCGGTTGCCCTTGTTCGTGAGGTACACCCGCTTGATCCGGAGATTCATGCGGTCCGCGCGCAATTCTACCAGCCCGGGACCCTCAACTTTGCGGGGCGTCCACGCCGACATTTCTGCCAGGTTTCTGGACAGAGCCGTGATGGACGTTGAGTCGAGCTTCGACAACAACTCCTTCTGGCTCAATCCTTCATTGAAGAATACGCAAATCAGGATCAGGAGTCTCTGTGCAGAAATATCCGGAGACAATTGAGCGCGGGCGAACCTTAACGCCGCATCCAGCGCCAGAAGTTGTGATTTCTCGTCAATACTTAGATCTTTGATCATGGGAATCAGGAGACGGATTCAGTTTTCAGCGTGTTGCGGAAGATGACCTCGCGGTGCGGGAACGGTATTCCGATACCGTTCTCTTTAAACGTGTACCAGAGCGCGCGCAGGACTTTGCCGCGGATGTTGGTGAGACCCTGCTGCGGGTCAGCGATCCAGAATCGGAGTTTGAAATTGACCGACGAGTCGCCGAATTCGGTCATCCAGCAGACGGGGTCGCGCTGTGCAGCGTCAACGCGGTCGACGGTTTTTGCGGCTTCAATCGCAAGTTGCGTCACGGTGTCCGGATCGGAGTCGTAGGAAACGCCGAAGTCAACGTCCAGACGGACATACTTATCTGAGAACGACCAGTTGATGACCTCGTGCGTGATGAAGTCCTCGTTTGGGATCAGGAACTCGCGTCCATCGCGTGTGACGACCGAGACGAAGCGAGCACGCAGCTCGCGAATCCAGCCGAATGTGTCACCGAGCGAGATCGTATCGCCGGGTTTGATGGATTGGTCGAGCAGAATGATGATGCCGGAGATGAAGTTGGAGACGACTTTCTGCAGGCCAAAGCCGATGCCGACACCAACGGCACCCGAGAGAACGGTCAGAGCCGTCAGGTCAATGCCGAGGCCGGAGACCGTAATCAGTCCGGCGAAGACGATGAGTGCAATGCGCGTGACTTTACCGAGCAGTACGCGAAGTGAGGGGGTCAGCTCGTCGACGCCCTGAATGCGTCGTTCAAAAAAGTTACCGAGCTTGAACGCCAGCCAGAGTGTGAGGCCGACAACGAATACGAACTGGACGACGTCGAGCGCGTTGATCGAGCTCTCGCCGACACTGATACTGGCCCCTTCCATCACCCCTGCAGCATCGTCGACGATGCCCAGGATCGCTGCCGCAACATAAAGCCACGCAGCGAACGCGAAGATTTTTCGCGTCGTCCTGCTACGGATCGTTCGCGAAATCACCGAAATGAAAAGCCAGGCGGCGGAAAGCAGCCCGACTGCGTAGATGATGTTATTTCGGCCTGGCCAGCCGAGGTTTGACGAGAGCGAGTAAGCGGCGCCTAGAAAAATAATGAAGAACAGCCACTCGAAGCGCCTTAGAAACGCGATGATGACGCGTAAAAGGCCGGGCATGCCGCTGATGCGACGTGCCCGTTCTTCCAGAGCGGGCTCGACGAGCCGAGACAGGATGACCGAGATGCCGAACATCAGTGCGATTGTCAGGAGCTGCACCCAGACATCGGTTTGCATGACGTAGGCTATTCCCGCCTGGCCCAGTTCGCCAGCCGCTGCAACGGCGTTATCCATCTTGGCCTGCATATTGACGCTCCGAAACGATTAGCCGTTGAGTTTGTTGAAGACCTTCTCGGCCTGGCCCCAGTCGACCAGCTTGTCGAAATACACGTCGATGTAGCTCGGACGGTCATTCTGGAAGTCGAGATAGTAGGCGTGTTCCCAAACGTCGATCGTCAGCAGTGCTTCCGTGCCTTCGGCGATCGGCGTTTCGGCGTTTGATGTGCCGACGATGCTGAGCTTGCCATCTTCCATCGCAAGCCAGACCCAACCACTCCCGAACAGCGACGCGGCGGACGACTTCAATTCGTCGACCATCTTGTCAAAGCTTCCGAAGCTGTCTTCGATTGCCTTCAGAAAATCGCCACTCGGCTTTCCTGACGGCGCGGGCGACATGCTTTCCCAATAGCGGTCGTGATTATAGACCTGGGCCGCGTTGTTAAAGACCGATGCGTTCTTTTCAGCATGTGACTTCTTAATAACGTCTTCGAGGTCGAGGCCGGCGTAGTCCGTACCTTCAATCGCGTTATTCAGCTTTTTCACATAGCCGGCATGATGTTTCCCGTAATGATAGGAAAGTGTCTTCGCCGAGATATGCGGTTCGAGCGCGTCTTGCTCATATGGCAGTGATTTCAATTCAAATGACATGTGAACCTCCTTGTGCAATTGGGGCGCATGTTAGAGCAATAATTGCGGAAACGCAACAGTTGTGTTAGGGTTTACCGCGTTGTCTCACAAGGAGGACCAAATGACGCAAGAAGCGTTACAAAACAAAATCACTGATTTGAAACCTGAACTCGGAGTAAGACTCGAGCAGCGTAAGGCGATCGCCAAAGAGCTCGGCGATGTATTGGCCGACGCGTTTCGCCTGAGCTTCAATCTTCAGGGGCTTCACTGGAACGTCGAGGGTCCGCTTTTCTACAGTCTTCATGAACTTTCAGAAAAACAATATAAGAAGGTGGAGGAGTCCGTCGACGACATTGCGGAACGTATTCGAGCGCTGGGCCTTCCGGCGCCGGAATCGATGAGGGAGCTGGACAAGCGCTCGGTCGTCGATGATCTGCCGACCGGCAGCGACCTGAAATTGCGGGTTGAACGCCTGGTAGAGGATTATGAAAAGGCCAGCATGCGCCTGCAGTCCGTCATTCGCCAGGCCGAGGAGAGCGGCGACATTCGAACCGCAGACCTTCTCACCGAGCAGCTCGGCATCTACGAAGAGTTTGCGTGGATGATGCGAGCAACCGTAGCCTCGTCGTAACACAGGCGCGGTAAGAAAAACGGCAGCTTTGGCTGCCGTTTTTTTTTGCGTATACCACTTATACGCGCTTCGCTATAAGTCCAGCCTGCGGTCTTCCGTTACCATTTGATACAGCGAATTCGCGCTACCGTGTAAGCAACGCGGTATTGTTTCGCTGCCCCTCACAGAGACCGCAACATGAACCAAAATTTGAAGGCCGCAGCAGGAATGCTGTTGGCCTGCACACTTCTGACCGCCTGTGGCGGCGACGATTCCCAACAGGGCGGCCCGCCCCCTGTTGCGGTCAACGTCGCCGCTGTTCCCGAGCGCTCGATCGTTGAATGGGACGATTTCACCGGCCGCATCCAGGCCGTCGACACCGTCGAAATCATTCCGCGAATTTCGGGCTACATGGATACAGTTCACTTCCGCGAAGGAGCAATTGTCGACAAGGGCGAGCTGCTGTTCACGATCGACGACCGCGAATACAAAGCGGCTGTCGCCAGCAGAGAGGCAGACGTCAAACGCGCTGAGACGCGCGTGTCTCTCGCGAAGCAGGACTTCGATCGAGCTGCCAGCCTGCGGGACGCAAAAGCGATATCCGCCGAGGAACTTGAACAGCGGCAGGGAGAGCTCAGGAGCGCCGAGGCAGATCTGAATGCCGCAAAGGCGGCGCTGGACGTCGCAGCACTCAATCTCGAATTTACGCAGATTCGCTCCCCGATCCGCGGGCGCGCCGGGGAGGCGCTGCCGACAACCGGGAGTCTCGTCGCTTCAGGCCAGACGCTTTTGACCACGGTGGTCTCCATCGACCCGGTCCACGTCATCTTCGAAGGTGACGAACAGATCTACCTCAAATACCAGGCGAAGGCCGCCGAGGGCACCCGCCCAAGCTCGCGCGACGTGCCGAATCCGGTGCAGGTCGGTCTCGCGTCCGACGCCGATTATCCGTTCAGGGGCTACATGGATTTCGTCGACAACCGCGTGGACGCGGCAACCGGCACGATTCAGGGCCGGGCATTGATCGACAATCCGGACGGCTACCTGATTCCCGGGCTGTTCGCCCGGGTCCGCCTGCTGGGCAGCGGCGAGTTCGATGCCTTGCTCATTCATGAGACAGCCGTGCTGACCGACCAGGATCGCAAATTTGTCTACGTTGCGACCGACGACAACATAGCGGTTCGCCGCGACATCACGATCGGCCGTGAAATCGACGGGCTGCGGGTTGTGCGAAGCGGACTCGAGGCCGGCGAGAAAATCGTGGTCAACGGTGTCCGCAAGATTTTCTTCTCCGGCGCGCCGATCGAGCCAACCGTCGTACCAATGAACGATCCCCAAGGTAAGGATCAGGCGAACACGTCCGGCACCGAAGCGGAGCCCGACACCGGCTCTGATTCATGAACATTTCCCGCGCTTTCGTCGATCGGCCGGTCCTGGCAGGGGTCCTGTCGATCTTTATTCTGCTGTCCGGTCTGATTGCGATCCCCAATCTTCCGATCAGCGAGTATCCGTCTGTCGTGCCGCCAACCGTGCAGGTCACTGCGCGCTACCCGGGTGCAAACCCGGAAACGATCTCGGAAACGGTTGCCGCGCCGCTTGAAGATGCGATCAACGGCGTCGAGAACATGATCTACATGAAGTCCGTCGCGAGTTCGGACGGGCAGCTGACGATCGATGTGACTTTTTCCGGCGGCACGGATATCGACCTCGCAGCCGTGCAGGTTCAAAATCGCGTCGCGACGGCGCTCCCGCGTCTCCCGGAAGCCGTCCGAGCGCTCGGCGTTGCGACCCAGAAATCGTCGCCCAACCTGACGCTTGTCGTGCATCTCGTTTCACCCGACGGGACATACGACGATGCCTATCTCGCGAACTATGGAAACTTGCGGGTCGTTGACGAGCTTGCACGCGTGCAGGGTGTCGGGCAGGCGCTGCTTTTCGGTGCCGGCAACTACTCGATGCGCGTCTGGCTGGACCCCGAGAAGCTCGCTTCGCGTCAGCTCACCGTCGACGACGTCATCGCGGCAATCCGCGATCAGAACGTCCAGGTGTCCGCGGGCATCATCGGCGGGCCGCCACAGGCGGATCCCAGCTACGTTCAGTACTCGCTTCGGGCACAGGGTCGCCTCGACTCTGTGGAGCAATTCGAGAATATTGTGCTGAAGACGGGATCGCCCGGCGCAGTGACCACCCTGCAAGATGTGGCCCGTGTCGAACTCGGTCTCGAGCGCTACTCGCTGCGCGCGTTGTTGAACAACCAGGACGCGGCCGCCATCCCGATTTTTGCAGCACCCGGCGCGAACGCGATCGCGATGTCGGACGGCGTACGCGACACGATGGATCGACTCGCCAAGGATTTTCCGCCGGGACTCGAGTGGCGCGTCGCCTACGATCCGACCGTCTTCGTCCGCGAATCGATCAAGTCCGTCATCACAACGCTGCTCGAGGCTGTACTGCTCGTCGTCATCGTCGTCGTCCTGTTCCTGCAGACCTGGCGCGCGTCGATGATTCCGCTGCTCGCCGTCCCGGTCTCGATTATCGGCACGTTCGCGGTGCTGTTCCTGCTCGGCTTTTCCATTAACGTGCTGACGCTCTTCGGGCTGGTCCTGTCGATCGGCATCGTCGTGGACGACGCGATCGTCGTTGTCGAAAACGTCGAACGACACATCGAACTCGGCGAGGACCCGAAAGACGCGGCGCATACGGCAATGGGCGAAGTGACCGGGCCGATCATCGCGATCTCTCTGGTGCTCGCCGCGGTATTCGTGCCGCTGTCGTTTCTGGGCGGCGTTACCGGCGAGTTTTACCGGCAGTTCGCCGTCACAATCTCGGCTGCAGTGTTGATCTCGGCCTTCAACTCGCTGACGCTTTCTCCGGCGCTCGCCGCAATCCTGCTGAAGCCGCAGGGCGCGCCGCAGGGCACGATCGGACGCATTATTGAATTCCTGCTCGGCTGGGCGTTCCGTCCGTTTAACCGCTTCTTCAAACGCGGTTCGAAAAAGTACGGCGCCAAGACCGAGCGACGGGTCGGTCGCGGCGGGCGGCTCGGCATTATTTATCTTCTCCTGATCGGTGTTGCGATACTCGGCTTCAGGGCCGTCCCCGGCGGATTTATCCCGACGCAGGATAAGCAATACCTGTTCGGTGTTGCGTTGCTGCCAGAGGGCGCGACGATCGAGCGCACCGACGCGATGATTCAGGAAATGACGGATCTCGCGCTGTCGACCGACGGCGTGCGCAACAGCGTCGCATTCCCCGGCCTGAACGGCGTGCACTTCGTCAATACGCCGAACCTCGGGACAATGTTTATCGGGCTTTCGCCGGCTGACGAGCGAGAAGCAACGGCTGCAGAGATTGCAGCGGAACTGTCCGGAAAGTTCTCCGGCATCGAGGAGGGTTTCGCGTTCGCGCTGATGCCGCCGCCAATCCTCGGGCTGGGCAACTCGTCCGGTGTGGAAATGTACATCCAGGATCGCGCGGGTCTCGGACCAGGCGTGCTGAACAGCGAGACACAGGCGCTCGCGGGCAGACTGCGCGAGACGCCGGGCTTCGATCCCTATTCGATCCTGAGCTCGTTCCAGTCGAACGTGCCGCAGTTCAATGCGATCGTCGACCGGCGAAAGGCAAAAGAACAGGACATTAACCTGACGGACATTTACAACGCGCTGCAGGTCAACCTCGGCTCGGCATACGTCAACGATTTCAACCTGTTTGGTGAGACCTACAGCGTCTATGTCCAGGCGGATTCGCAGTACCGCGACGAGGTCGGCGATATCTCGCGCATCCGGGTGCGTAACGCCGGCGGCGAGATGATTCCGATCACCAGCGTGCTGTCCCTGGAGCAGGGCTACGGTCCCGATCCGGTCATCCGCTTCAACGGTTATCCAGCAGCCGATCTGACGGCGGGCATCAAGCCTGCCGAACTGAGTTCCGCAGAAGCTCTCGATGCGGTCACCCGGATGTCAGATTCGATGCTGGCAAGCGGTCTCACCGTCGAGTGGACCGGCCTCACGTTTCAGGAGGCGACGCAGGGCAACACGGCGCTCATTGTGTTCCCGCTGTGCATCATTTTCGTATTCCTGATTCTCGCAGCGCTGTACGAGAGCTGGTCTCTGCCACTCGCCGTGATTCTCATCGTGCCACTTTGCCTGCTGTCGGCAATCGCCGGCATCTGGTGCCTGAACACAATTCGCGGGATGATTTTCGGCCTGCAGATTTCGAGTGGCATGATTCCGCCGCCGCCCGCGTCCGTGCCGCCGACCTTCCTCGACAATAACGTCTTCACCCAGATTGGACTGGTCGTCCTGATGGGACTCGCGTGCAAGAACGCCATTCTGATCGTCGAGTTTGCGCGCGATCTCGAACGTGCCGGACGCACGATCGTCGAGGCCGCGATCGAATCGGCGAAGATTCGTCTGCGTCCGATTCTGATGACGAGCTTTGCCTTCATCGCCGGCGTCATTCCGCTCGTCTTCGCAAGCGGCGCCGGCAGCGAGGTCAGGCACGTGATGGGCGTCACCGTCTTCTTCGGCATGCTCGGCGTGACCTACTTCGGCCTGCTGTTCACGCCTGTGTTCTACGTGATGGTGCGAAAATTCGAGGATCGCAAGCGAGGAAAAGCATGACTCTCTTGCGCCTGCTCCCGCTCGCCATGCTTGCCGCTTGTACGGTCGGTCCGTCGTTCGAGCGGCCCGAACCGGAACTGCCTGCAGCGATCGATAACCTGCCTGAAGCAGAATCGCCGCTGGCTGCCGGCGAACTCTGGCTGAGCCTCTCCGACGAATCGCTGAACACGCTCATCGCCACGGCGATCGAAAACAACACGACGCTGGCGCAGGCAGTCGCGGCGTTGGACGAGACGCGTTCACTCAGCAACCTCGCCGTGTATTCGCTGTTTCCGACGATCACGACGACCGGTGAAGTCGAGCGTAACAAGCAAAGCACAGCGGACCCGTTTGCCGTCCCCGGGCAGTCGACGATCGAGCGCACCAGAGCGGGCTTTGACGCCGCCTGGGAGATCGATCTTTTCGGGAGTTTGCGGCGCCAGTCCCAACGGATCGAATTTCTCGAGGAGGCGGACGCCGCGAGTGCCTACGCCGTGCGCATCGCGGTTATCGCCGAAGTCGCACAAAGTTATTACCAGTGGCACGGCGAGTCCGCGCGCCGCGATCTCCTGCAAAGCAATATTGCGACCCAGCGGGAACGGGTGACGATCCTCGAAGCATCTCTCGAGGCCGGGCGTGGCACTCGCTTTGACGTTGCATCGGCGAGAGCGGTGGAGCGCTCGTTGTCGGCTACCTTGCCCCAGGTTCAGTCGGGCATCGTCCGTGCGGAACAGCGTCTTTCGTCCCTGACCGGGCTTCCCGTTGAGACGCTCCGCTCTGACTACCTGACGGGCGGGCTTCCCGAGGACCTGCCGGCCATGCTGGCTGTCGGAACGCCGCTCGACTGGTTGCGCAGGCGGCCCGACGTACTGGCGGCAGAGCGCCGCCTCGCTGCCGCGACGGCGAGTATCGGCATCCAGACCGCAGAGTATTACCCGAAGCTGAACCTGATCGGCAGTTTCGGCTGGACCGGTGCCGACGAGTCCGCAATCGGCGACGACGATGCGGAACGCTGGCGATTCGCGCCGGGACTAAGCTGGCGAATTCTCGACTTCGGTCGTATCGGGCAGCGCGTCGACGCCGCCGAGGCGCGGGCGCGCGGAGCCTACGCCGCCTACGAAGAAGCCTGGCGGCTCGCACTCGAAGAAACCGAGAACGCACTGAGCCTCTATCGCGCACAGTCCGAGTCGGTCTCGCTGCTGCTCGAAGCCGCTGATGCGGCGACCGAGGCCGCCGATCTTGCGCGTATTCGCTACGACGCCGGCGCCGACAGTTACTTCGCGGTCCTCGATGCGGAGCTTCGGCGCATCGACATTCAGGACCGGCTTGCTTTGGCTCGAACGGCACGAGCGACGTCACTCGCAGCGCTGTACAAGGCGCTTGGCGGAGACTTTGCACGCGCGATGATTCTCGACGACTGAAGTCCTTCCAGCGTCACGATACTCGCGGGCAGCCGCATTGCGGCGCCGCAGCGCCCGCCGATGCGCTATCCTCAACGGGCCAGTCGCCAGGGAAACATCGAATGCTGACATTTCTGGGTGTCGTCGCCGGCATCGGTCTGCTGATTCTGGGGGGAGCGCTACTCGTTCGCGGCGCATCCGAAGTCGCCGCGGGCATGGGCATCTCGCCAATGGTCATTGGCCTCACGATTGTCGGTTTCGGCACGAGTTCTCCTGAGCTCGTCGTCAACGTGATCGGCGCACTGAACGGTGAGACCGCCATTGCCTTCGGCAACGTCGTTGGCTCGAACATTTCCAATCTCGGTCTGGTCCTCGGGAGCGCGGCGCTGCTCGGGCCGATTGCAATTCGCAGTGACATCGTGCGCAAGGAACTGCCGCTCCTGCTCCTGGCGACGACGATGATCACCGTCATGGCGCTCGACCGGCCGCTTGAGGGTCAGCCGTCGATGATCAGTCGAACCGACTCTCTCGTGCTGCTGCTGGTCTTCGGCATCTTCCTGTACATCATCTTTCTCGACTTCCTGAAGTCCCGGAACGAGGACGTTCTGTTTACTGAAATCAACCAACACCCAATCGTCAGCCGTGGAAAAACGGGAGCGTTGAGCTGGGTCATGGTCGTTGCCGGCTTCGCGCTGCTCTTCCTCGGCGGAGAGCTCACAATCAAGAATGGTGTGGCACTCGCCGAGCAGCTCGGGGTGTCGTCGACGGTGATCGGCCTTTTCGTTGTCGCTATCGGCACAAGCATGCCCGAGCTCGTGACTTCGATTATCGCGGCGTTCAAAGGCGAGTCCGATCTCGCGCTCGGCAACGTGATTGGTTCAAACATCTTCAATTCGCTGATGGTGTTGCCGATCAGCGGGATGATCGCAAACATCGCCGTGCCTGAAGGCGGGGTCGAGGACCTGGTGGTGTCCTGGGTTCTGGCCGCCGTGATCGTGCCAATTTTCTTTTTCTACCGCGGGACAATCGGACGGCCGATCGGTCTCGCTTTTCTCGCCGCCTATTTTGCCTACGCGACCTGGCGCATTCTCGCCTAGGGCATGCGGCTTCACACGCTTCGAAACGCGAACGGCGTGGAAGTGCAGGTACTCGATCTTGGCGCAACGATCACGTCGATCAAGGTTCCGGATCGGGCAGGGCAACTCGACGATGTCGTTCTCGGCTACGCCACCGCGGACGCGTACCGCAACAATCCGGCCTGCCTCGGCTCCCTCGTTGGCCGTTTTGCCGGCCGAATCGCCGGCGCAAGCTTTCCCCTGGACGGGGAGTACTACCGTGTCTCGAAAAACCACGGCGACCATCACATCCACGGCGGACGCAAGGGCTTCGATGCGATGCAGTGGCGATTCGCTTCGGACGCCTCCGCCAGCAGTATCAGGCTGACTGCGACAAGCGAGGATGGCGACCAGGGCTTTCCCGGCACCCTGTCGGTCGACGTCCGCTATACGCTGGATGACGACAACGCACTCAAGATTGCCTACCGGGCCACGACGGATCGTCCGACGGTCATCAACCTGACGAACCACAGCTATTTCAATCTCGGCGGTCATGCATCCGGCAGCGTGCTCGACCACAGCCTTCGGGTCGATGCGGACAGCTACTTGCCGGTCGACGAGGACGCGATTCCGCTGGGGACCCTTGAGCCGGTCGCCGGCTCGGAACTGGATTTTCGCGAGCAGACGCCGCTGGCTGACCGGCGGCTTCCGGATCACACGCTCGTCGTGAATCCTGTTGCGACCGAGACGCCTCGGCATGTTGCGCGGCTTAGTCACGCGGGTACAGGTCGCGTGCTGGATGTGCTGACGACCGAGCCCGGCGTGCAGGTGTTCGTTCCGGAGACGCTTGCGCATCTTGAAGGTCTGAAAGACGGCGCGCGCTATGAGCGAACGCCGGGCATCTGTTTAGAGACCCAGCATTTTCCGAATGCGCCAAACGAACCGGCTTTCCCGACGACGCGCCTAAATCCCGGAGAGGTTTTCGCAAGCACGACGATCTACCGATTCTCCGTCGACGCTTGAGATCAGGTGCCGCGAACGGCACCTGCACTTATACTGTTGCGGACTTCAGTTTCACCGGATAGCACCATGCGCTTAACCCTGATCGCCTGCCTGTTTCTGACCGCCTGCGGGCAGTCGACCCCGGATGCTGACCCCGCGCCGAGCGTCCCGCCGTCTCCGCGCACCGCGTTTGTTCACTTGTTCGAGTGGAGCTGGCCGGATATTGCTGCGGAGTGCGAAAACTTCCTGGGCCCAAACGGCTTTGCCGCCGTCCAGGTCTCGCCGCCCCAGGAGCACCACGTCGGGCCACAGTGGTATGTGCGCTACCAGCCCGTGTCCTACCAGCTCGTCAGTCGCGGCGGCAATCGTGAAGAGTTCGTCGACATGGTCGAGCGCTGCGCGAACGTCGGTGTCGACATCTACGTCGATGCGGTGATCAATCACATGACGGGCGTACGCGAGAGCGGTGTCGGTACCGCGGGGACTGTCTACGGCGAGTACAGCTATCCGCCGCTGTACGACTACGACGACTTCAATCACTGCGGCCGGCACGGCAACGACGACATCGCCGACTACAACGACAAGTGGGAGATGCAGTACTGCGAGCTCGTCAATCTCGCGGACCTGAAAACGAGCTCGGCAAAAGTGCAGGAGACTCTCGCGGATTACCTCAACGATCTGCTGTCGGTCGGTGTCGCAGGCTTTCGCATCGATGCGGCAAAACATATGCCCGTCGAGGATCTCGAAGCAATCATGTCGATGGTCGGTCCCGAGTATTACGCGTTTCTCGAAACACTCGTCGCCGATTCCAGCGTGATCGACCGCAGCGCCTACGCCCAGATCGGCGCGCTGACGGAATTCCAGTTCGAAGGACGCGTTGCCGATGCCATTCGGCACGGCGAGATCGACAAGATCGCCGACCTCGGGAAGAGCGGCGGCATGCTGGCATCGGAGGATGCGGTCGTGTTCGTGGACAATCACGATTCGCAGCGCGGCGATCACGTCCTCACGTACAAGGAGCCCGAGCACTACATTCTCGCGAACGTCTTCATGCTCGCGCATCCGTACGGCTACCCGAAAGTCATGTCGAGCTTTGCATTCACCGAGCGCGATGCCGGTGCGCCCGAGGGCCCACCTGTGGTCGACGCGGCTTGCGGCGAAGGCTGGGTCTGCGAGCACCGCTGGCCGGAAATAACCGCGATGGTCCAGTTCCGCAACGCGACCTACGGCACGACGCTGACGAAATGGGTGGATCACGAAAACGGCGCGTTTTCCTTCGGTCGGGAAGACCGCGGCCACGTCGTCATCAATACGAGCGACGAACTCTTAAGCCTCACGATCGAGACCGACCTGCCAGACGGCTACTACTGCAACGAACTGATCACCACCGACTGCCAACCGTTCAGCATTCGCGACGGCAGCTTCAAGGTCACACTCGCTCCGCTGACCGCGGTGGCGCTGCGGCCGGACGAGGTTTGAGCGAAAGCGCCGGATTGAATCTGATAGGCTGTTCGTGACTCACGGAAGGTAGTCGTCGAAAAGGACAGGCATGAATAGCAGACTTCTTGTATCGCTCGCCCTGGCACTGACTGTTTCGGGCTGCTCGTTCTATGACGTGACGACAAATTTCAGAGACTCCGTCTTTGGAACGGGTTTTTTCTCGGAAAACAAGAATCCAAACCATCCTGACTGGAATGGGAGCTGGAATCCGAAAGTCAGCCAATGCATCAAGGACGAAAAGTTCTTGCGACAAGCAATGCGTGAGCTGGACGAAGTTGAAGACGGCAAAGACTTCGTCGTCCTGCCGGGCGGAGAAAAATACCCTGTCGAGAAAGTGACGTTCAGTGATGAGTCGTTGCCAGATCCGACTGCGACATGTCGGTCGCGGTACCCCGACCAGGCCGACGAAAGGTAAATTGAGCGGCTGCTACTTGCCGCGAACAGATTTTCGATCTGACACACCGCATTTTTTCCGTGCCAGAAATTTGATCCACTTGGACAGCAAGGCCGGCGTAAATTAACCTGTCCAGGAAGGCACTGTGTGTACTCTGGAATCAGATCCATGCGCTTCGCCAAGAACATTACGCCGAGGCGGGCTTACACCGTCGGACTAGCGCTGATCGCGATGCTCGTCACGCTTCAGCTTGTCGGCGCGAATGTCGTCGTGAACCGGCAAGAGATTTCGGCTGTGCAGATTAACCTGGCGGGCCGCCAGCGCATGCTGTCGCAACGTATTGCATGGACGATGTCTCGTCTGGTGTCTGAGGAGCTGTCCTCTCGGGAAGAGCAATCGCTGAGGAATGTTCTGGGGGCTTGCGTCGATCTTATGGAACGTTCCCATCGCGCATTGAACGCCCGCGTTCTCGAAGAGATGAATGACGTTCTCGGCGCCGGTGCAAGTTGCCTAAGCCCGGATGCAACATCAAAAACAGGTCTGCCGGCGGAGCGTTTCGCGCTCGCCGAACCCCAGAGTCTTGCTGTTTTTACCCAGCATGCCTGGGAAGTAGCGCTCGGACTTCAGAGCGCCGACGCGACACGGACATTCCTGGCGCAATTTGAGGAGCCGCTGACAAGGCTCCTGGAGCAGCTTGATAGAGATACGCGAGACGCTCAGCAGAAATCAGTCGCCCAGATTGAGCTGATGCTTTCAATCAACTGGATTCTGATCATTGCCTTGGTCCTCGGCGAGCTCGTACTGATCTTTCAACCCATGGCACGGTCCGTAGAGCGGTCACTTCTCGATCTTGAACAGGCAAACAAGCTTTTGAGAACGAGCGAGAATAGACTGCAGGATTTCGCCAGTACAGCAGCTCATCAATTTTGGGAGACAGATGCGAACCATCGCTTTACCTGGATTGACTCATCTGAGCCTTCGGCGCGTTTACGCGGCGTCTCCTGTCTTGTCGGGCGGTACATTTGGGATATCAACGGTGTGCCCGACGGAGATCAGCATCCCGACTGGGAGTCACTTCGAGTGGCGTTTGACGAAAGGCAGACTTTCAACGGGTTTGATTACCCTGTTGTAGACGCCGCTGGTTTGACCCGCTGGTGGAGGCTGAATGGCCGTCCGATCTACTCCGAAGACAATCAGTTTCTGGGGTATCGAGGCACGTCATTGGAGATCACAAGGGAGAGGGAAACAGAAGCCCAACTTCGAGTATCGGAACGTATGCGCGCTCTTGGCCAGCTGACAGCCGGCGTCGCTCATGACTTCAACAATATTCTGACCGTCATCCAGGGAAGCGCGGATCTGATCCCACTGGAAGCCAGCGAAAAAGAGCGCAACAAGTCTGTCAATGCAATCAAGGCAGGTGTTTTTCGCGGCACATCTCTCGTTCAGCGACTACTCGCATTCGGTCAAAATCAGTATCTTCACGCGCAACCTGTAAACGTCGCCATCTTCCTTCATGAATTGGAAGACCTGCTCCAAAGGACCTTAGGCGAAGACTTCAACGTTGGAGTCGTTCTGCCACCGGGAAACCACCAAATTCTGGCCGATCCAAATCAACTGGGTGATGCCTGCCTGAATATTGCGCTGAATGCACGTGATGCTGCTTCACCAGGTGGGCGACTCTGGATTGAGGCGAAGGTCGCTGAGCAAAAGAGGATTGCCGAACTCAGCGGAAACGTCGCCGACTCGAATCGCTATTTCTGTATTTCGTTTCGAGACAACGGCCCTGGCATTTCCAGCGACATGCGCGAGAAGATCTTCGAGCCATTCTTTACGTCAAAGGGTGTAGGCAAAGGCACCGGGCTCGGACTGAGTATGGTTTACGGGTTCGTTCGCCAGTCGAACGGTTACATCGATGTCCAGAGCGTTGAGGGTGAGGGGGCGACATTCGAGATCTTCCTGCCTATGGTCAGCGAGCAGGAAGAAACTTCTGACTTGCCGAAAAACGAAAAGCCATTGAGCTTTGGCTTGCGCGCCTTGCTTGTGGAGGACAACGACGTTCTTCGCGGTGTGACGCGCAGGCACCTTGAATCGATGGGAATGGAGGTCGCAGAGAGCAGCGGCGGCGCTGGTGCTCTGGAGCAACTCGAGCACGGCGGTCCTTTTGACATACTAATTCTGGATATTGTTCTTCCGGGGGCCATCGATGGTGTAGAGATATTCAGGAGAGCTTCGGAAACTGATCCGGGGATCAAGGTGCTGTTTTGCTCTGGACTGGTAGGAACTGATCGGTCATTCGGCGACCCACGAGATATTCCCGGGTTCCTTCTCACTAAACCATTCGGACTAGAAGAGCTAGCCGATGCCGTGCGGACTGTTCTTGCTGAATCGGATCGTACGCAGTCTGACAAAGGAAGTAGCCGAGCCTATCCTGACGAGTCTGCGCACAAAGCGGACGAATGATTTTTCCTTAGTTCCGAATTTCTGATTCCAGCGTCGAATATCTGTCGTGCGACATTGAGGGTTCACGGCAACCTCATCTGACGCCCGCCACCAATAAGGCTAGCTGGCGAGCGCGACACCCGGTCCGCTAGTGCCCCGCACCCGCCGCCGGCGCCTCGACCGGCTCCGCTTCGCGATCGTCTTCAACCCGGAGCCAGGCGACGGCAGACAGCGCGATCGCGACGGCCGAGATCATGAAGATTGAGCTCTTGTCATCCAGGCGGCTGATCAGCGAGGCGACGCCGAGGCTGACGGTGAGCTGCGGCAAGACGACCGATAGATTAAACAATCCCATGTAGAGCCCCATCTGATCGCTGTCGACCTTCTGCGACATGATGGCGAACGGCAGGCTGACGATGGACGCCCATCCGATGCCGACGACGCCGATCAGCAGGTAAACGTAGGCCAGCATGGTTCCAAAGAAATACAACAACACATAGCCAATCGCCATCGCCACGAGCGCGCCCGTGTGTGCGGCAACCTTGCCGAATCGCAAACTCAAGGGGCCGAGAACGAACAGCGGCAACAACGCGCCCACGGCGTTGAGCACGAGAAAGCTCATGGAAACGGACTGGCCGCTTTGATTGTCCGTCAGCCCCGGAAACTGCTGCTGAATGAAAAGGATCATGTAGACGAATGTCGTGTGTATTCCGATCCAGCTGAACGAATGTGCAGCCAGCACACGCTGGAAGGGGAGGATGTCGAAGGTCTTCGTATCTTTAGTGCGATTCTTAAGCAGGGTTTGTGCCACGAGAACCAGGGTCACGGCGCCGCAAAAATATTCAGCGTAGAAATTGTCGACCTCGACGCCCGCCAGCCGCAGTGTCAGCGCATAGGCATCGTAGATCAGGAATCCCCACAGCGGCTTGATGCTCACAAGAATCTGCCACCAGCTCATGTCTCCGCCGCTTTCAGCAGGTTTTTCGATTTCGCGCGGCTCCTCGACGAACAGTGGCGGCAGGATCGCCATCAGCAAGACGAGAATCGCTCCGGCGTAGATGAGCACGTAGTTGCCCCAGTAGGCACCGATGGCATAACCGCCTACACCAATCAATCCGGAGATCGTCTGCATCCAGACAAAGCCTTTTGTTCGCTCGTTGCCGGCGCGGGTGACGTCGGCGATGATCGAACGGGTCGGGTTGAAGCCGACGTTGACGGCGATGTCGAGCGTCAGGGCGATGATCAGAGCGATGCCGACGATCGACTCGAGGCCCATCGCGGAAGAGATCACGCCAATCTTCGGCAGTGCGAGCAGCGCAAGTGCCGCGAACACGCCACCGATCAGTATGAAGGGCCGGCGCCTGCCGTTCCAGAACCAGACCTTGTCCGACAGGCTGCCGATGATGACCTGCCCGAAGATGCCGGCGAGCGGGCCAGCGGCCCACACCAGGCCGATGTCGTGTACATCGAGGTTGTACTGCGTGGTGAGAATCCAGCTCAAGGCGGAGAGCTGCACCGTCAGCGCGAGCCCCATCGCACTCGCTGGAAGGCTTAAGACCCCGTAAAAAAGATTCGACTTGTTCTTCTGAAATGCAAGCATGTCCCCCCCAGGCAGTGGCTCGACTCGAACGGCCACCAGTATCTATTCAAGTACCCGACTTTCCCAGCGATGAATACGTATTCATCCCGCCTCGCCGGACATTGCCCCTCAAGTTAACAATAAGTCGTCGTTGATGTGCGACAAATCGCCTGTGTCTGCCGCCGTGGTTTTGTGATTCAGGTCAGGCTTTCGATGCCCGAATTGTGACCTGTTTCACAAGCGCCGTGGCCGTTGTAGGGGCGTCGAATCGCTACCTGCTATTAAAGGCGCATGAAAACACAAAACGGTTTTACATTAATCGAACTGATCGTCACGATGGCAATTGCCGCTATTGTGCTGTCTGTCGGTGTCCCGACTTTCCGGGGGGTGGTCCTCGACAGCGGAATGGCAACAAACGCCAACCGCTTCGTGGCGTCAATCAATCTCGCTCGCAGCTCCGCGATTCGCTACCAGCGGAACGCGACGATCTGCACGAGCTCCAACTTCAATGCGTCTACGCCGACCTGCAGCGGGTCGACCGACTGGACGAACGGCTGGATCGTTTACGTCGACAAGGACCGTGATGGTGCTGTCGATGCGGACGAAGTCCTGAGCGTCCAGGAGCCGATGAAGGACAACGTGTCTTTCTCGAGCGGTACGTTCGACGACTTCACCTACGATTCGCGCGGTTTCGTGAATAACGGCGACCAGCTCGACCTCTGCGACAGCAGGACGGGCGAGACCGGGCGCCGAGTTCGCATCAACGCCGCGGGCCGCATCAACGTTACGGCGCAAGGCTGCAGCTAATGACAACCCCAAGAGCGAGTCACGCAGGACGTTGCGTGTCCCGCCAGGCGGGATTCACGCTGATCGAGGTCATGATCGCAGTACTCGTTCTGTCGATCGGGTTGCTCGGCCTCGCCGGTCTCCAGGTCGCGGCACTGCAGAACAACCAGAGCGCGTTCATGCGTTCCCAGGCAACGGCGCTGGCCTACGATCTTGCCGACCGCATGCGGTCGAACATTGACGGCGTTAACGGCGGCTTCTACGTGCCGGCGAACGCAGCAGCGACCGCAAGCTGCCTGACGACCACCGGCTGTTCCGTGCAGGCGATGGCGGAACACGATCTCGCCGAATGGAACCAGCTCATTACTGCCAACCTGCCGATGGGGCAGGGCTTTGTCTGCATTGACAGTACCCCCGAAGACGGAACGAGCGCCGCGGCGCCCGCCTGCGACGGCACTGGTGATCAGATGGCCGTCAAGATCTGGTGGGACGACAACAAGGACGGCGCGATCACCGTGACCCAACAGAACATGGAGCGGCTGCAGATCAGCTTTAATCTTTAGATGAACGACTCGCTTTACAGACTGGGCGCAAGGCGCCGCCAGGGCGGCATGACGCTGATCGAGATCATGATCGCGATGGTTGTGGGCCTGATCCTGACCGGCGGCATCATCCAGGTGTTCTCGTCAACGCGACAATCGAATCGTGTTCACGAAGCTATTTCGCACATGCAGGAAAACGGCCGCATGGCGCTCGAGGTGATCTCGCGAGATGCGCGCATGGCTGATTTCTGGGGCTGTGCTGCCGACATTACAAATGTCACAAACAACCTGGACAGCGGCGGCTCCGGCTACATCGACTTCGGCTCAGGTGGTATCGACGGAACGGACGGCGCGAGCGGAGCGCCGGATACGATTGTCTTCCGCGGCGGCGCGACCAGCGGCCTCGGCATCGAGCCACCGTACGGTCCGCAGGCGTCTTCCAACGTAAAAGTCTCTGCGGGCAACGACCTGCAGCAGGGCGACATCGTGCTCCTGAGCGACTGCGAGAGCGCCGATATTTTCCAGGTCACGAACTCCAACCCTGGATCGACGGGGACGGTTGTACACAACACTGGTAGCACAACATCCCCCGGTAATTACAACGCGACCAACCCGGGCTGCCCGGGCGGCGGCAACGCCCACTGCCTGTCAAAAGTCTACGGCGCCGACGCGACGCTGTTTCAGACGACGACAGTCGTTTACAACATCGGAACAGGTTCTGAGGGCGAGCCGGCGCTGTTCCGTAACGGCCTGGAATTCCTGGACGGTGTTGAAAACCTGCAGGTTCTCTACGGCGAAGACACAAACGGCGACGGCGTCGCGAACTACTACGTGCCGGCCGGAGACGTGGTCGACATGACGCGCGTCATCAGCATTCGATTTGCCGTCGTTGTGCGCTCGTTCCGCGATCGGCTGACGAACGGCGTTAACCAGACATACAGCCTGTTCGGCGCGAACGTCACCGCCGGCGACACCCGCCTTCGTCAGGTCTACTCGACGACAGTGACAATACGCAACAGACTCTAGGAACGGACATGAAGACGACAAACATGCCCAGAACACTCAAGGCGCAGCGCGGCGCCGTCCTGATGGTCAGCCTGATTTTCCTTATCGTGCTAACGGTGGTCGGTGTTGCTGCGATGCAGAACACGTCGCTGGAAGAAAAGATGTCGGGCAACGTCAAGGATCGAAACCTCGCATTCCAGAACGCCGAGTCGGGCATTCGCGAGGCCGAAGAATACATCGAGGCGGTTGTCAGTCTCGGCGATTTCGATGGCACGAACGGTCTTTTTGGTCTGACGGATGCGGCACCGTCTTTCTACAACAGTTCGACGTGGACAACGGCCAGCCAGAACGTGCAGTCAAGCACGGACTACGGCGCCTACGAAGCGCCGAAGTATTTCATCAAGCAGTTCACGACGGTATCGGGCACCGAAGGTGCACTCAATATGTCCGGCTACGGCGACAACAAGGGTAGCGGGGACGTGACAGTTTTTGCCATTACGGCGCGGGGGACAGGCGGCGGACAGGACACTGCCGAGGTCATCCTGAGGAGTTACTACGGTCGGGCATTCTAAGCCGACAGTGGAGTCAGACATGAAGGACCATGCACGCAAACTGGCGCAGTTCGGCGCTTCCGCACTAACCACGCTGGTAGTACTGATGCCGGCGAGCGCCTCGGCCGCACCCGGTGCGCTGTCGGATTCGCCGCTCTTTCTCTCCAACTCGGTCGAGCCGAACGTCCTTTTTACCCTCGACGATTCCGGAAGCATGGACTGGGGCCTGATGACGACCGAAGGCGGCGGCATCATGTACAAGGACGGCTGCGACTACTACTACGCACAGCCGGCCCCTGACAATGACTACACGTGGGTTGTCCCGTCGATTGAATCTTTAGACGCAGCGGGCGTTGCCGCGCCGTACAGCGGTGCCTGGCGCGCGCGTAACTCGGACTACAACAAGCTCTACTACGATCCGACGATCACCTACACGCCGTGGCCCGGGGTAAACGGGAGCAGCGTGGCGTTCGGCAACGCGAACCCGACGGCTGCGCTGTACGATCCCTGGTCTCCGAGCGTCGGCTCGTTGGATCTTACGTCCAAGACGACTTTTGATACCGACTGGTGTGGTGATCTCGCCTACGGCACCGTGGACTTCTTCCCGGCCACCTATTACAAATGGTCGGACACCGACACGGACAACATCGTTGACCCCGATGACGGCTTCACGCAGGTGCAGATCGTTCCGACGACGCTCGTCTATGCCGGTGGGCTGAATCGGCGTGACTGCGCCGCCGCGCCGGTTTGCACGTACGCGGAAGAGATCCAGAATTTCGCGAACTGGTTTACCTACTATCGCAAGCGCGAATACGTCGCGAAGGCCGCTTACGGCCAGGTGATCGCATCCGCAAACAATTCCCGGATGGGTATGGTGACGCTGCACAACAACGCGGGCACGAACCGGGAGATTCGTTCGATGAACGCGGATCCTGCGACCGGCGACAAGAACGCGCTGCTCGATGCGCTCTACCAGTTCCAGTCTGCGAACGGCACGCCGCTACGCTCCGCACTCTATGAAAGTGGCGAGTACCTGTCCTGCAACTCGAATTCGTTCTTCAGCTCCTGCCCGGCGCTGTCCAGCACGGCGGGCGGCGAGTGTCAGCAGAACTTCAACGTCGTGATGACGGATGGCTTCTACAACGGCTCGTTCAATTCTGTCGGCAACGACGACGGCGACAACGACACGGCGTGGGACAGCGGACCGACCGGTCCCTACGGCGACAGCGAAAGCGACACGCTCGCCGATATCGCGATGAAGTTTTATGAAGACGACATCCGTCCCAGTGTTGACGACAAGGTGCGCCCGGCGCCCGGCGGCATCGACAGCAACGAAGAACAGCACATGGTGACGTACTCGGTCGCGTTTGGTGTCAACGGAACGATTACGAGCATGCCGCCCGATCGCACGTCGCCCTTCGCCTGGCCGGCACCCGACTCTGATCCCGAAAAAATCGACGACCTGCGCCATGCAGCGTGGAATGGTCGCGGCGAATTCTTCAGCGCCCAGAACCCGACCGAACTGATCGGCGGTCTGCGCGGTGCGTTAAGCTCCATCCAGGGCCGCATCGGCTCCGCTGCTGCCGTCGCCTTCAACTCGGGCTCATTGTCGACGAACTCGGAAGTCTATCTCGCGTTGTTCAACAGCGAGCGCTGGAGCGGCGATCTCTTCGCCTACGCGCTGGATGCGAACACCGGTGACGTGTCCGGAACGCCAACCTGGCGCGCGAATCCGAAACTCACAGCTCGCGACCTCGCGACCCGGCCGCGGACGATTCTGACGCACGACGGTTCTGACGGCATTCCGTTTCAGTGGGCCAGTCTCACGACGGCACAGAAAAACGACCTGCGGACGGACAGCAGTGGCGCCCTGGAAGATGTCGTAAACGGCAAGGCACGCCTCGGCTATCTTCGCGGTGACCGCAACTGCGAGATTTCTGCAGGCGGAGTCTGCGCATACGTCGACGGGCTCGACCTGTTCAACACCAAGCAGTTCCGTGAACGCACCGGTCGTCTCGGCGACATCGTTCACTCCGGCCCCGTATTCGTCGGCACGCCGGAGTCGAACTGGCCGGACACGGCGCCGTTCCCGTACACCTCGGGCGACACCTACACGGAATTCCGTCAGGCAAAATCGACGCGCCCGGGCGTTGTCTACGTTGGCTCTAACGACGGCATGCTGCACGGCTTCCTGCAGGCTTCGGGTGAGGAGGCTGTTGCCTACGTCCCGAGCATGCTGTTCTCCGACGCAGCATCCGACGGCCTGCACTACCTCACCGAGCCGGGCTACGTTCACCGCTACTACGTTGACCTGACGGCCTCGATTGCCGATGCCTATATTCAGATCAATCCGGTCGGCTCGAAAGACTGGCGAACGGTGCTCGTCGGCGGTCTGCGCGTCGGCGGCCGCGGCCTCTTCGCGCTGGACGTAACAGACCCCACGGCGTTCTCCGAAGCTGGCGCTGCGCCCGAGTCGACCGTGCTCTGGGAGTTTACGAGTACCGACGATGCCGACCTTGGCCACACCTTCAGCCAGCCATCGATCGTCCCGCTGGAAGGTCCGTCGAACACTATTCGCTGGGCTGCGGTTTTCGGCAACGGTTATAACGATCTTGGCAGCGGTGAAGCGCAGCTCTTTATCGTCTTCCTGGAAGAAGGTCTCGACGGAACATGGTCTTCGGGTGACTACCTGAAGATCAGCACGCTGTCGGGAACGACGAGCGATCGGAACGGCCTGTCGACGCCGGCCGTCATTGACACGGACGGTGACGGTCTCGCCGATCGTGCGTACGCGGGCGACCTGTTTGGCGAGATGTGGGCGTTTGATCTTGGCGGCTCGAATACGGCCAACTGGCAGGTCGCCTACAAACAGGGCTCGACGCCAAAGCCCCTGTTCACCGCACCGGCAAACCAGCAGATCACGAGCGTACCGGTCATCGTGCGCAACAAGGATGTTCCGACCTCAAGTTCGAACGATCCGAATACGCTGGTCATGTTCGGTACAGGTCAGTACCTGACGGCTGGCGACATTACAACGACGGACACGCAGACGATGTACGGCATCTGGGATTCGGGCACGCGCGAAATCGATCAGGGCGACTTGCTGCAGCAGACGATTGGTTACGGTTCGTCAACGGACGGAACATTTGGCCGTACGATCACCGACAATTCGATCAGCTACGGCACCTACGACGGCTGGTACATGAACCTGCCGGATGTCGGCGAGCGGCAGATCACGAGCCCGGTCATTCGTGGCGACCTCGTGTTCTTCAACACGATGGTGCCCGACAGCAACCCGTGTAACTACGGTGGTACCGGCTGGCAGATGGTCGCGAAGTGGATCAACGGAGGTCGACCGGATGAAGTCTCGTTCGACTTCAACAACGACGGCACGCTTAGCGCCGCCGACGAAATCGGCGGGGAAGCAGCGGCAGGGACCGCGATCGTTGGTCTGCCGACGTTCCCGGTGAATCTCGCGAACACGCGCTACACGGCAACCACGGAGACGACCGGTGGCGACACGATTGAAGTCACAGAGATTATCGACCTGGGCGGCAACCGTACCGGACGCCTGTCGTGGGAAGAACTGACGCCATAGCGCGGAGACGGATATGTTGAAGAAACTCGTATTGCTGATGATCGCTGTCGCACCCGCGGCGCTGGCCCAGGGCCTTCCGGATTACTATCCGAAAGAAGGTTTCAAACGTACGGCGGTCGTGACAGCCGTGTATCCCGACGAGGGTCGCATCGTGATCGGCGATCTCGAATACCGGATGAACTCGCGGCCGATCGTTCGCAGCCTGTCGTCGCGCTACGACTCGATGGCACGGATTCGCCCCGGTGCGCACGTCGCATTTCGGATCGGCGAAAACCGAGAGATCGTCGAATTCTGGCTGCTGCCCAAGAACTACACCGGAGGACGCCGTCGCTAGCGGCGTAGAGCGAATGATGAAGACCAAAACAAATCTGAACGGCTTTACGCTCGTCGAGCTGATGATTTCCGTCGCGATCATCGCGCTGATCGCCGCCTTTGCGTATCCGTCCTACCAGGATCAGGTGCGCAAGACGAAACGCGCAGACTGCTCGGGTTCGCTGACGGGCCTCGCGCAGGCGATGGAACGTCACTACACGATCAATAACAGCTATCTCGGTGCAGCAGCTTCCGGCGCAGATACCGGGGCGCCGGCAATCTTCCCGACAGCCTGCCCGGTCGATGGCGGCGACACGACCTACAATCTGACGATCTCGGCGGCGACCGCATCGACGTTTACATTGCAGGCGGCTCCCACGGGTGGCCAGACCGGCGACAAATGCGGAACGCTGACGCTGACGAACACCGGCGTAAAGGGTGTCTCGAGCGCGGCAAGCGGCACGACCTGGCAGGACTGCTGGTAAGCCGAACGAGTCCGCCCCCTGGCGGAAACCCGCTGAAACGCTGGCGATCCTCGACGCTTTCGTCGATGATTGCCGCGTGATCATTCAAGCGGCTTCTAAATGACATCACGACTTGCCACGTTCGGCTGGCGGGAATGGGTCGACTTGCCTGAGCTCGGCGTGCGCCACGTCAAGGCGAAGGTCGACACGGGCGCAAGGACCTCTTCTTTGCATGCGTCCAACATCCGCATCGTTGAGGTCGACGGCGTCACCCGCGCTCGGTTCTCGGTACACCCGCACCAGCACGACACGGACGACACTGTCGAGTGTGAAGCGGACGTCGTGGACGAGCGCGACGTCAGGAACTCCGGTGGACAGGCGGAAACCCGTACCGTGATCTCGACGCTGATGAGAGTCGGCGATATCGAGTGGCCGGTGGAAGTGACGCTGACGGCACGCGATGACATGAAATTCCGGATGCTGATCGGCCGCACCGCAATGCACGGTGTTGCCACGGTCGATCCGTCACGCTCCTTCGTCACCAGCGGCAGGCGCAAGATCCGTGGCTAGGAATGCACCGGTTACGGTCGGCTCGACGACGGTCGCGCCGGGAACGCGTGCAACGATCGATCTGCCGGTCGCCGACCTCTATACCGGGACTTCGCTGCATATGCCCGTCCAGGTCGTGAACGGGCGGCGGGATGGCCCGACTTTGTTCGTCTGCGCTGCTATCCACGGCGACGAACTCAACGGCGTCGAAATCATCAAGCGACTGCTGACTCGTAAAGCACTGAGGTCGATGCGGGGAACGCTGCTCGCGGTGCCGGTCGTCAACGTACACGGCTTTCTCGATCTCTCACGTTATCTTCCAGACCGCCGCGACCTGAACCGCTCGTTCCCGGGAAGCCCGAAGGGATCGATCGCATCGCGGACCGCCAACACCTTCGTCAGCGAGATCGTCAGCAAGGCGGATTTCGGCATCGACCTGCATACCGGCGCAGTCAATCGCTCCAATCTGCCGCAAATTCGTGCGGTGCTGGACAACGAGCAAACACTCGAGATGGCGAAGGCCTTCGGTGCGCCGGTCGTGATCAACTCCAGCATCCGAGACGGGTCTCTCCGCGACTGTGCAGACGAGCGCGGAATGCCGATGCTGGTCTACGAAGCGGGAGAGGCGCTGCGCTTCGACGAAATCAGCATTCGCGCTGGTGTGCTCGGCGTCCTGAAGGTGATGCGCCACATTGGCATGTTGCCGCCGTCCAAGACCCGGAAGCACCGCGAGCCACTGATCGCCGACGCGACAAGCTGGGTGCGCGCACCGTCCAGCGGGCTCGTCATGCCGAGAGTCCGGCTTGGGGCGAGAGTGAAGGAGGGGCAAAGCCTCGCACTCATTTCCGACCCGATCGGGTCAGAACAACACAGCGTCGACGCGAAATTCGATGGTATCGTTATCGGCCGGAACAACCTCCCGGTTGCACACGAGGGTGACGCCATGTTTAACATCGCGGCCTTCAAGAGCGTCGCAAGAGCCGAAGACAACGTCGAGGCCTTCACGCAAACTCATTCCTGACAGGATCATCATGCGCATCGCAGTACTTTCAACGAACCCCAAACTCTATTCGACCCGCCGGCTGTTCGAGGCAGCGGAGTCCCGCGGCCACGAAGTCCGGATCATCGACCACCGACGCTGCTACATGAACATCGTAAGCGCGTCCCCGCAGATTCACTACAAGGGTGAGGCGCTCGAGCGATTCGACGCGATCATCCCGCGCATCGGTGCGTCCGTGTCCTTCTACGGCACGGCCGTCGTACGTCAGTTCGAAGTGATGGGGACCTACTCGGTCAACGAGTCGGTGGCGATTACCCGTTCACGCGACAAGCTTCGTTCATCGCAGCTCCTGTCGAGAAAAGGCATTGGGCTGCCGGTCACCGGCTTCGCGAACTCGCCCGACGATACGGACGATCTTCTGAAGATCGTTGGCGGCGCGCCCGTCGTTATCAAGCTGCTCGAAGGTACGCAGGGCGTCGGCGTTGTGCTCGCGGAAACCAAGAAAGCTGCGTCGAGCGTCATCGAGGCCTTCCGCGGACTGAAGGCGAACTTCATCGTCCAGGAATTCATCAAGGAAGCCGGTGGTGCTGACCTGCGCTGTTTCGTTGTCGGCGACAAGGTCGTTGCCGCGATGCTCCGCCAGGGCAAGGAAGGTGAATTTCGCTCCAATCTGCACCGAGGCGGGACGGCATCACTCGTCAAGATCACGCCGGAAGAGCGGCGCACCGCAGTCAAGTCGGCGAAGGTCATGGGGCTTAACGTCGCAGGTGTCGACCTGCTGCGTTCGAGTCGCGGACCGGTCGTGATGGAAGTGAACTCCAGCCCGGGGCTCGAAGGCATCGAGAATGCCACGGGCAAGGATGTCGCGGGCATGATCGTCGAGTTCATCGAAAAGAATGCGCGGGAAGGGCGCACGCGAACGCGCGGCAAGGGCTGAGGCAACCGCCATTCAGGTGGATTAAGGCCGGATCGCGCTGTTTCAGCTTCTCAACTGGCTGCTCTTTCCCCCGCATCGTGCTTCAGACGCATGACCGCGCCGCGGCTGACGTGCAGCAGGTCGCTGATCTTCAGGACGAGCGAGTTTTCGTATTTGTCGAGATCACCGTCGGCGTAGGCGACTTTCCACAACAACTCGACGATGCGCGCTTTTTCGTGCTCCGCGAGGTTTTCGTGCAGCGTGTCCGTAAAGCTGTGCAGTGACACGATTTCCTCGGCTGTTTCTGTTGCTTCGTTAACGAGCTCGGCAGCGTCTTCCGGGTTCAGCTCAAAATGCTTCTCGATCAACTTCAGTACGCGTTCGAATTCCGATTCGTCAAACACGTCGTCAGCCCGCGCAACATCGATCATCAACACGGCAGTCGCCATGCGGATCGCATGCTCGCGAGAAGGCTTGTCTTCATCGTCCGCCGGCGCGCCGACTGCGCTGACGATCTGGTCGAGAAACTTCTTGATCATGATTTACTTCCTGTCGATTGACCTCATTATGATCTTTGCGCGTCGCCGGAGTTTCAACAGCTTGTTTCTTTTTGTATGCGGTGCCGATTTTTCTGGAGTTTGCACAGAGATTAGGGAACGATGAGGCGGAAGACATGACAAATGCAATCTCACTCAAGCACGCGCGATTGCTATTGGCCGCGGCGAAGCACTCCAGCGTTACGGGTGCTGCAAACGCGATCAATCGGTCGCAGACCTCGGTGACGAAGTCGCTGCACGATCTCGAACGCGAGGTCGGCGTTGACCTGTTCGACCGATCTGCGAAAGGCATAACCCTGACAGGTTTCGGCAAGGCCCTGGAGAAGGGCGCCCAGCGCGCGCAGGCAGCGTTCGCGCGTGCACGCGGTCACGTCGCCCCGGCGATGCTGCAGGCGAGCCCAAGCATCGGCCGCTTTTTCGAAATGGACGTTTCCGATCGGTGGCTGGATGCTTTTATCGCGGTGGCCGATCATCAGGACACGCAGGCCGCGGCCGATGAACTCAACATCACCGTCGCAGCAATTCTCGTCAACCTGAGAAAGCTTGAGGACATGCTGCGCCAGTCTCTGTTCGAGCGCCTGCCCAACGCGATGGAGCCGACGTCCTTCGCGAAGATGCTGGTCCGCGAAATTAAGCTCGCACGCATGCATCTGCGCCACGCGGTCGAAGAAATTCACGAGATGCAGGGCATTCGAACCGGGCGAGTCTACCTGGGAAGCCTGCCGTTTTCGCGGACGGTACTGCTGCCGAAAGCGATCAACCGACTGCAGCAAAAATATCCGGAGCTCGATGTCACGACGATCGAGGCAGAGTACGAGGAACTGCTCGCTGCGCTGCGTTGCGGCGACATCGAATTCATCGTGACTGCACTCGATCGCGACGAACCGGATGATTCGCTGGTCCGCGAGGAGCTGATCTACAACAAGCCGGCTCTCGTCGTGCGCCAGGACCATCCGTTGACGGAGATTGAGAATCTCTCGTGGGATGACGTCAAAGGTTATCGTTTCGTATTGGGCAAGAAGAATTCGCCGACACGCCTGCAGTTCGAGCACGCCCTTTCAAAGCACGGCCTCACACCGCCTCGATACGCTGTAGAGACAGGATCGCTGTTGATCACGCGCGGGATTCTCGAGGAAACGGACATGGTGACCGTCCTGTCGGCACACCAGATCGTCTATGAACAGAAACTCAATCTGCTGACGACGCTCGATCTGCCAATTCTCGACGACAAGCGGCCGATCGGCGTGATCCTGCGAGCCAATGGAACGATTCCGCCGGCTGCTGAAGCGCTGCTCGACGAAATCCGGCAGGTCGCAAAAGAACTCGGCCCGACAATCTGACGGCGCAAAATCGATCGCAACCGTTTGCTCGCGTCGAGCATCTTAAACGTGAAGGGTGCGCTTTGAGTTTCCCCTCGCCATGGGCGCGAAACGGCTCCGCCTGCGCGGAGCCGCCCTTCGTTTAATTCGACAGCTTTTAATCCGACTGCAGCGCCGAGACAGGGTCGAGGCGCGCCGCCGACAGCGCGGGATAGACGCCAAAGCCGACTGCGATCGCAACGCAAACCAGCACGGCGACAATGATGACCAGCACGGACCAGGCCACGGCCCAGCCGGCGAAGGTCGCGATCACGTAGGCGAGGATGATGCCTAAGAGGACGCCGATACCGGCGCCGATCAGCGCGATCACCGAGGCTTCGACGAGAAACTGGCGGACGATGTCCGTCTCGCGCGCACCGACTGCGCGCAACAGGCCGATCTCGGACCGCCGCTCCATCACGCTCGCGAGCATGATATTCATGATGCCGATGCCGCCGACCAGCAGGGAGATGCCGGCGACGGCCGACATCACGATCGTGAATATTCGCTGCGTCTGCTGGTGCTGTGCGAGTAGTCGTGCCGGCACGACGAGCTGGTAGTCGTTCTGGTCGCTGTGCCGCCGGTTCATCAGGTGATCGATCGCTTCGGCCGCGAGATTTGGATTGATGGAGCCGTCGAGGCGAACCTTGACTGAATCGAGTTCCGCCGTGAGCTCCTCCCGCTTCAGTCGCGCGAGACCGGTTTGCAACGGCAGGTAGACGTGGTTGCTTTCGCCGCCGATCTGCCGGCCTTCGAATTCGCTTTCCGGTAGCTGTCGGTCGCGCAATACACCGACGACGCGCAGCCACAGGTGATTGACCTTGATAGTCTTGCCGATCGCGTCGCCGTTCGGAAAGAGATTACGCGCTGCCTCGGTGCCGAGTACGGCGACCTGCGCGAACGCGCGCTCGTCGTTCTCGTCAAATAGGGCGCCGCGCCCGGCTTCGAGGTTGGACAATTCGAAGAAACGCGGACTGACAGCGAAAACATCTGCCCGACTGTCGCCTTCTCGGCTGAACAGTGACCAGGTCTTGAAGCGGCGGCTACCGGCCCAGCCTTCGACGAAGGGCAGCGTGACGGCAATGGATTCGGCATCGCGGACGCTGAGCCCCGCAGAATAGCGGCGTACCTGCTTCAGCGTCTGGCTGTCGAGTTCACGCGCTTCAACGATGAGGTTGTTAAGCCCCATACCCTCGATCAGCTCCAGCGCCTGCTGCTTGCCGCCCTCGCTGACCGCGAGCATCGCGATCACGGCGCCGACGCCAAATATCATTCCAAGCAGTGTCAGCGCGGTTCGCATCCGATGATGCGCGAGCTGGCCCAGCGCCTGGCGCATGTCGAGCAGAATATGCCGTAGCCTTGCGTCCATCAGCCCGCGTCTGCCGGGGCGATGAGACTGATACGTTCGCCGCTCTCGATTCCGTCCGTCAGTTCGACGAGATCCGGGCTGCGGCGACCGATCGCAACGGAGCGACGGACGGGCTTTCCGCCGTCGACGACGTAGACGTGCGCGTTGTCGGCATCGCCGTAGACGGACTGCGCCGGAACGACAATGCCGTCGCGAATCGAACCAGTGACAATCTCCGCCCGAATGCTGCTGCCCACGCGCATCAGGTCTGCGTCGACGTCGTCGATCGTCGCCTCGACGATGAAAAATTTCTGCGGGTCTGACTTGTTTTTCGGACTCGCGACCGGCGAGACGGTTTCGATTTTGCCGGCGAATTCGCGCTCGCTTGCGGCGTCAAGACGCAGGCGCACGGTCTGACCGATTTCGATCCCTACTGCGTCGAGTTCGGGAACGTAGATCTTTGCCTTCACCTTGCCGCGCACCGGGAGGAAGGCGACCGGACGGCCGGGAAAGACGGTTTTGCCCTTGCCGAGTTTTTCGCCCCAGCCCGTCCTCGCATAAACGAGAGTGCCGTCCGCAGGACTGCGGAGCTCCATCATATTGAGCGCGGTCTCCTGTTTTTCGAGTTTGGACAGCTCACCCTGGCGTTCTGCCCGGATCAGGTTCTTTTCCGCCTCCGTGCGCGTGTCAAAGGTTTGTTCCTGCCAGTCGAGGAAACCGGCCTCTACGTCGAGGTAGTCAAGATCGGCGAGCGCGTCGATCATCTCGTTCCGGCTCATCAGGCGTTCGTCGACTGTCGCAAAGGACTCCGAGATTTCGCGCTCACCGTCGACGCGAATGGTCTCGTGGGCGATGCGCCTGCGTTCGAGTGATTCGCCGCGATCGGTACGCGCGAGCTCGAAATTCGACTTCGCGACGGCGAGTTCCGTCGTCGCCTTGTCGAGGCGGATCTGTACGTCATCGAAGCGCGCAATGACTTCGCCTTTCTCGATATCGGAAAACTCCGGCGCAATCCACGCGATGTTGAAGCCCATTCGGATGCTTGACGGGAGCGAGATTGGCAGCGACTCCGACGCGATCAGCTCGCCGGTGGCCGGAACAACGAATTCGGTATCTGTGTTTTCAACCTTGACGGCCGGTGTGTTCGATGACTCGACCGAGCAGGCCTGTAGCAAGACAAAAGCCAAAAGTGAATAAGCAAGGATGAGTTGTTTCATGGGAGGCCTACCTCGTCGCCGGGCTCGAGCCCGCCCTCAACAATGCGCATACCGGCGCTGGTTTCGCCAAGCACGATTTGCGTCCACCCGTCGCCCCGCACGCGGACGCCCGGCTTTCCGTCGCGATACGTCAACGCGTTTTCCGGAATCGCCAGCGCGTGTTGCCGGTTATCCACGCTGATAGTCAGCTTGACGGACATACCCGGCCTCAAGTCCGGAATCACGGCCTCCGGCAGCGACACCGTGACGTCACGGACCATGGCCTGCGAGTACTGCGACTGCCGCCGAACGATGCTGCCGACCTCCATCACGCGCCCGTCGATTGGTGTGCCGCCAGCGGCATCAATAACCAGTGTGGCATCCTGGCCGACTTCAATACTGGTTGCAGCGAACTCGGGCACTTCCGCCTTGACGATCAGCTTGTCCGGGTTCGCGAGTTCGACGACTGTCAGCCCCGGGTTCGTCTGGTCATTGACCGACAGCTTCTGGCCCTGCCGGTCCGTACCGATAATGACCAGCCCGTCCTTCGGCGCGACGAGCGTGAACGACTGCAATTCACGCTCCGCACCGACGACCTCGGCTTCGAGACGGGCAATGTCCGCCTCGAGTTCCGCAACCTTTGCTTCGCGGACACGTGCGTTCAGGGAGCGGCGTTGTTTTTCGCGTTCGTAGAGTTCGGCCGTGATGTTTCGCTGTTCGACGAGCTTCTGGTACTCCAGACCCGCGAACAGCTTCGCGTCGGCCTCAGCCTTGCGCGCTGCCTTGTCCGCCGCGCTCTTCGCCTCAGCGAGTACGACTTTTTCTTCTTCAATTTCCTGACGCTGCACCTCGAGCTGCGATTCAAGTTCTGACCGCTTCGCGTTCAGCTCGGCCTTTTTCTCGCGGACGCGATCGTCCGTCGACGACGAATCGAATTCCGCCAGCATGTCTCCCTTCGCCACCGTCGAGCCCTCGCGGGCAAGGCGGGTGATGGTCAGATTCCAGCGGCGTGTAGCCGGCGGCCCGAAGCGCACGACGTCCGAAGACGTCACGATGCCGCTGGCGGAAACGGTTATTGGCCGATCCTCCGGTTGAACCTCCAGCCAGTTCTGCGCAGATGCGGCGAATGGCAAGAGAGCCAGAAGAAGCGCGATGGTTTTTCTCATCGGTCAGTCTCCCGCGGTGTCACAATGCCGAGGACACTCATGCCGGGCATGATGTCGATCGGCATCTCTTCGGTTGGCTCGGCCAGCGCTTCGAAGTAACCGCTGTCGCTCCAGTCCTGTCTCTCCACAGCCTGGCTCGATGTCCAGGCCAGCGTCGTTGCAAACGGCGTCGTCCCCTGCGCGTCGGCGGCCACGTTGATCGTCTGTCCGCGCCGGACTTCCAGGATGTCGGCCTCGTGTACCCAGAATCGAATCTGCAGGTCTTCGCGGCTCGCGATCGAGGCAACCTCGAAACCCGTGTACAGCGTCTCCCCGGGGAAAACTTTTTTCCCGGTAAACGGATTGTCGCCGTAGATCATGAAGCCGGCTTTTTCTGCGCGGATCTCAGTGGCGTCGAGGGCGAGCCGGATGCGTTCGTAGTTCGATTCGGCCTGGCGGATTTCGAGCGCCGTTTCTTCAATGACGTCGGCGAGTTCGGCCTGCCGCAACAGGAGCTCCGCCTCGGCCCGAATGCGCGCTTTCTCCGCCGTCTGCAGGGCGAGCTGGTAACGCTCATAGTCGAGTCTGGGGATGGTCTCTCTCGGAATGACGGCGTCAAGCTCGGCGAGCCTCACGTCTGAAGCCGCTTGCGCGACGGCTTTTTCGGCGTCCATCACCTGCAGCTTCAGCTCGTCGACGCGACGTGCCGCTGTCAGGCGCACTTTTTCGAGGTCCGTGCTGAGTTGCTCTTCGCGGGTGATGAGATCGCCGGGGTCGAGTTTGACGACGACGTCCCCGACCTCGACTCGCGCGCCTTCGTCAACCATCCATTCGACGCGCCGCTGCCAGGCCCCGGGCAATGACGGCATCTCGATGGTCTGGGCGCGACTGTCCTCGACGACGCCTGTGAGTAGCGGGCCGGCAAGGGCCTGCGACGCGAGTAACCCAGCGAATACAGAGCTAATTAAGCGCATCATGTTCAATCTTCCCGTCTCGCATGCGAATCGTCCGCTTGGCGAATGCCGCGATTTCTTCTTCGTGTGTGACCATCAGGATGGTCTGACCGTCGGCGTTCAGCTCCGTGAAGAGCTCCATGATTTCGAGTGATGTTTTGCTGTCGAGGTTCCCCGTTGGTTCGTCCGCGAGCAGCAGCGGTGGCTGGTTGATCAGCGAGCGTGCAATCGCGACGCGCTGGCGCTGGCCTCCGGAAAGCTGATTGGGACGGTGATCCATTCGGTCCGAGAGTCCCAGTCGCCGGAGCAATTCCTCGCCGCGCTGTCGCGCCGCAGAATCGTCCGACATCGAGAATCGCAGCGGCAGCAGGACGTTGTCCAGCGCACTCAGCCGCGGCAGCAGGTGAAAGCTCTGGAAGACAAAGCCGATATGTTGATTACGGGTGCGTGACAGCGCCTCGTCATCGAGCGAGGCGACCTCGAGGTCCAGCAGCCGGTAGCTGCCGTCATCCGGCGTGTCGAGGCAGCCGAGGATATTCATCAAAGTTGATTTGCCGGAGCCCGACGGGCCCATAACCGCCACGAAATCGCCCTCGTTAATCGTGAGGTCAACATGGTCGAGCGCGTGTACCCAGCTGTCGCCGACGTGAAACCGGCGGCAGAGGTCTTCTGTTTGAATCATGGCGCGTTCCGGACTGCGGTTTTGTTTTAGAGACGCAGTATCCGTGATTGGTTGGTGAACTTCCTGTCGATGTTACAACCGGATACAGACGACTCTGTGTAAACGCTCGTAGAACGCCTACGGGGTCGCAACGCGGGTCACGGCAACAACCGAAGCTGGGAGCCGCACAGTCCGTGAACCGCTGAATCGGTCACGGACCATGTGGCGAACCGGCGTTGCCGGAAGCAGCCGCGAATGGCCGCCTCGCTGCGCCGGGCCTCCGTCAGCGACAAGCGATGGAGGCGGAGATGGAGTCTGTCTGAGCCATCAGGTTTGCCGCTAGTTCGTCAGACAGTGTCTTACCCGTCTGTGCACGAACAAGAGATCGGAATCCCTTGAGACGCTTGCAGGTTTTTTCCAGATCAAAATCCGCAAATGCCTGGCGTGCTTTTCTGACTTTGCGGACGAGGCTCTTGCCCGGGCCGACTCCGGTGACGTCTTCCTGCAAGCCTCGGAGTCGAACAGCCAGGAGCGAGTCCTCCAGTCCTCCAGCCAATAGCGCGTGGCTCGTCGACGATGGATGGAAGGAGTCCCAGTAAAAATAAAACTCCGGGTCGCTGCACAGCGACGTCTCGGTCAGGCAGGCGTCAGTCGTGTTTTCGAACATCGCCAGCAACTCGGGATCTTTGGAAAACCTAAAGAAGTCGAAGTAATTGACGACTGCGCCCGGCAGCTCCAAGTCCGCGATCGCTGCTGCGAGTGCGTTGTTCCATTGCACCGTCCAGGCTGTGGCAAACGCCGCCGTGCCCGGTTGGACTGCGTCGATGGCCTGAAAGCGCGGCGTCGCACCGATATCCGGCACGTTTGCGACGACAAAGCGTCGGACGCCGACGTTATAAAGCCTGGTCATCTGCTCGATAATGCTCGCGACGCCGTTTTGCAGCGCCACGGGATCGCCCAGATTGTTCGCCACGTCATTGCCGCCGATCATGATAGACACGAGCGTTCCCGAGTCTGCCGACATCCCGCTCAACTCAAGGGGCAGCGCGTAGAGCCCCACCTGCTGTTCCAGCCACAGCACGCCGGCCGCATCCGGATTGATGCCAGTTCTCGCGCCACCCCAGGCGAAGTTATTGCCGCCAGGCACGAGCGATGGCGTTGCGGCGAGTTCGAAACTGGCCGCAAAGAGCGTTGGCCAGGACGGCCCGCCCGGGCTGGACCATTGCCCGCCGGTGAAGTCGGGCTGTCCGCCGCTGCTGCCCTGGAAGTACGGTGGCGGCGGAAATCCGCCGGTTGCGAACCAGACGTTGCCGGTGTCGGAGAGGCTGTCCCCGAAGAAAATGATTTCGTCGACCGGGGCGGCGGTTGCCGGAGCCGGAATCGCAAGGATTGTCAGCGCTATCGCGATGGCGCAGAGCTGCGTGAATTTCTGAATCATGGTTTCCCCCCCGGGTTCTTGTTCTGCCGACCATCCCGTGCGCGCAGGTTTGCACCGGCAGCGCCTCAGCTGATGGCTGCATGAGAGCTTACCTCAGAATGGTGTCCCGGGCAGGGCGGCGGCGCTGCCTGGATTTCAGCGCTGCGCCGCGACTCGCGACCAGCTCAGAGCTCATCGCGCCTGTGTGGCTCGTCAAAGTCGATCGCCGGGCCCACGGGGACGATGCCGGTCGGATTGATCGTGTCGTGGCTGCCGTAGTAGTGCGCCTTGATATGGTGCATGTTGACGGTCTCCGCGACCTTCGGCATCTGGTAGATCTCGCGGGTGAAAGCCCAGAGGTTCGGGTAGTCGACAATGCGACGGATATTCGTCTTGAAATGGCCGACGTAGACCGGGTCAAACCGGACGAGGGTCGTGAAGAGCCGGATATCGGCTTCGGTGAATTGATCGCCCGTCAGGTAGCGGCTCTCCCCGAGAATTCCTTCCAGCCAGTCCAGCGATTCGAACAGCGGTCCAACGGCTTCTTCGTAGGCTTCCTGCGTTGTCGCGAAACCGCTCTTGTACACGCCGTTGTTGACCGTGTGATACACGCGCTCGTTAATCTCGTCGATCCGGCTACGTAGCGCTTCCGGATAGAAATCACCCGGTGCTGCGCCGAGGCCGTCGAACGCCGAGTTCAGAATACGGATAATTTCCGAAGACTCGTTGTTAACGATCGTATTCGTCTTCTTGTCCCAGAGCACAGGGACCGTGACGCGACCGGTGAAATTCGAGTCGGCCTTCTGATACAGCTCATGCAAGTAGTCGGCATCAAGAACCGGATCAGCGATGACGCCAGCGCCGTCCTCAAACGTCCAGCCGCGATCCGCCATGTGCCAGTGGACGACCGAAATCGGCAGCAGGTCTTCCAGATTCTTCAGTGCCCGAACGATCAGCGCGCGGTGCGCCCACGGACATGCCAGCGACACGTACAGGTGGTAGCGATCTGCCTCGGCGGTAAATCCACGGTCGCCGGTCGGACCCGGTTGCCCGTCTGGTGTGATCCAGTCGCGAAACGCCTGTTCCTGTCGCTTGAATCTGCCGCCCGTCGATTTGGTGTCATACCATTTATCGACCCATTCACCGTCAACCAACAGTCCCATGAGAATCTCCGTCGCAAAAATGAGGACGTCGGGGCGGACCGGGCGAATTAAAGTTCGTGCTCCGGGCCGCGCTACCAGCGGTCCGGCAGGTCGCCCACGCGTTCGAATGTCGATCCAATGACGACGCCCAGTTCGCGCGACTCGCCGTGTTCGAGATGAATGCCGGGCCGGCCGTGGGCGAAGCGGTAATTGCAAACGACAGCAACGTCGCCGACTTCCCAACGGATTGGCGTGCCGAATCGGTCGTAGACGTCGATGAAGAGCTGCTTCTCTTCGGGCGTCATTTCCGTTCCGTCGCCGAAGGTCAGCTTCAACGGCCGCTCGTCGTCGGGCAGGTGCATGACCTTCGGCCAGGCGTCGAACCACATTGCATCGTCGGCGACGCTCGAAAACAGCAGATTGCGGTCGAGCTTCGGGAAGTATTCGAACGCAGAGACGTAGTACCGGGTCTTTAAGAGCCGATTCGGACCCCATTCAGTTTCCAGGCCGCGCGCGTTCGCGATTCGCTCGGCTTCCGCCGGATCGTCGGTGAGCATCGACTTTTGCCAGTGGTTGTAGACACCGATCTCGTCGGTACCGGCAAAATGCTCCCGGTCCGTCAGGTTTCGGTGGTAGCAGAGGCCGAGATCTTTCAGCTTCTGCCCGAACTCGGTCGCAAGAATTGCGTCGGTCGCCTTCAGATTATCCGACACGAAGGTCCAGCCGCGCTCGCCGATCGACGACTTGCACAGAAAGGCGAGTTTCGTCGTGCTGGCGCCGATGTAGGCCATCTCGTGGTGGTAGTGCAGCCAGGCCGACAGGGGCGCGCCGACTTCGTAGACGTTCGGGCTGAGCTTGCCGCGCGGATTCGCGCCGCCTTCGTAGCGCATCTCGCTGTCGACGACGAGCTTTGCGAAGTTGCGCATGTCACCGACATCCGCCAGGCCCGTGTTCTTGAGAACGACGAGCCCGATCGCGTCGAACGTTTCGCGCATCCGGCGTGCAAGGGCGCCGTCAGGATCGGCGGCGCCGGAGTCCATCTCAAGGGCCGAGCAATCGATCTCGAATCTCGACGGATCGACGGCGGACGTGCCTTCCCACCAGCGTGGCTCGATGACCGGCCGTCGGGCCTCAATCGCGTTTGTGACTGCGTTCATGTCGTATTTCGTACCGTGAATTCTGGCGGAATGCTACGCCGTCGAAGAAATTGTCCAAAGTTCGGATTCGCAGGAGCAAATAACCGGAAAGACTATAAGAAAATCAGGGGCTTGCCGCGCCAAACGGCCTGTTTCACCCGCAACGGAACGAGCGCTGCCGAATGCGTTTGCCCTGTTACGCGCGAAATCGTTTGCGATCAGGCTCCAACGAAAGCTACAGATCGTGCATCCAAGTGAACAGAGGAGAGAAACTTTGTTACGACTTTAGTGACTAAGTCACTTGAGGTCGCCGTTGGACTGTCAGAACGATTTCGACAGCTGCTTTGCCCGGGGAAGGGGCATCGCGCCGGGGCAGGAAGGGATTCGCCTCGACCGAAAACAAATCGAAGACTGGGGATATACATGAAGAAATGGGTCTTGGGGATCGGCGGCCTTGTGCTGCTGAGCAGTGTTGTATTCGGAGCCGTCAAAGTCCTGACGGCCGAAGAAGAACTGATGAGTGTCCAGGCCGCCAAGGTCAACCGCGAGACGATTATCGAGACCGTCGACGCCACCGGACGCATCCAACCAAAAACGCAAATACGAATCTCTGCCGATGTCAGCGCGAAAATCATGGCGCTGCATGTCGAGGAGGGCGACTGGGTCGAGCAGGGCAAGTTGCTGGTCGAACTCGACAGCGAGCGATTCAAGGCGGCTGTCGAGCGAGCCGAAGCAAACGTGCGGTCGGCGCAGGCGAACGCCAAGCTCGTGCTGCAAAACATGAACAAGTCGGAAAAGGACTTTGACCGCTCACGCGACCTGGTCGCGCGCAAGCTTGAGTCGCAGTCTGTGCTCGACACCGTTGAGGCAGCGTACAAGGTCGAAGTTGCACGCTACGAGGCGGCGATGGACGACGTCGCGCAGGCGGAAGCGACGTTGAAACAGGCTCGCGACGACCTCTCCAAGACGCTCGTCTACGCGCCGATGGCGGGAACGATCAGCGACCTGAACAAGGAGCAGGGCGAAATCGCCATCGGCTCGCAGTTCCAGGAAGACGTGATTCTCGTCATCGCCGACCTCACGGAGATGGAGGCGCAGGTCAATGTGGATGAGAACGATATCGTCAACATCAGTATCGGCCAGGAAGCATCGATCGAAGTCGACGCGCTGTACGGGCAAAAACTGAAGGGTCGTGTGTACGAAATTGCAAACAGCGCAAACTCGACGGGCCAGGGCACGACGAACCAGAAGACAGAGTTCGAAGTGAAGATCGCAATCACCGACGAAATAGAGCGTCTGCGGCCTGGTATGACTGCGAGCGCCGATATCTTTACCCAGACCAAAGAAGGCGTCGTTGGTGTCCCGATCCAGAGTGTCGCCGTGCGCACCATGGATCAGCTCACGATGGACGGGGAAACCGTCGACGACATCGAGGGCAAGTACACGCCCGATTCAGACGGCTTCGTTGAAATCGTCTTTGCCGTCGAAAACGGTCGCGCCGTCGCGCGGCAGGTTAAGACGGGTATCCAGAGCGACGACATGATTGAAATCGTGTCCGGGATTGATGCCGAGGAACAGGTTGTGACGGGCAGCTACCGCGCAATTTCGAACGACCTGCAAAACGGGTCGCAAGTGAACGTCGAAGACGAGGCTTGAGGGTCACTCGTGCCAGCATCTCAACAGGCCGTTCTTGAACTTCGCGACGTCGTGAAGACGTACAGCATGGGTTCCGAAAAGGTGCAT
>CAWUHY010000004.1:0-42950 GCA_963922215.1 uncultured Gammaproteobacteria bacterium | reverse complement strand
GGCAAGTCATGGTAAGCTGGCACGGTGATGACGTCTGGCTAACCGGCGACGTCGAACTCGAACACGAAGGATCCATTCATTTATGAGCAGCCAACCGGATTACGCAGATACCGGACTGAGCGACGAAGCCGTCGTGGAGTATCTGAGCCAGGACAAGGAATTTTTCGAACGCAACAACCACCTCCTGTCCGAATTGCGGTTGCCGCACGCAGCGGGAGGCACGGTCTCTCTCGTGGAGCGCCAGGTCTCGGTCCTGAGACAGCGCGACCTGAAACTCGAGCGCCAGCTGAAAGACCTAATCCAGGTCGCGCGGGACAATGACATTCTCGCGGCGAAGATTCACACGCTGGCCATCCAGCTTTTGGGTGCCACGACGCTTGCAGAAACTATCGAAGTCATTGAGGAAGCGGTTCGTGCCGGTTTCTCGGCCGACCATGCCGTGCTTGTGCTGTTCGGCGAGCCGGAGGAGTTCTCGGTCCTGCCACGCGGCCGTTTTCTCCGCGTCATCGAGAAAGACGCCGATAGCCTGAAGCCGTTCTCGACCTTCATGAAAAGTGCGAATCCGCGCTGCGGACAGGTGCGTGACGCGCAGCTCGACTTCCTGTTCCACGACGACGCGCGCGACATCGGTTCCGTTGCGATGCTGCCGCTGGGACTGAACTGCGAATACGGATTCTTAAGCATCGCGAGCACGGACAGCGAACGCTTCCATCCGGGCATGAGCATCGACTTTCTGACGCGCGTCGGTGAGCTCGTTACGGAAGCCCTGAAGCGCTACTGACAGCCGCCGTGCGCGACCCCGAGCTAGCATGGATTGAGCGTTTCATCCGGCACCTCGAGGTCGAACGCAGACTCTCTCCGCGAACCCGGGACAGCTATCGCCGCGACCTGCTGACGCTCGTGCGCTACGCCGACGACGAATCGGTCGACATCTGGGACAAGCTCGACTCGGGCCACATCCGCAATTACACCTCGCGCTGCTTTCGGCGCGGACTGAATCCGCGCAGCATCCAGCGCCGCCTGTCCGCCGCCCGCACCTTCTACCGCTACCTCCTGCGCGAGAAACATGTGTCGACCAATCCCGTCGAGTCCGTCAGCGCCCCGAAAGCGCCGAAGCGCCTCCCGGGCAACCTCGATGCCGACCGCATCGCACGACTGCTCGATATTCCCGGCGACGGCCCGATCGAAACGCGCGATCGCGCAATGCTGGAGATGCTCTACTCCTCCGGGCTGCGCCTCGCGGAGCTCGCCGGACTGAATATCGGTGACATCGATCTCTCCGATGCCACCGTGCATGTCACCGGCAAGGGCAGCAAGGACCGCATCCTGCCCGTCGGCCGCAAGGCACTGTCGGCGTTAAAGGAGTGGCTGAAGCTGCGCGGCCAGCTTGCAGATTCTGACGAGCCGGCGATTTTCGTCAGCCAGCGTGGCGGACGAATCAGCCATCGCAACATTCAGGCGCGCGTCGAGCACTGGGCGAAGCAGCAGGGCCTCGATTCGCGCGTCTACCCGCATCTGTTCCGCCATTCCTTCGCCTCGCACGTGCTGGAATCCAGCCAGGACCTGCGCGGCGTCCAGGAGCTTTTAGGCCACGCAAATATCGCCACGACGCAGGTCTACACGCATCTTGATTTCCAGCATTTGGCCCAGATTTACGACAAAACGCACCCCCGGGCGCGCTCCAAGAACAAGCGCTGACGCAGCGCGTCGCTGCAAACAGGAATTCATCCAATGGAACAATATCGAGGCACGACGATTGTGTCCGTGCGTCGCGATGGCCAGGTTGCCATCGCCGGCGACGGACAGGTCAGCATGGGCAACACCGTGATGAAGGGCAACGCGCGCAAGGTGCGCCGACTCGCTGGCGGCCGCGTCATCGCTGGCTTCGCCGGCGGAACCGCTGATGCGTTCACGCTCTTCGAGCTCTTCGAAAGCAAGCTCGAGCAATACGGCAATCTCACCCGCGCCGCGATCGAACTCGCGAAAGACTGGCGAACCGATCGTCGTTTGCGTCGTCTCGAGGCGCTGCTGTGCGTAGCCGACACCGAGAGCTCGTTCATCGTCACCGGCAACGGCGACGTGATCGAGCCGGAGAACGACCTGATGGCCATCGGCTCCGGCGGCTCCTTCGCGCAGGCTGCCGCCCTCGCTCTGCTGGACAACACCGATCTCGACGCGAAATCCATCGTGGAGAAGGCTTTGACGATCGCGGGCGAAATCTGCGTCTACACAAACAATCAAATCGTCGTCGAAACGCTCGGCGACGCGAAGGAATAATCATGTCGGAAATGACACCGCGCGAGATCGTGCAGGAACTCGACAAGCACATCATCGGGCAGGACTCGGCCAAGCGCGCCGTTGCCATTGCGCTGCGCAATCGCTGGCGCCGCGTCCAGGTCGACGAGCCGCTTCGCAGCGAGATCACGCCAAAAAACATCCTCATGATCGGCCCGACCGGGGTCGGCAAGACCGAAATCTCGCGGCGTCTCGCGCGTCTGGCGGGTGCCCCGTTCATCAAAGTCGAAGCGACGAAATTTACCGAGGTCGGTTATGTGGGCCGCGAAGTCGACAGCATCATCCGCGATCTCGTCGACGTCGCCGTCAAGATGACCCGCGAGGACGAAATGAAAAAGGTGCGGCACCGCGCCGAAGACGCGGCCGAGGATCGCGTGCTCGATGCGCTCTTGCCGCCTCCCGCGACCGGCGAAGACAACCGTGACGCCGAGACACGCCAGAAATTCCGCAAGATGCTGCGCGAAGGCCAGCTCGACGACCGCGAGATCGAGATCGACCTGCAGGCGATGCCGGTCGGCGTGGAGATCATGGCGCCGCCGGGCATGGAAGAAATGACGAGCCAGCTCCAGGGCATGTTCCAGAACCTCGGTAACAACCGGAAGAAGACCCGCAAGCTTCGGGTCAAGGACGCGCTGAAGCACATGGTCGACGAAGAAGCGGCGAAGCTCGTCGACGAGGAAGACCTGAAGACGCAGGCGCTCGAAGCGGTCGAGCAGCACGGCATCGTCTTCCTCGACGAAATCGACAAGGTCGCGCGACGGTCGGAAGCCCAGGGCGCCGATGTCTCGCGCGAGGGCGTGCAACGCGACCTGCTGCCGCTCGTCGAAGGCTCCACGATTACGACGAAGTACGGCATGGTGAAGACGGACCACATTCTCTTCATCGCGTCGGGCGCGTTTCACGTCTCGAAGCCGTCGGACCTGATCCCGGAGCTCCAGGGACGATTCCCCATCCGCGTCGAACTGAAGTCGCTGTCGGTCGAGGACTTTGTCCGGATCCTGACGGAAACGAACGCGTCCCTGACGGCGCAGTACCAGGCGTTGCTCGGAACCGAGGACGTGACGATTGAATTTACGGACAGCGGCGTACGACGCCTCGCCGAGGTCGCGTTCCAGGTCAATGAGAACACCGAGAACATCGGTGCGCGCCGCCTGCACACCGTCATGGAACGCCTGCTGGAAACCATTTCCTTCGAGGCGTCCGACAAGAGCGGTACGCACATCGCCGTCGATGCCGACTACGTCAACGAGCATCTCGACGAGCTGTCGCAGGACGAAGACCTGAGTCGCTACATCCTTTAAGGGGTTACCGTGTCGACGCCTACTGACCTGAAGCTCCGCAAGACATCGCGCGTCCTCGAGGTCACGTTTGACGACGGGCTGACCTACAGCCTCCCGTTTGAGTACCTGCGGGTCTACTCGCCGAGCGCAGAAGTGCGGGGACACGGCCAGGGCCAGGAGAAATTGCAGACCGGCAAGGAGTCCGTCGGGGTCAACGCGATCGAGCCGGTGGGCCACTACGCGGTCCGCATCGTGTTCGACGACGGTCACGACTCGGGCCTCTACACGTGGGCCTACCTCGAGGAACTCGGCCGCGGCCAGGAACAGAAGTGGCAGGACTATCTCGACCGGCTGGAAGCTGCGGGTTATGCTCGCGAGCCGCTGACGGACGACTGATATGGAATCGAAACCGGACGACACGACGCATTTTGGCTACAAGAAAGTTGCCACCGACGAGAAAGTTAACCTCGTACGCGGCGTCTTCGACTCGGTTGCCGAAAACTACGACATCATGAACGACCTGATGTCGGCCGGACTGCATCGCCTGTGGAAGCGGGCGACGGTAGCGGAGGCCGGCGTGCGCCGCGGGCATCGTGTTCTTGATCTCGCAGGCGGAACCGGCGACCTCGCGATCGAGTTTGCGAAGAAGGTCGGCGATACGGGTCGCGTCGTGCTCGCCGACATCAATGGCGCCATGCTGGAACAGGGCCGCCGCCGCGTCGTCGACGCCGGGGTCGGTGGCCGGGTCGATATCGCGCAGGTCAACGCCGAAGAGCTCCCGTTCGAGGACGCAAGCTTTGATCGCATCACGATCGCGTTTGGTCTCCGCAACGTCACGAACAAGGAGGCCGCCCTCGCCTCGATGTTCCGCGTGCTGAAACCCGGCGGCAAGGCGCTGATCCTCGAATTTTCCCAACCACACGAGAGCATTCGGCCCGCCTACGATCTCTACTCATTCAAGGTACTGCCCGCGATGGGCAAGCTTGTTGCGCGTGACGCCGAGAGCTACCAGTACCTCGCAGAAAGCATCCGCATGCATCCCGATCAGGAAACACTGAAAGGGATGATGGAAGACGCAGGCTTCGAACGCTGCCGCTACCGCAACTTTTCTGCGGGGATCGTCGCGCTGCATATCGGCGACAAGCTCTGACACCGGACAGGAAAGACCCCGTGAATCCTCTCGAATCGCTGATGCGCCCGGTCGCCGGCATCCTGAATCGCAACATCGACAACTCGATCGAGGCGAAGGCGCTCGCAGAAAAGCTGGACGGCTCGGTCATCGAGGTTGCGGTTCGCGATACGCCGCTCTCCGTGTTCTTCGTCTTCGAAGACGCAGGCCTCCGACTGTCGACGGAAGACGTCAGCGACCCGCGGCTGAAGCTTGAGGGCTCGCTGCTGGGATTCGCAGACCTCGCCCGCGGGAGCAACTCCGCAATCCGCAACGGCGCGGTCCACATCTCCGGCGACAGCGACGCCGCATTAAAATTCAGCAAACTCCTGGAGCACGTAAAGCCGGACCCTGAGGAAGAGCTGGCCAACGTGGTCGGCGACGCCGCTGCACACCGAATTGGCGAAGTCGCCCGCGGCGTACTCGGCTTCGCCAAGTCGACCGGAGAAACGCTCGGACAGAACGTCAAAGAGTATTTGCAAGAAGAGTCGGGAGAGCTGCCGACGCGCTACGCGGTCGACAAGTTCAAAAAGTCGGTCAACACACTGCGCGACGACGTCGACAGGCTTGAAGCGCGTATCCGCCAGCTGGAGCGCGAAAAGGCATGATGCGCTGGAAGACATTCAGGCGGGTCGTCCGCATTCAGCGAGTGCTGGTGAAATACGGCCTCGACGACGTCATCAAGCAGACGCACCTGCTGCGGCCGCTGCGCTACCTGTTCCTGTTCTCGTCGCGTCGGCGCACCGCAGACGCACCACTCGGCGAGCGTATCCGCCTCGCGCTGGAAGAACTTGGCCCGATCTTCGTCAAGCTGGGACAGGCACTCTCGACCCGCCGCGACCTGCTGCCGCCAGACATTGCCGACGAGCTCGCGAAGCTGCAGGATGCAGTTCCGCCCTTCCCTGCCGAAGAGGCGATCGCGATCATCGAGGGAGCTTACGGCCGGCCTGTTACCGAGGTGTTCAGCCGCTTCGACAACGAGCCGCTCGCGGCGGCCTCGATCGCACAGGTCCATGGCGCTGCGCTCCCGGACGGAACAGAAGTTATCGCGAAAGTCTTGCGGCCCGGCGTCGAGGAACGCATCGAACGTGACCTCGACGTCATGCGCACGATGGCCCGCCTCGCCGCAAAATACTGGTCGCTTGGCAAACGCCTGAAGCCGGTCGAAGTTGTCGCCGAGTTCGAGAATACGATTCACGACGAGCTCGACCTGATGCGCGAAGCGGCAAACAACGCGCAGCTCAAACGTAACTTCGAAGACAACGACACGCTCTACGTCCCGTCGATCTACTTCGACTACTGCCGGCCGGAAGTGATGGTGCAGGAACGCATCTTCGGCATCCGGATCAGCGACATGGAGACGCTTCGGAAGAACAACGTGAATCTCAGGGTGCTGGCCGAGAACGGCGTCGAGATCTTCTTCACGCAGGTCTTCCGCCACAACTTTTTCCATGCCGACATGCACCCAGGCAACATTTTCGTCCTGATCGACGATCCCGAAAAACCGAAGTACGCGGCAATCGACTTTGGCATCGTCGGTGCACTGAACAACAGCGACAAGGAATACCTCGCCGCAAACTTCCTCGCATTTTTCGATCGCGACTATTACCGCATCGCCAAACTGCATCTCGACTCCGGCTGGGTGCCCGAGGGCACGCGTATCGAACAGCTCGAGTCGGCGGTCCGCACAGTCTGCGAGCCGGTCTTCAACAAGCCGCTGGACGAGATTTCGTTCGCGCAAGTTTTGATGCGCCTCTTCCGTGTCGCGCAGCGCTTCGAGGTCGAGATTCAGCCGCAGCTCGTGCTGCTGCAGAAAACGCTGTTCAACATCGAAGGGCTTGGTCGCGAGCTGTACCCCCAGCTCGATCTCTGGAAGACCGCGCGACCGGTACTCAAGAAATGGATGGACGAGCAGGTGGGTCCGAAGGCGATCGTCAACGACCTGAAGGGCAACCTGCCGAACATCCGGCAGGCCATGCGTTACCTGCCGAGCGCGCTGCGCCAGCTTTCCGAACAGGCGGCCAACGAAGGCGCAGTCGTTGACATCGAATCGCGCCAGCTCGCGAAGCTGCGGGAAGAGCTCGGCGCACAGCGTCAACAGCGTTTCTGGCTGACGCTTGCGGTACTCGGCGTCGTCTCCGGCACGCTCGCATTCGTTCTCGCGAATACGACCGCGGCCGGCTGGCTTGGTGCCGGCTTGCTCGGCGGCGGGCTGCTCTCCGCCTGGTTTGGCCGGCCCGGACAATGATTCTTCCCCGCCTCGCACGACTGATCCTGAAGCTTTGCGGATGGTCGCTTGTCGGTGGCCGACCGGACGTGCCGCAGTCCATTGTCATTGCCGCTCCACATACGTCGAACTGGGATGGCCTTTGGGCCTTGACCGCGAAAGTTGCGCTCGAGATTCGCGACGTGCATTTCTTCGGCAAGCATTCGCTGTTCTGGTTTCCGCTCGGCAACATCCTGCGGGCGATGGGCGGCATTCCGCTGGATCGCGACAGCGCCGGATCGGCCGTCGATCAGGCCGTGCAGTTGTTCCGGGACAATCCGCGAGTCCTGTTCGGTCTCGCGCCGGAGGGAACGCGAAGCTATCGGCCGCACTGGAAGTCCGGCTTCTATCGTATCGCGCTGACTGCCAAGGTTCCGGTGACACTCGCGATGCTCGACTTCGGCGCCCGCACGATTCGTGTCGGTCCAACGCTGTCGATGACCGGTGACGTTGAGGCAGACCTCGCAGCCATTCGCGAGCACTATGTCGGCGTCGAAGGTTGCCGGCCGGAACTCGCCAGCCCGATCGATTTTTCGGACGCCGACAAAGAGCGACTGAGCGCGTGAACGAACACCACCGCAGCATCCGCAGCTTCGTGCGCCGCGCGGGCCGCCTGACCGAGTCGCAGCAGCGAGCGCTGGACGAGGAATGGCCGCGGATGGGTATCGAATACTCCGAATCGGAACTGGATCTCGAGGATGAATTCGGCCGACAGGCGCCGCTCGTCGTCGAGATCGGCTACGGCAACGGCGACTCGCTGGTGCAACTCGCCGAGACCGCGCCGGCTATCAACTTCCTCGGCATCGAGGTTCACGAACCGGGGGTTGGCCACTGCCTGATCCGCGCGCGAGACGCCGGCATCGAAAACCTGCGCCTGATCGCACACGACGCGGTCGAGGTCTTGAGACACCAGCTTCCGGCCGAAAGCATCGCGCGGCTGAATCTCTATTTCCCGGATCCGTGGCCGAAGAAACGACATCACAAGCGCCGGATCCTGAACCCGGAATTCTTAGATCTCGTCCATTCACGCCTCGTGCCGCAGGGCAGCCTGCACATTGCGACGGACTGGGACAACTACGCCGAAGCGATCGACGAACTGTTCGCCAATACGCCGACATTTCGTCTGGCAGAGCGCCGCCGCCACGACGGTGAACGTCCGCTGGAACGCCCCGTTACGAAATTCGAACGGCGCGGTCTGAAGAAGGGACACCGCATCACTGACTGGCGTTTCGAAAAGGCGTAAGCACCCGCCCGCCTGTCGCAAAGTGTTACAAGATCGCCGTCGATGCGGAGCCCCGCCGCGATAGGATGATCGGGACAAAGCCTTAAGGAGACCCGCGGTGGCCAAAGACCACGGACCCAGCATCAAAGACGACGAAACTTATGCTGCGCTGCGCGAAGACGGCGCGAGCAAGGAAAAAGCGGCGCGCATTGCCAACGCGAAGGCCGGCGGCGAATCACCCGGCGAAAAAGGCGGCAAGCAACCACCCTATGAAGAATGGACCGTCGACGAACTGAAAGATCGCGCACGGGAAATTGACATCGACGGACGCTCGGACATGAACAAGGACGAGCTGATCAAAGCCCTCCGAGACCACTAGAAGCCGGAAACCGAAGCGGCTCAGGCGCTCTCCAGGCCCGTGACATAGACCACGCCGCCTTCCACGGCGACGTCAACAGGTCGCAATGACTTTCCAACGCAGGGCCCGGCGAAACACAGACCTGACTCGATATGAAACGTCGCGCCGTGCGACGAACAGATGATCGCGTCTTTCTTTCGCGTCAGGAACGCATCCGGCGCGAAATTCAATGGATGCCCCGCGTGCACGCAGTAGTTCTGGTACGCGTAAACCTTGTCGCCATCACGAACGACGAAACCTCGAAACGGCCAGTCGCCGTCGCCGATCGAGAATTCGCGGCAGCCCGGATCGGGAATCTCCGCGAGCGGCCCGACAGCGACCGTCTTCATGTCTTGTTGCTCACGAGCGTGTCGTGCTTCCTGGACACGTAGGCGGCGAGGACAATCGCGGGGATTCCAAGAACAGTAGCGTACAGGAAGAATCCAGTCCAGCCGAGGCTTTCCTGAACGTTACCGGAAAAGCCCGCGAGAAACTTTGGCAACAGCGCCATGAACGAACTCAAGAGGGCGTATTGTGTTGCAGTGAACTCACGATTCGTCAGGCTCGAAAGATAGGCAATGAGCACGGTGCCGCTGAACCCGCCCGCAATATTGTCGGCGCTAATCGTCAGCGCCAACACCCACAGCTCTGCACCGACGATGCTCATCAGCGCGAAGAAGAGATTCGTCGACGCGATCAGCACGGTCGCGACAACCAGGCAGCGGGCAACGCCGCAGCGAACGACTGCCCATCCACCAAGCGCGACGCCACCGATCGTCACCCACGCGCCGTAGACCTTCGCAACGGTCGCAACCTCGGACTTTGTAAACCCGATCGCAAGATAGAAGGGGTTCGCGAGGATACCGAGTACGTAGTCGCTGATCCTGTAGAGCGAAACGAACGCCAGAATGGCAAACAGGTAGGGACCGAAACGGCGTGCAAAGTCTGCGAACGGATCAAGCACAGCGTGCTGCAGCCAGCTCCCCGCTCGCTCGGCAAACGTGTTTCCCGGATACGTTTTAGTCACGTACTGCTCCGGCTCGCGGCAGATCAGTGTCGTCAGTATCCCGACCAGCATGCAGGCCGCCATCGCCGTGTAGGCCTGCGTCCATCCGCCGTAGTCTGCGATGTACAGCGCGCCTGCGATGCTGATCAGCAGCGAAATTCGATAGCCGTACTGGTAGGCCGCCGCGAGCACACCCTGCATATTGTCGGGCGCCGACTCGATGCGGTAAGCATCAATGACGATATCCTGTGTCGCGGACGAGAACGCCACCGCGAGTGCAAGCATGGCGAATGCCTCGATGTTGCTCGCCGGATCCATCGTCGCGAGAACGAGCAGGCTCACACCGATCGACAACTGCGCAAGAAACATCCAGCCGCGCCGACGCCCGAGCAAACGTGACAACGCGGGGAGTCGCACCGAATCCACGATCGGCGCCCACACAAATTTCAGGCTGTAGGCGAAACCGAGCCAGGCGAACGTGCTGATCGTGCTGCGTTCAACACCGGCGTCTTCAAGCCAGGCCGACAAGGTGGCGTAAACAAGGGGGAACGGCAGGCCGGACGAGAATCCGAGGCTGAAGATCACCAGGACCTTGCGCTGCACGTAATAGCGCCAGCCCGGTGACTCCACGGCGGCATCAGTCATTCAAGCGTCCAGTCATAATCCATCGTCAGCGGCGCGTGGTCGGAAAAGCGTTCGTCGCGATACACGTCGACTGACTGTACCGTCTTCGCGATCTTCGGCGTCGCCACATGATAGTCGATCCGCCAGCCGACATTGTTGTCCCAGGCCCGCCCGCGATTCGACCACCAGGTGTAGATGGCATCCTCCGGGTGCACCTCGCGCAGCGCGTCGACGAGACGGATGTCGTCGAATACGAGATCCATCCACGCGCGCTCCTCGGGCGTGAATCCGGAGTTCTTGCGGTTCTGTCGCCAGTTCTTGAGATCGATTTCGCGGTGCGCGATGTTCCAGTCACCGCAAACAATCGACTCGGAGCGCCGCCGCCGGATTTTTCTTAAGTGCTCCTCGAACGTCGCGAGGCAGCGAAACTTCGCTTCCTGCCGCTCGTCGGACGATGAGCCGGACGGGAGGTAGACGGACGCAACGTTCAGCCCCTGGAACTGCACTTCGAGGTAACGGCCCTCGCGGTCGAATTCCTCGTCGCCGTAGCCACGGATGACTTTCTTCGGCTCATGCTTCGTGTAGATCGCGACGCCGCTGTAGCCTTTTTTCTCTGCATCCTCGTAGAAACAGTGATAGCCCGCGGGTGAGAACACGTCGTCGCCGAGCTGGTGAACCTGCGCTTTGGTTTCCTGGATGCACACGACATCCGGGTCCTGTGACTGCATCCAGTCGAAAAAGCCCTTGCGGGCGGCGGCGCGAATTCCGTTCGCGTTCAGGCTGATCACTCGTAACACGGCTGTCCTTTGGGTCTTTTTTTGCGGTTGCTTGCACGTTGGCGGAAATCGCGGTGTCATACGCCGCCACGGCGGCAATCATACAGAAGCGAGACAGAAAGACAGTGGAAGCGTACAAGCACGGATTTATCGATCTCGCCATCGACGCGGGCGTTTTGAAGTTTGGCGAGTTCAATCTGAAATCCGGCCGGGTGAGCCCTTACTTTTTTAACGCGGGACTGTTCAGCACCGGCGCGGCAGCGGCAGAGCTCGGGCGCTGCTACGCGGAAGCGATTGTTCGCTCCGGCCTCGAGTTCGACATGCTGTTCGGGCCCGCCTACAAGGGGATTCCGCTCGCCGCGCTGACGGCTGCGGCGCTCGCGGAGAATTTCGACGTTGATGTGCCCTACGCCTACAACCGCAAGGAGGCGAAGGCTCACGGTGAAGGCGGGAATACGGTCGGTGCGCCAATCGCCGGGCGGGTTCTGGTCATCGATGACGTGATCACCGCCGGAACCGCGGTTCGCGAGGCCTTCGAGCTGATTTCCGGGCTCGGCGCCGAGGTTGCCGGACTCGCCATCGCGCTGGATCGCCAGGAACGAGGCCGCGGCGAGCGCTCGGCCGTCCAGGAACTCGAGCAGGATCTCGGTGTTCCTGTCATCAGCATTATCCGCCTGGAGGACCTGATCACGCGGCTGGACGAGTCCGACAATCAGTCAGAACTGCTGGACTCGGTGCTAAACTACCGGGAAAAATACGGTATTTAGGAAAATAGCCACGCCGAAACCGGGTTTCGGCAGGTTTGATTCCGGCAAAACGTTAACTGCGTCGCGAAAGAGCGACAGGGCCGTGGCATAGTTCAGTCATGAATCAGCGACTTATATTGCTCGTCACAGTGCTTTTCGGGTCTGTCGCGATGGCTGACCAGACCCGCATCATCTGCTACGACGACGACGAAGGGCAGCGCGTTTGCGGCGACAACTATGCGCCGGAAGAGGCACCGAAGAAAAAGAAGGAATACAACACGCAGGGTGTTCCGATCGGTGTCATCGCAGGCGCGAAGACTGAGGAAGAATTAAGAGCCGAGGCCGAAGCGGAAGAAGCCGCCCGCGCCATCGAGCTGCAGCAGCGTCGTGACCGGGCCCTGCTTGCGACCTACCAGACCGTTGAAGAAATCCTGATGCACCGCGATCGCCGCGTCGAAATCTGGCAGTCGCAGTCGCGCGTCACCGAACTCTACCTGCGCAACCTCGAGCGCCGACGCGAAAGCCTCGTCCAGAAGGCACGCGGCTTCGCGCCGTATTCGGACGAGCAGGATGCCCCGATGATCGATGAAGATCTGCACCAGGACATTCTCGAGACCGAAGGCACGATCGAGCGCCACAAGGTAAACCTCTTGAAGTTCGAAGAAGGCGAAAAAGAAATCCGCGCCCGCTTCCAGGGCGACATCGACCGCTTTAAGGCGCTGAAAGGCATCGAGTAGGCGCACGCCCGTTACGTCGGGCTATCCGGTAATCGATCCTCTCGTCTGTTGACGAGTCGTGGATGATACTGGTTGGACGTTGTTCCGCGACCTGTCAGGCGTCGTCCTGATCGGGGTCCTTTTCGGCTTCGTACTCAAGCCTGGCGCCCAGAACTTCGATGAGAACCGCGACGATCGCTGGCATGAATACGATGATCGATCGGCTGCTGGTCTGCGTATCACTGCCCGTCCAGCCCAGAGCGTCTGTGATCCTGAACGCAAGCGTCGTGACCAGCAGGACTCCGGCACCAACCAGTCCCGCGCGCAGCCTGCCCCCGAGTTTCACGGCTCGCTCGCGGTCTCTCATCCGCCGAGTGAGCGCGAACAGCACAGCCATCGAGACAGGCAGGAACGCCATTGCGACAAACAGCGGCACGAGCCGCTCGGCTTCGAGGTACATCAATATCACCGCCAGTACGGCGACGACGATTGTCGTGCCGATGACTAGCGGTGTTGCGATTCTTACGGGCGATGTATTCATGATTGATCGTCAGGAGTGGAAAAAGCTGTCAGTTTTTTTGTGTGTGGCGACAAAATCCAACACCGACCAACCTTTCCTACGATGGAATAATGAACTTGACACTTTTTTGGGGAATCCAAGACCTTCCGCAGCCATTGGAGGCCGTTCGCTACAGAAGCTGCTCTTTCCTGGCACGGTGAACCACGTACCACGGGGTCACCCAAAACCCTAGGACCAGGAGTAAGAACCAGACTAGCGGCCCATAACCAGATTCGACAGTCTTACCCGGGAAAACCAGCGCCCAAGACTTGAGCCAAAGTACGAAGGTGCAAGCTGTAAACACCAAGAGGCCAGCCTCTCCGACCTTTTGGAGACTCGGGAATCTGTCGACGAGCTGATAGGTGCCGTCGAAGATCAGGTACAGCGCGTTGGCAAATGCCGATAGGAAGACGAACGCGAGACTCCAAGCTCCGACCCTGAATGCACGGCAAACCCAAATGTCAGTTGCAGCGCTCATCTAGCCATTCTTCTTCGAGAGAAAAGGTGTCGGGTTCATTTTGTGCGGGGCGACAGCATCAATACCGGGCTCGTCGTGCCTAGCTGCCAATGAGTAGTAGACCTGACTACTTGTCTCACGGCCGAAGCCACTCGCTTTAGTTAGTCCCAAGAAACAACAACATCGTCGCGTGCCTTGCCGAGGTCGTCCAGTAATTGACCCAGTTTCTCTGCGTCATCTGGCAACTTCTGATGCAAAGCGCGAACTCCAGTCACATGTAGTTGACTTGGAAGATTACTCAGATGAGGGTCAGACATGCAGTCCCAGCACGCGTCCCAATTCTTTCCCCACCAATCGGGAAACGACAGCCGGGTCGCCAAGATTTCCAAAACCTCAGCTGCGGATCTTGCACTTCGTACGTCTACCCCTTGAGGTGTTGCGTCCAAGGACACCTCCCGCCGAGACCCGCGAAGCCTCTCACTCAGCGCGTCCCCGAATGCCCGAACCCGCCCTCGCCGCGTTCGCTTTCGCCGAATTCTTCAACGACTTTGAATCCGACCTGTTCGACCGGCACGAAAACCATCTGCGCGATTCGTTCGCCGGGCTGGATCTCGTAGGTCTTTGAGCCGCGGTTCCAGATCGAGACGAAAACCTGGCCCTGGTAGTCGGAGTCGATCAGCCCCGTCAGGTTGCCGAGCACCAGCCCGTGCTTGTGGCCGAGGCCGGAACGCGGCAGCAGTACCGCTGCGAGACCCGGGTCACCGATGTGAATGGCAAGCCCCGTCGGGACGAGATGTGTTTCACCGGGATTCACGGTCAGCGCATCGTCGATGCACGCACGCATGTCGAGTCCGGCTGAGCCGTCGGTCGCGTAAGCCGGCAGCGGCAGGTCAGAGCCGATTCTCGGGTCCAGAATTTTCAGTTCGATATTGCGCACGTTGGCAGTCCTCCGGTGCCGTCAGTTTGTTTTTGATTGTGAACTCAGGAAGCGTCAGCGAATTCTCGAGCGATGAGTTCAACCAATTCTTTCGCCAGGTTCTGCTTCGGCATGTCGTCGAAGTGTTGCTCTCCGCCTTTCCAGTAGACCTCGACGGAATTGCTGTCCGCGTCAAAGCCGCGGCCCTCACCGACACGGTTCGCGATGATCATGTCGAGTTTCTTTCCGTCGAATTTCGCCATCGCATTTGTCTTCAGGTTTTGCGTCTCGGCGGCGAAGCCAATTGCGATTGGACCGTCCTTTAATCCCGCGACCGCCGCGAGAACGTCCGGCGTCCTCACCATCTCGACGGTCATCGTGTCACCCTGCTTCTTGATCTTTTCGTCCGCGACATTTGCCGGGCGGTAATCCGCGACGGCAGCGGCGGCGATAAACAGGTCGACGTCCCCGGCCCGCTGCACGCAGGCATCGTGCATTTCTTGTGCAGTTGTCACGCTGACAAACTCGACGTTGGCCGGCGGCGGCAGGTGAACGGGTCCGCTGACGAGGGTGACGCGTGCGCCTGCCAGCCTTGCCGCACGGGCAAGCGCATAGCCCATTTTCCCGGAGCTGCGATTCGTGACGTAGCGAACGGGATCGATGGCCTCGCGCGTCGGTCCTGCTGTAATCAACACGGACTTGCCGGACAGCGAGCCGGAGGCGGTGACGTCGATGACGGCGTCGGCGATATCGTGCGGTTCGAGCATGCGGCCGGCGCCAGTTTCGCCGCAGGCCTGCGAGCCCACACCGGGCCCGAGGATGCGGCATCCGCGCGCTTCCAGGGTTTCGCGATTCGCCTGCACGGCCGGGTTGCTCCACATGACATGATTCATGGCAGGAGCGATCACGATTGGCGCTTCGGTTGCGAGGCACAGCGTCGACAGAAGGTCGGGTGCAGAACCGCCGGCGAGGCGCGACAGGATCTCGGCCGTCGCCGGTGCTATCAGGACGAGGTCGGCCCACCGTGCCAACTCGATGTGACTCATCGACGCCTCGGCTTCCTTGTCCCAGAGATTGCTGCGCACCGGGTTGCCGGAGACCGCCTGCAAAGCCGTCTCAGTGACGAACTCCTCGGCCGACCGGGTTAGCACGATTTGCACGTCCGCGCCGCGCTCCCGCAGGCGACGCACGAGATCAGGCGTTTTGTAGGCAGCGATTCCGCCGGATATTCCGAGGACGATGTTCATAGAGAATGTTCGGATGAGCTGTGTGTGGAGGGTAGCGCGTTCGATTTGGCCAATACTACCGGGGTTCAAGCTGCTGCGGGATGCTGTACGGAACAACGAGGTGCTCCCACACGGAACGCGGCATGTAGACCGGTGCGCCGTCGAAGGTGTCAGTGTCCGTTAGCTGGCGCAGCGTTCCGTCTTCAACTTCAATCTCCCACAGGTTCCATGATCCGCCGGAATCAGCAGCAAAAGCGACGCGACTGCCGTCAAGCGAAAACGCAGGCTTGAGATCGTTGCCCTCACGATTCGTCAGGCGGCGAACTGCGCCCGACGCGAGATCCAGCACGGCAATCTCTGCCTGGCCCTCATAATGGCGATCGTAAACGACCGTTTGTCCGTCCGGCGAGAAGGCCGGATGCCCGGCATAGACGCCATCGAGCGTGCGGCGTTTGACCTCGCCCGTCGCGATGTCCAGCGTAAAGAGATCCCAGCCAAAGTCGTCGCGACGCGCGAAGACGACTGTTGACCCGTCTGGCGAGAAGGCGGGATAGCGGTCAGTGAAACGTCCGTCCGTCAGGCGACGTTCGCCGCTGCCGTCGACGCGTGCGAGGTACAGATTGTCGTTCCCGTCGCGATTGGCCGCGAACACGATCGTGGTGCCATCGGGCGACCAGGACGGCGGCGTGTCTCCGTTCGGATCCGCCATCACGCGTTTTCCGTCCGTATAGATCAGCGCCGTCTCGTCCTCGAACAGCTGGTAGACCAGCCGATCACGAGTCTTGTCCCAGGCCGGGTTGCCTTCCGGCGCCGGAGACGTGATTAGCGGACTGACCGTGAGATCGCTGGGATCGAGCGCGTAGATGTCGCCATCTCCCGAGCGCTGTGACGCAAACACGATCGACTCGACGACCGGCGGCAGCGCCGGCGCTGGTGTTGCACAGGCGGCAACCCCGAGACAGGCGGTAAAGACTAAAACGAAACGCATGCATGTCCTCCTTGTCCTGCCACACGCGAATGATCTGGTCACTAGTGGAACACAGGGACGCGTCGAAGTTTCGTGCAATTGCGGCCATCGTTCGTTTTTGACGGTTGTTCCGAATAAGCGCGGTGGAGACTCACGATGCTGCCCATGCATGATCGGCGCGTACTGAGGGAGTCTCGCGTGAATGACGAACAGCTTCTTGAGCGCATCGTGTCGCGAGGCGCCGGCCGACTCGGTCTGGGTGCAACGCTGCTCGAACGCTTTGGAGGCTTGCGCGGCGTTCTGCATGCGAGCAGGGAGGAACTGCTCGCGCTGCGTGGCGTCGGTCCCGCGGCGGCCGACGCGATCCTGTCGCTGTCACCGATCGCGCGACGCTATTTCGAATGCGCGCTGCCCGCCGGGCATTCGATACGCAGCCCCGCCGACACCGCTGCCTTCCTGAAGGCGAAACTCAGCCACCTGCAGCACGAGACTTTCTGTTGCCTGTATCTCGACAACCGGCACCGGGTGCTGGAGTTCGACGAATTGTTTCGCGGCACGATCGACGGCACCAGCGTTTACCCGCGTGAAGTCGTCAAGGAAGCGCTGGCCATCAATGCCGCCGCCGTCATCGTTGCGCACAACCACCCGTCTGGCGTCGCCGAACCGAGCCAGGCCGACGAGCGCATCACCCGCCGCCTGAAGGCCGCGCTGGAGCTCGTCGATATCCGGCTGCTCGACCACCTTGTCGTCGGCGACGCGGTGACCGTCTCGCTTGCGAGCCGCGGATTATTGTAGTGTGATATCTGCACAATTTGTTTGTTATTGTGCTAATGTAACATTCATTGACCGCGGAGGTGCCGACATGATCGCCGTCCAGAAAGAAAAACCGTCAGCGAATGCTGTGCTCGCCAAGGCAGCGCTGAATGCCGCTGCGCAACTGGGTCTCAAGCAGACCGAGCTCGCCGCCGTGCTTGGTATGCACCGCACGGCCGTCAGCCGCCTGAAACGCAGCCCGACAATCGACCCGGAATCCAAGCAGGGCGAGCTCGCCCTCCTGTTCGTGCGCCTTGCGCGTTCCCTGTTTGCGCTGACCGGCGGCGACGGCGACTGGATGCGGCATTTCATGCGCGCACCGAATACCGCAACCCGTGGCGTCCCTGCCGAGCAGATCCAGAGCATCGAGGGCCTGATGGCGGTTCTGACATTTGTCGACGCAATGCGCGGCAAGACCTGATGATCTGGGCCGACTGCGACGGCGCGAAACACATCGGAACGATCCAGGGCCTGCTCTTCCGGCTCGTCGAAAGCCAGCAGCAGGTCGCGACCTTGAGCTTCGTCGACACTCTGGAAGAGCAGGCGCTACTCGAAGAACTGCTCGAATCCGCCAAGCCGCCGACAACGCCGGGGTCGGATTCGCTGCACTATCTGTTGAAGACGCCGTTTCGATATCCCCCCTTACGCTGGGGCTCGCGCTTCGGTCGCACGCACGAGCCGGGTATTTTCTACGGCGGCCTGAGTGTCGATGTCACGCTCGCTGAGGCCGCGTTCTACCGCTTTTTCTTCTGGCGCTCGATGGATGCTCCGCCGGTTCGGCCTTCGATCCGCACGCAGCACACGCTGTTCTCGGCACGCTACAAGACGGACCGAGGCGTTCGCCTGCAGAAACCACCGTTCGACGCCCACCAGGAAACGCTCACGGATCGCGAACGCTACGGGGCCTGCCAGGCACTTGGTACGGCGATGCGCGATGCGGGTGTGCAGGCCTTCGAATTTTCCTCGGCCCGACACGCAGAGCACGGCACCTGCTTCGCTGCGTTCGAGCCCGGCGTTTTCACACGAAAAAAACCGGTCGACACCCAGTCCTGGCTGTGCGAACTCTCGGCTGATGAGGTGACGTTCAAACCCCTGAACGCCAACACAATCAGCCGCTTTTCGCTCGGCGATTTCCTGGTGGGCGACCGCTTCCCGAATCCGGCCTGATCGTAAGCTTCGTTTTTCGCGGTATCGGCTTGTATTTCGGCCACTCTGCTGGTTTAATACCGCGCTCTCTAGCCCGCACGTCGCGGGCGATTTTATTGAAAAACAGAGACTTAGAGTCATGTCAAAAGTTTGCCAGGTGACTGGGAAGCGTCCGCAGAGCGGAAATAACGTTTCTCACGCACACAATAAAACCCGCCGACGCTTCCTGCCGAACCTGCAGAACAAGCGCTTCTGGCTCGAATCCGAAAAGCGCTACGTGCGCCTGCGCGTCTCGCACAAGGGCATGCGCATCATCGACAAGCACGGCATCGACAAAGTCGTTGCAGACCTGCGTGAGCAGGGCCAGCGTATCTAAGGAAAACGGACCATGGCTAAGACAAACCGCGAAAAAATCCGTCTCGTTTCCAGCGCCGGCACCGGCCATTTCTACACGACGGCTAAGAACAAGAAGCTCCATCCGGAAAAGATGGAAACGAAGAAGTACGATCCGACGATTCGCAAGCACGTGATCTACAAGGAAGCGAAGATCAAGTAAGGATCCGAAACGGACACAAGCGTTCAAAGGAAAAGCCCGCCGATCACGCGGGCTTTTTTGTACCTACATGCCTGAATTACCGGAAGTCGAAACCAGCCGCCGCGGCATCGAGCCCTACCTCTTGGGGAGGACAGTCACGGATGTTGTCGTCCGCCAGCGCCAGTTGCGCTGGCCGGTCCCGCGCAGCCTGGACCGCCAACTGCCTGGCCAGGTGATTCGTGCTGTCGATCGCCGCGCGAAATACATCCTGATCCGCACCGATGCCGGAACGGTGATGCTGCACCTCGGCATGTCCGGCCACGTGACAATTCTTCCCGAGGGCACACCCGCCGGTGTGCACGACCACGTCGACCTCGTGCTGTCGTCCGGCGAGCTGTTGCGACTTCGCGATCCGCGCCGCTTCGGATCGGTACTCTGGACAAACGACGTCGACACGCATGCGCTGATCGCGAAGCTCGGCCCGGAGCCGATGGACGATGCTTTTGACGGCGATCTTCTCTGGGCACGCTCACGCGGCCGGAAGATTGCGGTCAAACCTTTCATCATGGACGCACATATCGTCGTCGGCGTTGGCAACATTTACGCCAGCGAAGCGCTCTTTGATGCGGGAATTCATCCCAAGCGGCAGGCCGGTCGAATTTCCCGCGAGCGGTATGCGGCTCTCGCAGCTGCGATCAAGGATGTGCTGGCGCGAGCGATCGAAGCGGGTGGGACGACGCTCCGGGATTTCTACGGCAACGGCGGTGAGGCCGGTTACTTCAAGCAGGAACTCTCGGTGTACGGACGCGACGGCGAAGCCTGTCCGCGCTGCGACGCAATCGTGCGTTCGGTCGTGCTGGGCCAGCGCTCGAGTTTTTACTGCGCGAACTGCCAGACCTGACGACCGGATCAGCGGCCGATGCGCTCCATCAGCGCGTCATTGACCTCCGGCGAAACAAACGGCGAGATGTCGCCTCCGAGACTCGCAACTTCGCGGACGAGCGACGAGGAGATGAAGTTGTAGGTTTCCTTCGGCGTCAGAAAGACGGTCTCAACTTCTTCGGTCAAATGCCTGTTCATCGCCGCGAGCTGAAACTCGTATTCGAAATCCGACACGGCGCGGAGACCGCGCACGATCACCTTCAGGTCATGGTCTTTTGCGAAATCCACGGTCAGGCCGCTGTACCCCATGACCTCGACATTGTCGATGGCATGCAACGAATGTTGTGCCATCTCGACGCGCTCATCCTGCGAGAACATCGGCGCCTTGCTGCCGGAATCCGCAGCGACCGCGAGAACGACACGATCGAACAGCGTCGCAGCCCGGCGCACGAGATCTTCGTGCCCGAGCGTGATCGGGTCAAAGGTCCCCGGATACATTGCAGATATCGCCATCATTCCCCCCGTGTCATTCCGCTACGGCGCCCCCGCGCCCTGAAGTAGCGAATAACGAACATTTCCGGCAGTTTTTGCACGCAGACTCGTCCACCCCTCCGGCAGCGCGATCGGTTGCTGGTCTCGCGCCTGCTCGACGTAAACGCGACCGCCGTCTGTCAGGCAGCCGTGTTCCGCAATCAGTCTACACAAATGCTCCTGCGTTTGGTCCTGGAACGGCGGGTCTAGAAAAATCAGATTCCATGGGCCGTTGCCTAACTTCAGAAACGCTTCGGCATCTTGCCGGTGAATTCGGGCGCCGCTCGCATTCAAAGTCGCGGCGCTTTCCTTGAGCTTTTTCAGCGCGACAGGTGAGATCTCAACGAAGTCGACGTGACTCGCACCGCGTGACAAGGCTTCGAATCCGAGCGCTCCCGTTCCGGCGAAGAGGTCGAGGCACGTAAGTCCGTGTATGGACGGTCCGATCCAGTTGAACAGCGTTTCCCGAATGCGTTCGTTGGTCGGGCGGAGCCCGTCGACGTCTGCAATCGGCAGAACGCGGCTGCGCCAGTTTCCCGCTACAATACGCAACCGTCCCGGCCGGGCTTTGGGAGCCATTGCTTTTCATCCTTGCCGTGTTAACAACATTCTACGCACGCCGAACCAGGAATCGCACGACATGTTTGGAAAGAAAAAAGAGGCACCGCCGGAAGAGAAAGGCGGCTTCTTCAAGCGACTGCGCGCGAAACTGAACAAGGGCGATAGCTGGCTCACCTACGATCTTGCGAACCTCGCGCCCGGCGGCAAGATCGATGACGACACCCTGGATGAACTCGAAAGTCTGCTCATCATGGCGGACGTCGGCATCGAAACAACCGAGCGCATTATCGGCGGCCTGCGCAAGCGGCTGGCTCGGAAAGACCTGAACGACCTCGAAGCGCTGCAGCGAGGACTCGAAGAGAGCATCGTCGAGATTCTCAGTGCCGTCGAGCAACCGCTCGAGATCGATGCGACCAAGCAGCCTTTCGTCATTCTTATGGTCGGCGTTAACGGCGCCGGCAAGACCACAACGATCGGCAAGCTGGCCAAGCGTTTCCAGAACGAGGGAATGTCGGTAGTGCTGGCCGCGGGCGATACCTTCCGCGCGGCGGCAGTTGAGCAGCTTCAGACCTGGGGCGATAGAAATAACATGCCGGTCATTGCACAACAGCACGGCGCGGATCCAGCCGCGGTGCTTTTCGATGCCTGGCAGTCGGCTCGCTCGCGCGGCGCGGATGTGCTGCTCGCCGACACGGCCGGCCGGCTGCAAAACCAGCAGGGGCTGATGGACGAGCTCGAAAAGATCAAGCGCGTGCTCGGCCGTCAGGACGAGAGCGCGCCGCACGAGATCATGCTCGTGCTCGATGCAAGCCAGGGGCAGAACGCGCTCACGCAGGCAGAGAAGTTCCATGACGCGCTTGGTCTCACAGGGATAACCGTCACGAAGCTCGACGGAAGTGCCAAGGGCGGCATCCTGCTGCCGATTGCCGACAAGCTCGGCGTACCCGTCCGCTTCATCGGCATCGGCGAGTCCGCAGAGGACATGCAGGCATTCGACGCGAACGCGTATGCTCAGGCATTGGTTCAATCGCAACGAGACGCTGAATGATCCGGTTCGAAAATGTCACCAAGCGCTTTGACGGCGGACAGGAAGCGCTATCCGGCCTGAGCCTTGAGGTCGAGAAAGGCGAGATGGTGTTCCTGACCGGGCACTCGGGTGCCGGCAAGAGCACGCTGTTACGCCTGATCGCATTGATCGAGCGTCCGACGAACGGGCAGGTCATCGTTGATGGAAAGAACACGAAGCGTATTCGCCGGCGCAAGATACCGAAGTATCGGCGCGAACTCGGCATGGTGTTCCAGGACCACAAGCTGCTGTACGACCGGCCGGTGGCGGACAATGTCGCACTGCCATTGATCATCGCTGGTGTCGGTCACCGTGAGGCGGCTCGACGCGTGCGTGCAGCGCTCGACCAGGTCGGCCTCCTGCACAAGGAAAAGCAGAATCCGATCACGCTGTCCGCCGGCGAACAGCAGCGCGTCGGCATCGCTCGCGCGATCGTAACGCGGCCAAAACTCCTGATAGCAGACGAGCCCACCGGCAACCTCGATCCGGAACTGTCGCTCGAGGTCATGCGAATATTCCGTCGCTTCAACGAAGTTGGCGTCACGCTCGTGATCGCGAGTCACGACATCGGGCTGATCGACAAACTCGGCTGCCGTCGCATTGGTCTCGCGAACGGGCGACTCAACAAGTCGGCGACCGATGACGATGTAGTCGTGATCGAAGCGCCGGACGAGGTTGAACCATGGCATTGACGCGCAACACCGATGCCGTCGCACCGGTTCGTGCATCGGGTCCGGTCTCGATCTGGCTGTCACGTCATGCCGACTGCTGTAGAAACGCGCTCGCGCGACTCGTACGCGCGCCGTTCGCGAGCCTGATGATCATCCTCGTCATCGCGATCACGCTGGCGTTGCCGGCGGCCTTAAATCTTGTCGTCAAGAACATCGCGGTCATCAGCGGCGGCTGGGAGGATGCGCTCGACTTTTCGGTCTTCCTCGACGCGTCGCTGAACGAAAGCGAGACCGAAGGCCTGAAGCGGCTCATCGAGCAGCGCGCCGACGTCGAGTCCGTCGAACTCGTCACCGCGACCGAGGCGCTTGCGACGTTCCGCGAACAGTCCGGCTTTGGCGGCGCGCTCGATCAGCTCTCGACGAACCCCTTACCCCACACACTGGTCGTTCGACCGAGTCCTGCAAATACAGGCCAGTCCATGATCCTGCTGCGCGAGGAACTCGGGAATCTCCCTGAGACTGAACTGGTACAGATTGATACGGACTGGGTGCAGCGATTCCACGCCATCCTTGATATCGTCAGGCAGTCGATCGTTTTCGGGTCGATTCTGCTCGGCGCGGCGATTGTCGTCATCATCGGCAATACGATCCGTCTCGAGATCCAGAATCGCCGCGATGAGATCGAAGTCACGAAGCTGATCGGCGCAAGCAATGCCTTTGTGCGACGGCCGTTCCTCTGGAGCGGATTCTGGTTCGGACTCTTCGGAGCGCTGCTTGCCATCGGCCTCGTGCAGTACGGCTTTACCCTGCTACGGCCCGAGGTAAACCGCCTCGCGAGCCTCTACCAGAGCGAGATCAGTATGCTGACCTTGAGCCTCTCCGAGGCCGCCGGGCTGGCGCTGATTGGCACGGGACTGGGTCTCGTAGGTTCCTGGTTGGCCGCAGCGCGGCATATGCGGGCAATTGAGCCGCGATAAGCCGGAATCTGGCGCATAAGCCATTGATTTATTGGCTTATTCTTTTAAGAAATAATTTGAACATTTTGACGTATTAGCACTCTATAGGGGCGAGTGCTAAAATTGCACTCCAACTGGAGGATGCTTTGATGACAACAGCTCTTGCATTGAAAAACAGTGATCTGATCCTGGCCGGACCGGTCGGCAGCCTTGACGCCTACATTCAGGCGGTCGGCGCGATCGAAGTCCTGAGCAAGGAAGACGAACAGGAACTCGCCCATCGCTTCCGCGAGAACGAGGACCTCGACGCGGCGCGCGAACTCGTTATGGCGCACCTGCGATTCGTCGTGCACATCGCAAAGGGCTACACCGGCTACGGACTGCCACTCGCCGACCTGATCCAGGAAGGCAACGTCGGGCTGATGAAGGCCGTCAAGCGCTTTGACCCGGAATACGACGTCCGGCTCGTTTCGTTCGCGGTGCACTGGATTCGTGCCGAAATTCACGAGTTCGTGCTCAAGAACTGGCGCATTGTGAAAGTTGCGACGACAAAGGCGCAGCGCAAGCTCTTCTTCAACCTGCGCAAGGCAAAGAAGACGCTGGCATGGTTGAGCCACGACGAAACGCACGCCGTTGCAGACGATCTCGGCGTCTCCGCGAAGGAAGTCACGGAGATGGAAAAACGCCTGCACGCACGCGACGCGATTTTCGATCCGGGTCCGGATGCTGACGACGACAACAACTTCACGCCGGCTGCTTATCTGCCGAGTGAAGACGCCGATCCGGCACAGCTCGTCGAGACAGCGGACTTCAACACGGACGCAAGCGACCGCATGATGGCCGCCATCAAGACACTGGACGACCGCAGCCGTCGGATTATCGAAACCCGCTGGCTGACGGAAGACAAATTGACGCTGCACGACCTCGCGGCCGAGTACGGCGTTTCCGCCGAACGCATCCGCCAGATCGAGGCCAACGCGATCAAGAAAATGCGTAACGCGATGGCACTTTAAAAGCCGATTTTTGTCGATATGTAGAAGATTCGGCACCTGAACTCTCCCCCCCTTGTCAGGTGCTGTCTGAACCCGCGACCTCCCCCGGTTGCGGGTTTTTTTTGCGTTGAATTTGTGGGAGCGGCTTCAGCCGCGATTTCTCTCCCCAAAAAACGGGCCCGACCTTTCGGCCGAGCCCGCCAGTCTTACCAGGCGCCGTCCTTACTTCTCCGCGTCGTTACCCTTGTTTACGTTCGGCGTCTCCGGATTCAGCGCCGCTGTCAGTCCATTGAGCTCTGAGCCGTCCATTCCGATGTCTTTCAGCAGGGAATCGACGAGCGGCGCCTGCGCTCTGTATTTGAGAGCACTGGCGACAAGCTGATCCGCCATGTTGCCGCCGTTGGCTGAAGCGTCTCCGCCTCCGTTCGGCGCACCGTTCATGCCGTCGACCTGGATGATCTTGATGTCGTCGATCTGCTGCATCGGTTTCGCGCTTTCTTCAATAATGCGCGGCAGACGCTCGAGCATCTCGAGCCGCAGTCGCATCTCGATGATTGCTTCACTGAGTGTGTTAGCGGCCTCGTTGAGCGCCATCTCACCTTCAGCGTTCACGGCATACGTCTTCGCCGCAGCTTCTGCTTTAAGAATCTCGGCGTCGGACTCACCCTTCGCTTCGATGCGCTGCTTGGAGGCCTCCGCCTCTGCGAGCGTCTGCACCGCAACGGCCTTGTCGTCTGCGGCTTGTTTCTCCGCTTCTGCAGCGACAGTGATCGAGATCGCGTCCTTTTCCGCAGCCTGACGCGCCTGTACGAGCTCAACCTGCTTCTCTCGCTCCGCCATCTCCACCTGACGGACCGTGCGAACAGCTTCCTCTTCTTTTACGGCGAGAGCGCGGGCCTTGTCAGCCTCAGCCTGTGCTTCGGATTCGGCCTTCGATTTTTCCGCAACGGCGATCGCTCGGTCCTGCTCAGCCAGCTCGAGCGATTTCGTCTTCGAGATCTCTTTTTCCCGGAGCTGTCGCTCTTTCTCGATCCTCTCTTCTTCCACGGCGCGTTCCGCATGGATCGCCGCCATGTCGACCTCCCGCTTCGAGGTAATCTTTGCTTCTTCGGCTTCGCGTTCTTTCTCAGCCTGTTCTGAAAGAATCGTCGCAGACTGCGAGGCTCGGCGGATTTCGATTTCACGCTGCTGCGCAAGCCGTGCGTACTCTTCGTCTCTGGAGATTTCGAGCTTCACTTTTTCCGCTTCCAGGTTTTTGTTCTGGATAGCGACGGCCGTGTCCTGCTCGATGTCATTACGCTTCTTACGACGCGATTCGATCGCTTCGGTGAGCTTCGTCATACCTTCCGCATCAAACGCGTTCTGCGGATTGAAGTGCTCGAATCCGGTCTGGTCGAGACCTGTCAGCGAAACGGACTCGAGTTCCAAACCGTTCTTGGAAAGATCTTCCGATACGACCTGCTGCACTTTCTGTACGAAGTCCACGCGTTTTTCGTGAAGCTCCTCCATTGCCATTTCAGCGGCGACCGCCCTCAATGCATCGACGAACTTGCCTTCGACAAGGCTCTTGAGCTGCTCCGGATGCATTGTCTTCAGGCCGAGCGTTTGTGCGGCGGCGGCAATTGCTTCCTCTGTGGGTTTCGCCCGAACGTAAAACTCTGCGGTCACATCCACACGCATTCGATCCTGGGTAATCAATGCATGTTCTGCTGAACGCCTGACTTCCAGTCGCAGCGTGTTCATGTTGACGGGGATAATTTCATGCAGCACCGGCAGGACCATCGCGCCGCCGTTAATAATTACGCGCTGTCCCCGGAACCCGGTTCGAACGAAAGAAACCTCTTTTGACGCCCGGTGATACAGCCGTGACAGGATTAGTCCGAGGGCGAGCAGAGCGATCAGAATGACCGCTGTTATCGTTGCGATTTGAACTAGACCTAAGCCCATCGTAATTCCTCCGATCTCCACATCTTGATTCATTTGTTCTCCTTTAACCCCGGGCTATCAGTAATGATTCCCCGAAAGCTTCCCTTAGTTTTTTCTGTCACAAGAACCTGCATTCCTCTCTCGAACGTAACGCCAGCCGTATCAGGTTCCAGCATGATGTAGTGCGTGTGCCCATGCTCATCGGTGAGTTTCGCCTCGGCGGGACTACCAGCAACTGCCCGGCCGAGGGTGATGGTTGCAACCCGCCCCACGAAGGTGTGCTCTGACACCGCATCGGTTTCATCCTGTGGCAGGGCGAGGGCCAGGAGCCCGGCACCCGCCCGCACGACTGGCAACGAAACAAAGAACGCCGGTATCGAGGCCAGCCAGGCCGGCGCATAGCTGCCGAAGAGTCCCAATGCCATCGTCTGTAGCGTGAGCCCTATCAGCCCGAAAGCCGTCAGAAAGACGACGAGAATCATCAGGATCGGGACCCGCCCAACACGAAGCCATCCAAGTAGTCTCGTGAATGTGGAGCTACTGTCTGCGTTGAGCCCGACGTCCAGATCGACATCGGGAATCATTGCGTCGATCGCGTCCGACAGACCGATCCCGAGGAGTGCCGCTGCGCCTTCAGCGACTGCAATCGCCAGCATCAATGACAGGGCGACCACAAACGGGAGGTTCTCTCCGGCCGTGATTAGCTCGAGCATTTCTATTTCGAGTCCTTGATTTTGGCCAGGCGCTCGGCAATAGCATTCTTTCGAGCGAGTTCATCCAGCTCAGCCAGTTCCGCGGCGCTTTTGCGATCATTTGCTCGCGCGCCCGGCGGCAATCCCGTCGCGCGGCTGGCGACCCGATCGAACGCGTCACTTGCCCGGTCGACTTTGCTCTCAACGTCCTTGCCACCGGCGTGGCCCGGCGATCCTTCTGAAGCGACCTTCTGTGAAGCAGAGAAACTCAAGAGTTCTTCCTCCATCTCCCGCTTTTTGGCCTTCAGCGCGGCGACGTATTGCTCGAGTTCTTTCTGGCGTGAGTTACCGTCTTCAATTGCTGCCTCGAGCACGGGAATCTGCGCTTCGATATCCAGCTGCTGTGCGATTGCTGTCTCGGCCAGGTCGTCTCTGCCTTCCTTGACCGCGAGTTCTATTTTTTCACCCAGGCTCGTGTGTTTGTTGTTTTCTTCCGCCAGACGCGTCGTTGCATGGTGCGTGCTCGCGATTGCGCTACCGAGTTCGGCTTTGACCTCATCGATGGCGCCTTCAACCTCACGAATGGCTTCCTGCATCACCGTCTTCGGACTGGCGTCTTCGACTGCGTTAACCAGTGCGTTGAAACCACCGCTCACGAGGCGGCTCACACGTTTCGACATACTCTCTGCCATGATTTGCTCCTTTCTAGTTTCCGTTCACTTTTTCGATGACCTGGGCGAGTTCCAGAACAGGCATGATTGATTTTCGAATGACGTCCTCGTCGTAGAGCGGCGCTGATCGCGTTACCGCAAGCTGCAGGATTGATGTCATCAGCACGACCGACCTTTTGGCCAGGGCTGCTTCGATCTCCGTCAGCTCGTCAGGGTCAAGCTCCAACTCCTTCCCGTTTGAAGCGATCAGGTAGGCCATACATTCCGGCACCCATTCCGTCATGCGTGTGATGAGCTCTGAATGCATCCCTTGCCGGTTCTCGCTACTCCGAACGATTCGCGTTGTCGGGTCCATTAACTCATTAACGAGTCGGAGCGAACCTTCGTAGTCCTCGGTTCCCTGGTGGCGCAATCGAGCTTCATGAATGATTGCGCGGAGTTTTTCGCTCGGCGTTGCAGCATTCTCGGCCTTGAAACGGGCGAGGAATTCAGCTTCTTCGTCCGTCAGGCGAACGCCAACCTGTTTGGTCTTGTTTGGCATACGTGTTGCCATCTGTTAATTAATTTCAGCGAACGTTAACAAATGTTAACTATTGTTGTCAAATGATCGTATCTGATACCTCACTGAAGAGCGGCCGGCACGGTTGAATCACCCGGCTCGACAGAGCGGGCCTAAAGGGAAAATGCTGTGGGAGCGGCTTTAGCCGCGATTCTTTTCGAGCGCAGCGTTATCGGGGCTGAAGCCCCTCCCACAGACGCCTCTTTTCTGTGGGAGCAGTTACGTCCGCGATTCTCTACGCGTAGACCTTCCTGCGATACCGCAGCCAGCCGCCATCCTCTTCGCCCATGGGGTCGTGGTGGGTCCAGTGGACAAGGCCGCCGAGGTCGTTCCATTCGTAGAGGCCGCGGTAGTACAGGCGATCGCCGAGGCCGACCGGGACGCGTTCGGCCAGGTCGATATTGTGGGCAATGAGCAGGGTCTTGCCGCCGGGAATCTGGATGATGATGCGCTGGTGACGGGATCCGTCGTCGTCATCGGAAAGAAGGCGTCGCACGAAGCCGCTGCCTTCCACCCATTCCCCGTTATTCTTCTTATCAAATTTCATCACGGCATCCTTTGGGGGAAAGCGCCGTGCCGGGCGGAGAGCAAGACGCCCTCCGCCCGATCCGTGTTATTAGCTTGCGGTGACAGGCACCATCGTGATTTCAACGCGGCGGTTCGCGGCGCGACCTTCTTCCGTTGAATTGTCTGCGATCGGACGCGCTTCGCCGACACCAACGGTGATCACGCGCTGTGAGCTAACGCCACGCGTCTGCAGGTAGCTCGCGACCGAAGCGGCGCGACGCTGTGACAGCTGCAGGTTGTAGGAATCGGAGCCTCTGCTGTCCGTGTGGCCGGCAACTTCGACGACGGTCTTGTCGAATTCTTCCATCACCTTGCCGACTGACGTCAGGACATCAAAGAACGCAGGGCTCAGATCTGAGCTGTCCGTTGCGAACGTGATGTTGCCCGGCATGTTCAGCGTAATGTTGTCACCGTTGCGAACAACGCTGACACCCGTGCCTTCAAGCTCTGCACGAAGCTGTGCTTCCTGGCGATCCATGTAGTAGCCGATTGAGCCACCGGCCAGTGCGCCAACGCCTGCGCCGATCAGTGCGCGCTGGCGGCGTTCGACGGCATCGTCGCCGGAGATCAGGCCGGCAACGACACCAGCGGCGGCACCAATCAGAGCGCCCTTGGTCGCTGAGCTGGTTTTCTCTTCGCGCGTATACGCGTCGAGCGTCTTACAGCCAGTGATGGTCATGACAACCAGCAGTGCTGTGGCAATCTGTTTTGAAACCTTCATTGTCTAACTCCCTTGTGCAAAAAATGCGTTACGGCTGACATTAACCGCAAACCCGGTCATTCTGGTGTCCAGTGTGGGCGGCTCCGGCTGAACAGAAGCTTAACGTCCGTTCAGGTTTCGCGTTGACCCACCGACAGCTGCACAATAATACCCGAACAAGCGGGTAACGAATCCCAGAGGCTACAGAATGAAACAAGACAGTGACGGTGACGACTGGCTGCTGCTGATCGAGAAGCGCCTGCACAGCGTGCGGTTCTCCGCGCTCTACTGGGTCTCCGTCTTTCTCTTCATCGCGGCCGTTGTTGGCGCATTATGGTCACTCCCGGTGCCGGAGGAATTCCTGACGATCAGTCCGATCCTGAACTGGGGCAGCGTCCTGTTGATGGTGACTGCGATTTATTACTTCATTATTTCGCTCCCGCTGGCGATCGGCATGCTCCCGTTCCTGCTGGGCCTCGCCGCACTCCAGCTCTGGCTCGCGTCGTCGCTTGACTCCGGGACGCTCGAATTTCTCGTCTGCGGCCTCGCCGCCGTCGGCGGAATCGCGATCGCACGCCGGTCGGTCGGTCCGGTCATCCATGACCTGTTGCTGTCGATGCTGGTGCCCGCCTACCTGCTGTCCCGCATCTACCGCAGGCTAGGCATTCCCATCTAGCGCGATTGCACGTAGTCTCCGCCCCGCTACCGGTCGAAAATTCGTGTCCGACCGGCAGCCAGACTTTTGAGAATCCAGCAGGGGACACACACTTGGGCACGCCAATTTCCAATCTCGATGCGCTCGATCTTTACGACGTCCGCTCGGTACTGACCGAGGACGAAGCGATGGTGAAAGACTCCGTCGCCCGGTTTGTGGACGAGCAGGCCATTCCACTCATGCGCGACGCGTTCGAGAACCACCATTTTCCGATGGAGCTCGTGCAGCCGGTTGCGGAGCTTGGCCTGTTCGGCAGCTCGATTGAAGGCTACGACTGCGCGGGTCTCAACAGCATCGCGTACGGCGTCATCTGCCAGGAACTGGAACGCTGCGACAGCGGACTTCGGAGCTTTGTCTCGGTGCAGAGCAGCCTCGTCATGTACCCGATTTACGCCTTCGGTTCCGAGGAACAGAAAGAGCGCTGGTTGCCGCCGATGGCGCGCGGCGAGGCAATCGGCTGTTTCGGCCTCACCGAGCCGCACGGCGGCTCCGACCCCGGCAACATGAAGACCCATGCGAAGCGCGACGGCGACGATTGGATTATCAACGGCGCCAAGATGTGGATCACGAACGCGCCGATCGCTGACGCCGCTGTCGTCTGGGCGATGACGGACGAAGGCATCCGCGGCTTCATCGTCGAGAAAGACACGCCGGGATTCACGACGCAGGAGATCGAGAAAAAGTTTTCGCTGCGCGCCTCTGTGACCGGCGCGCTGTTTCTCGACAATGTCCGCGTACCGAATGCCAACATGTTGCCGAATGTGAAAGGGCTGAAGGGTCCGCTGAGCTGTCTTACGCAGGCTCGCTACGGCATCACCTGGGGCGTTATCGGTGCCGCGCAGGCCTGTTTCGACGAGACGCTGCGCTACACGGAAGATCGCGTGCTGTTCGGCAAGCCACTGTCACACACGCAGACGATCCAGATTCGTCTCGCCGACATGTCCCGCCGCATTACGACCGCCCAGCTCCTGTCCCTGCGCCTCGGCCAGCTTAAGGAGGCCGGAAAGATGTCACCGTCGCAGGTTTCGCTGGCGAAGTGGAATAACTGCCGTGCGGCCCTCGATATCGCTCGGGACGCTCGCGACATTCTCGGCGGGAGTGGCATCAGCGCGGAGTATGTTCCGATCCGCCACATGCTGAATCTCGAGAGTGTGATTACCTACGAAGGCACCGAGACGATTCACCAGCTCTCCGTCGGCCGGGAACTGACAGGCGTTAACGCGTTCGGCTGATGAACTCGCGGTTGCCAGCCGATAGGGATATCTGGCGAATCGCGTTTCCGATGATCCTGTCGAATATCACCGTGCCGATGCTCGGCATGGTGGACACGGCAGTGACCGGCCATCTCGACTCGCCCGCCTATCTCGCCGGTGTGGCGATTGGCAGCACGATCTTTGGTGTCATCTACACCGGCGTGAACTTCCTGCGCATGGGCACGACCGGCATCGCCGCGCAGCGCTTCGGCGCGGCAGATAACGACGGACTGCGCACGGCACTGGGACAGGCACTAATTGTCTCGACAACGATCGCGCTTCTGCTGATCGCACTGCAGGCCTGGATCGGTTCCGTCGGCATCCAGCTCCTCGGCGGGACAGGCGACGTCGCACGTTACGCGGACACTTATTTCGACATCCGTATCTTCAGCGCACCGGCGACTCTCGGCGGCTACGTCCTGTTCGGCTGGTTCATCGGGATTTCCGACGCGCGCTCGCCTCTCTTGATCGTCGTCACCGTCAATACGATCAACATCGTCCTCGACATCGTCTTCGTCGTTGTCCTCGGCATGGACGTTGCCGGTGTCGCGCTCGCCTCGGTGATCGCCGAATACTCAGGCCTTCTGCTCGGCCTCGTGCTCGTCGCAAGAGCGCTTAAGAAGCACCCCGGACAGTTCATTGCCGCCCGGTTCACGCGCCTGCGTCAGTACGCCGCGTTCTTCTCGGTGAACGGCAATCTCTTCGTGCGCACGCTGGCACTGATGTTCGCAATCTCGTGGGTCACGGCGCAGGGCGCGCGCCTCGGCCCGGTGATCCTTGCGGCAAACGCCGTGCTGATGCAGTTCCAGAACCTCACTGCCTTCGCGCTGGACGGTATTGCCCACGCCGCGGAAGCACTCGTCGGGCGCTATGTTGGCGAGCAGCGGAAAGACGCGCTCGTCGAGTCTGTCCGTCTGTCGCTCAAGTGGTCGCTCGTCTTCGCAGGGTTCTTCTCGCTCGCCTATTTCATTGGCGGGCCGATGCTGATCAATCTCATGACCGACCTGCCCGGCGTACGCGAAACGACGCGGCAGTACCTGCCGTGGATGATCGCCTCGCCGCTCGTTTCCGTCTGGTCGTTCCTTTACGACGGGGTCTTCGTCGGCGCGACCCGAGCGCGAGACATGCGCAACGTCATGCTGGTCAGCACCTTCGCAATCTTCATGCCGGCGTGGTTCGTCCTCCAGCCATTCGGCAACCACGGGCTGTGGGCGGCATTCTTGCTTTTCCTCGCCGCGCGCGGCGTCGGGATGCACGTGATCTATCGCCGCAGCGTTCTGCCATCAGTTTGATATGGCGTAAGCGTCTGATCCGGTAAAAAGATGTTTCCTGCCTGGCCTGCCGTACCCGGCGGCCCCAATTCGCCGGTACACTACGGTCAGTGAAAAAATCGAAAAAGGGAAAGCCATGAAAGCGTCCGATCTGCTCGTGAAATGCCTCGAGGAAGAAGGCATCGAATACATCTTCGGTGTCCCCGGCGAGGAAAACGCTGACTTTATGATGTCGCTCGAGAAGTCGGACAAGATCCACTTCATTCTCACGCGGCACGAGCAGGGTGCTGCCTTCATGGCCGAAATCTACGGCCGCCTGACCGGCAACCCGGCCGGCGCGCTCAGCACGCTGGGTCCGGGCGCGACGAATCTGATCACCGGCGTGGCCGACTCGAACATGGACCGCGCGCCGATGCTTGTCCTGACCGGCCAGGGCTCGACCGACAGGCTGCACAAGGAGTCGCACCAGATCATGGACGGCGTGGCGATGTTCCGACCGGTCACGAAGTGGGCGACAACGATCCTCAATCCCGACACGATTCCGGAAATCGTACGCAAGGCCGTGCGCCTTGCGCGCACAGAAAAACCCGGGGCCGTGCATATCGAGCTGCCGGAAGATCTGGCCACCGAGGAAACAGATGCGCAGCCGCTCGTACCCAGACGATTTCGGCGCGCCGTTGTCGACGACAAGATCGTCAGCCGCGCGTTCGAGATGCTCCAGGCCGCGAAGAAGCCGGTTATCATCGCCGGCAACGGCTGCATCCGGAAGCGCGCCAGCAAGCAGCTTCGTATCCTGTGCGAGAAAACCGGCATCGGTGTGATCTCGACGTTCATGGCCAAGGGCTGCGTCGACATGGACGCCGACTACTGCCTGTTCACGATCGGGCTTGGCTCCAAGGATCGCGTCTCGTTTGCAATCGACGATGCCGACCTCGTAATCGCGCTTGGATTCGATATGGTCGAATACCACCCGGAGCTCTGGAACCCGGACGGAAACAAACGCGTTCTGCACGCCGACTTCCTTCCCGCAGAGATCGACGAGCACTATCACCCGGAAGCCGAGCTCGTCGGCGACCTCGCCCACACGCTGTGGATGCTGAACGAGCGCTTCGATGAATTCGGCGTTCCGGACTACGACTTCAGTCTGCAGGGCAAGATCCGTGACCAGATGCTCGAGGACTTTGCAGAATTCAAAGACGACGACGCGGAAGGTTCGATCCGCCCGCAGAAGGCGCTCTGGGATGCGCGTGAGGCAATGGGGGCGCACGATGTCCTGCTGTCGGACGTTGGCGCGCACAAGATGTGGATCGCGCGACACTACCAGTGCCACGAACCGAACACCTGCCTGATCCCGAACGGGTTTTGCTCAATGGGCTTCGCGCTGCCCGGCGCCGTTGCCGCGAGCCTCGTGCATCCTGACCGCAACATCCTCGCGATCTGCGGCGACGCGGGTTTCCTGATGAACGTGCAGGAAATGGAAACCGCGCGCCGCCTGAACAGCAAGATCACCGTCATGGTCTGGGCCGACAACGAGTACGGCCTCATCGCCTGGAAGCAGGAAACGCACTTCGGTCGCCATACTGACCTCGATTTCGGCAATCCGGACTGGCTGAAGCTCGCGGACTCCTTCGGCTGGAATGGCCACTACGTCGAGAAGTCGAAGGATCTCAAGGCGACGCTCAACACCGCGCTCGCCGAGGACGGGCCGTCGCTGCTCGTCATACCGATCGACTACCGGGAAAACAACAATCTCACGAAAAAGCTGGGAGAAATCGTATGCCCGATCTGATGATTGCCTCCGACCGGAAACCGGCCGGCTCGCTGACGGTCCGCTCACCGTACGACGGCCGCGAACTCGAGACGATCCCGACCGGCAACGCGGACCACGTCGAGGATGCTCTCTCCGTTGCGCACGGTCTGCACACCGATAAGTCCGGCTGGCTCAGCGCGCCGAGGCGTATCGAAATCTTGTCACGCGTCGCCGAGATCATGGAAGGCCAGGTCGAGGACCTGACCGTTCTTGCCGCCAGCGAAGGCGGAAAGCCCTATGCCGACTCGAAAGTGGAAGTCATTCGCGCGATCAATGGCGTGCGACTATGCATCGAGACACTGCGCATGCATGCGGGCTCTGTCATCCCCTTGGGCACGACCGAAGCCTCGATGGGTCGCGCCGCATTTACGCAGAAAGAGCCGATTGGTGTCGTCGTCGCGGTCAGCGCGTTCAACCATCCCCTAAACCTGATCGTCCATCAGGTCGGCCCCGCGGTCGCCACGGGTTGTCCCGTGATCGTGAAGCCGGCCGGCGACACGCCGCTGTCTTGCCTGCGCTTTGTCGAGATCCTGCGCGAAGCAGGGCTCCCCGACGCATGGTGTCAGGTGCTCATTGCGGACGACCGCGATGCAGCGGAGAAGCTGGTGACCGACGAGCGCGTTGCGTTTTTCTCTTTCATCGGCAGTGCCAAGGTTGGCTGGATGCTGCGCTCGAAGCTTGCGCCGGGTGCGCGCTGCGCGCTGGAGCACGGCGGAGTTGCGCCGCTCGTCATCGCGGAGCCGTTCAATCGCGAGAAGGCAGTGCCGGCAATTTTGAAAGGCGGCTTTTATCACGCGGGGCAGGTCTGCGTTTCCGTCCAGCGCGTGTTCGCGCCGGCAGCGGTCGCGAAATCGTTAGCGGAAGAGATTGCTGAGGGTGCGAAGAAACTGAAGGTTGGCCCACCGGAGGACGAATCCACGGAAGTGGGGCCGCTCATTCGTCATGCGGAAACCGATCGCGTCGAGGAATGGGTGCAGGAGGCCGTCGACGGAGGCGCGAAACTGCTCTGCGGTGGCAAACGCATCTCGGACAGCTGTTACGAGCCCACCGTTCTGCTCGATCCGCCCGCCGATGCGAAGGTCAGCCGGGACGAAGTGTTCGGGCCGGTGGTCTGCGTCTACTCCTACAACGATCTGGACGATGCCATTGCAGCAGCGAACGATCTGTCAGTCGCATTTCAGGCTGCCATCTTCTGCGACGATATCGATACCGCGATGAAACTCTACAAAGGTCTCGACGCGTCGGCGGTTATGCTCAATGACCATACGGCTTTCCGCGACGATGTGATGCCGTTTGCCGGACTGAAAGAGTCGGGGCACGGCGTCGGCGGCATTCCGTATACGATGGAAGACATGCAGATCGAGAAGATGCTGGTCATCAAGTCGGACGCGCTGTAACGGCGGGGCAATTCGAGACACGGTGTGGCAACTCTCCTGGCAACGGCACTGACTAGCCTGCTACTTGCCACGCAGGCCAGCGACGAGCCGCCAGAGCCATGCGATAAAAATACAGGCGATTGCGAACAGACAGCGAGTGTCACGGATGAAATCACGGTTTTCGGCGAGAAATCGCGACAGCAGATTCGTCAGGACTTTCGCATCCTGACGGATCGCATGTACACCGTGTTCAATAACCTTAACGACCAGGACGACTACGACATCGTCTGTCGCAAGGAACGCCGGGTTGGCAGTCAGATCGTGAGGCGCATCTGCAAGGCTCGCCTGTTCTTCAAGGCCCGGTCTGAGCTCGCGGAAGGCGAAGCGACTTCGACGTTGCGTCCGTCATCGGTCACGAATGCGGAGCGGCACGAGGAACGGCTGCGAGAAATCACGAAACGCCTCGCATCCGAGAACCCGGAGCTCATGCAGCTGCTGCGCGATCGGAAGGCCATGCTGGAAGAACATGGCTGGCTCGAGCAAAGCGACTGAGCTCTGCCGCGACATTTGGATTGTCACGAAGAAACCCGTAGTTTCTAGGGCTCGGCAAAACCGCCGGTGCGCGATTTAGGGGATATCAGGGCTTGGACGACAGCGGATTCGACTGGATGATCCTCTGGCTGGTAGTTGCTGGATTGACGCTTGTCGTCATCGCGACTGTTGCCGTCTGGCAGCAGCGGAAACTCAAACAACAACGACGTGATTTCGAGGCTGAACTCGCAGAGAAAGAACAGGAGCTGCTTGCCGCCGAAAAAGTGCATGCGCGGATCCAGCGGATGGAGTCGCTCGGCCGGCTGGTTGGCGGCGTCGCGCACGATTTCAATAATCTTTTCTACGTCATCCTTGGCAACCTGGAACTGCTTAACGCCCGGTCGATCGACGAGCAGTCGCGCGCCCATGTTTCCGACGCGCTGAGTGCGACGAAAAAAGGATCGGAACTCACAAAACAGCTCCTGGCGTTCGGCAGACGCTCTCACCTGCAGCCCACGCAGACGGATGTCGCGGAGACCTTGCAAGAAACGTCGAACATGCTGGAACACGTGCTCCCAAAGACGGTCGAGCTCGTAGTCGAGTCCGATGACGACCTGTGGCCCGTTCGCGTTGACCGGAGCGGCCTTGAGAACGCGATTCTAAACTGTGTCCTCAACGCATCCGATGCGATTGAGTCAGCGGGACAGGTCAGGATCACCGCGAAGAACAAACGGGTCGACACGCGTGATGCGGCGATGCACGACGGCGAGGAAATCGTGGCCGGGCGCTACGTTCTGATCTCGGTCATCGATGACGGCGTCGGCATGGAGCCGGCCGTCGCGGAACGCGCGTTCGAGCCATTCTTCACGACGAAGCGGTCTCTCGACTCTTCCGGGTTGGGGCTGTCGTCAGTCTTCGGCTTCTGCCGTCAGTCGGGAGGCGGTTGTCGTATCGAGACCTCGCCCGGCGCCGGCACGACGATTCAGCTGCTACTCCCTGTGCAGGGCTAGCGAGCGCGTCGGGCTTACCCAGCCTAGCCCGCGAACGCATCACCGCCCAGCATTGGCGCAGTGCGGATCAGGCGGCTATCTTCCACGGCGGCCTGCCGGTGGCGAACCGCGCGCTGGTAGTCTGGATCCGTCACCATTTCGAGAAACGCACCCGCCGTGGGATAGCGCGCAACAAAGATCATGTCCCAACGCTCGTCCGCTGGCCCGATCAGCGTGACCTCCGGATCGCCCCGCCAGATAATCTCGCCGCCGACACGCTTGAAGATCGGCCCGCTTTCCCGGCCGTAAGCCGCGTAGGCTTCCGCACCGCTCGCCTCTCGTCCGTCCGGGTAGCTCGCCTGATCGCGGAATCGCAGCATATTGAGCATCATCACTTGCGTATCGCGCGGCAGGTCCTTGAACGCTTCAAACTGCTCGCGTTCCGGGTCGATGTGGTTGGTCATTGTGTGTCTATCCTGAATCCGATTGTTCGGTGTATCGTCGGTTATGTTCGGCGGGCGAATCGGCGCTCTTTAGTTAAAGCGCCTCCGCTGCGTTGACGACGGTCTTTAGCCGTTGGTCGTTCAGTGCGCCGTGCACGCGTGCGACCACTTTACCGTCTACGTCGAGCACAACGATTGCGGCTTTGTCGCTGTCGCGCGGAATGCCCAGTGAAGCCTCGAGCGCTGTCGAGTCGAGCAGCCAGGTTTGATCGTGAAATCTCTCCGGAACGGAGTCCCGGGCTTTGGAGACAGCGTCTTCTTCCGACAGAAAAAATGGCAGGCTGATCGCAATAACGTCGCGGACACGGTAGTCGCTGGCATCCAGCTCATCCCGAAGCGCCTCAACCCAGGTTCGCGTCGACTCCGATGCCGCCTTGGACGGAGTAATGATCAAGATCGTCGGTTGGCCAATCAGCTTTTCGCTGCTGACCGTGGCGCCAGAAAGTGCCGTCGCCTTGAACGCGTCCCAAGGGCCTGCAATGGCGATGGTGACGACGAGACTGGCGAGTAAAACAACGTATCGGCCGGCCTTTGTGTGTCTGTTGGCTTTCTGATGCATTCGAATCGAGTTACTCCGTCAGGTGTGGGCAGTGTGTCTCCTAATTACGGGGACAGGCACAACAGACTCAGCAAAATGCCGGCGAATCCACCGGCAAGCCTGCTGCATCGCCGTCGTGACCTCGCTGGCAAAGCCGCGGTCAATTGACTAGATTGGAAAATCAACAACGCTCGTCGAGGATACAAGAATGCTGACCAAGAAACTGTCTGTTGCCGTGTTGGCAGTGATGTTTGTCCTGCCGGTTCAGGCGGAGTCGCCCGTCGAGATGGAGCTTGATGCGCGCCTTCGGGCTGTCGAGGCGTGGTTTGATCTCAAAATGGAGCGAGAGCTGGTTCCGGCGGGAACGGCGGCGCTCGTGCACGACCAGGACATCGTGTGGGAGCACGCTTATGGTTTCGCAGACCTTGAAACAGGGCGGCAAGCTGAGCCCGGCACCACATTCAGCATCTGCTCGATTTCGAAACTGTTTACGTCGATCGCGATTATGGATCTTGTCGAAGAAGGCCGCGTTGACCTCGATGCCGAGATCCAGACCTACCTGCCGAACCTCAAGCTCGAAACGAGCGCCGACGTCGTTGTCGAGCCTGTGACGATTCGTGGTCTGCTCAGCCATTCGTCGGGGTTGCCGCGCGAAGGCGTCGGCACCTATTGGAATTCGACAAACTTCCCGGACGTCGCCGGTCTGGAAAATACGGTCAATTCGCTCGGCTTGCTCTACACGCCTTTTACGAACTACCAGTATTCGAATATCGGAATGTCGCTGCTAGGGAAGGTCGTTGCGACCGTTTCGGACATGGACTACGCGTCTTACGTCGAGAACCGCATTCTGGACCCGCTTGGACTTGAGACGGTAAGCACCGATCTGCCGCTGGACGGCGACGGCGGCCAGTTCGCCACCGGCTACACGCAGCACGATGCATCGGGCAAGCGCCGGCCGGTAGAGCCGTATCAGCTAAACGCGTTTGCGCCTGCTGCCGGATTCGCGGCGTCGGTGCGCGACCTGGGGCACTTTGCTTCGTGGCAGTTCCGCCTCCTTGAGTCTGGAGAGACTGAGGTGCTCGAGCGCCAAACACTCAGGAACATGCAGCGCGTGCACTGGATGGATCCCGGTGATCCCGAAGCCGGCATTTTCGGCCTCGGTTTCAATCACGCGAAAGTCGGCGAAACGCCGGTGGTGGGTCACGGAGGCTACTGTCTCGGCCACCGTTCGTATCTTGCGATGGACAACAAGGACAAAGTTGCCGTCACGGCGATGGTCAACGTCAACGACGTCGGGCCGACCGACCTGGTCGCCGCAATTCACGGTCTGACTGCGTCAACGCTGGAGTCGATCGCGAGCGCCGAGGGTAGCGACGACGAAGCTCCCGAAGACAAGATATCGGCCGTTATGGAATTCGAAGGCGTCTACCGGTGGCCTGATCTTCCGTCAGGCGTTTACATCATCCCGACGGCATCTGGCGATCTTCAGGGAATTCAGTTGTTTTCAGACAATCCGGCGAGTTCGCCGGCGACCTATGTACACGTCGAAGGCGACACCTTCCGCTACAAGCGCAAGGACGGCGATCTCGGAGCAACACTCACCTTCGAGCGCAACGACGAAGGCGAAATTGTGTCCCTGCTATCCGACGGATACCGCAGCCTGAAGGTCAGGGAGTAGGCGCGCCGTAGAGGGACAGGCACGCAATTGGTTAAATGCAGGTCCCACGGGGATCCGGCATGAAGTCGACGAGAGGGGTCGGCGACGTGCCTGTCCCCCGTTTGCGGGATCGTGTCGGATTACGCGTCACCGCGATCACGATCAATTTCCGCGAGGGAGCTCGTTTCGCCTCGTTCCTGAGCTTTTTGCGTGCGGCGATAGGACCACGCGGCCAAAGCCAAGGCGGAGCCGAGCGTGAAAATTGCGAGATAAAAAATCAGACCGGGTGTCATAGAAACCTCCATGTAGTGGGTGATTCGGTGAAAAGACCGAGCACTGCGAACGTAGCAATATCAATTTGACACCGATTCCCCGTAAATCCGGGGGACGTTACCTTCTGTCACAGTCAGAGACACTTGCGGCCCGGAATAGAAGGGGACAGGCACAGGGCAATTTGATGGCGTGCCGTCTGATGTTAATCGCTCTCGCAATAGAAAAACCGCCGCGATCCCCTGACCGCGGCGGCCGCTCTGCACTAACCGGAGAGACTAGCCTTCCAGAGCGATTTCCTTTTGTCGCGTGTCGCGGTACCAGCGGGACAGGCGCATCCGAATCGCGACGCCGTGGCGGTCGAGAATTGAGCCGAGTGCGATTGCGCTGGCACCGAATACCGCAAGCTCGATCCAACTGCTGGTCACGACCATTGCGACCAGGCGATCGAAGCCAAAAAACGCGCCCGCCGCAAGCGTGATGATGCCGGCTGTCACAGTGAGCGCTTTGCGTCCGGCTGCGCCCCAGAGCAGAAGCAGCAGACCTGCAGCGATGCTTGCCAGCGCCGTCATTCCGTTGGTGTCGACCATCACGGCGAGCGTGAAACTCACTGCGACGATCAGGCTGACGGATGCTGCAACCGTCTGCTCCAGGCGCTTCGATGCGGTTCGCTTCGCGATGTCCAGCGCGAAAACTGCGTAGGCCACCGAGAAAACCGAAGCGGCAAGTCCTGCCGCGCCACTCGGCACAACGGCGTCGGCCAGCGCGAATGCGATGACAAACGCAATCGGCCAAGAGAAAAGCTCCAGAGCCATGGCCACTCGCTTGCTGCGATCCGGGAACTGCGACAGTTGCCGCAGAGTCAGGAACAGCACGCTGCCAACCATCGCAACCATCAGGCTGTCAACGGCATAGAAATACATGCTGCGGAACAGGATGATGCCAAGCGGGATGAACAGCGTCGCAAGCGCGAACTTGCCCTCAGCCGTTCTCAGGGCGAGATCCTTGCGCGAAAGTTTGCCGACCACCATCAGCGCATAGAACACGCCGACGAGCGCGATGGAACCCGCGACCAAAGAACTTCGAATCGGCAGCAGGAGCAAAGCATTCAGCAACAGGAAATGCGCTGCCAGCGGTTTGGACGAATGCCTCGCCATTACGGCAAAACAGAACAGCGCCAGCGGGACGAGCGCAAGCATTGCGGCGCTCATCGTGATTCCGATGTTGGCGATGTCGTCAATGCGCCACTCCGCGTATCCCGGATAGCTCGCGAGTCCCCCATCCCACTGGAAGACGGAGTATAGAAGCGCGCCGAGAATGGTGAAGTTGGCCGGGATGGAGACGAGCGCGAGGCCAAAGAAGAGTCTTGCGCCCTTTGTCTCCTTGACGAGATGACTTATCGCAAAGCCGGCGGCGCCAAGTAATCCGGTCTGGGCCAGCAGTAAGAGGTAGCGCTGTATGTCGTTGCCTTCGCTCCAGCCCTGAAGCAGGAAGACAGACATGGAGACCAGGATGACGCCGGCACCGAGAATGCGCAGCGCCTCGGAGAGCGTCGCGATATTGCGCAGCGAGTGCATGATGCCCTCAGCGCTCAAACGCGATGGCGCTTCGTCGTGCATGTCGTCAAACATGTTGTTGTCGAAAGCAGAGGTTCTGACGTTCATGACGAATCCTCCTTGTCGTTCTTAACGAGCAGCGCGAGCTCAGCGCGGAGCTCCGCCGTATCTTCCTCCGCAAGAAATGCAGATTCGAGCGGATCTGACTGCATCGCTGCGCCGGTGATGATCTCTGTTTCGCCAAGGTTGATCTCCCAGCGATCGAAGGTCTCTTCGATGTCGCCGTAAGACACGCCTTCGACGTTCTGGATGGTGCGCATCGCCTCGGCAACGGACTGGCGCGAGCGCATCATGTTGCGCTGTTGCGTGACCTCGCCGATGCGCGCCTGGATTTTCTTCACCTGCTCGGCGATTCGCTGCTCGAGCTCTTCGTGCTTGTCGATTGCGTCGTTAAGTGCGGCAAGCTGCTGTTCGCATTCCTTCCGCCGGCGCAGGCATTCGAGCGCCTTCGCCTCGTCGCTGTCCGCGACGCTTCGTGCGCGCTCGGTCCAGCGCCCGGCAGCCTGCTCGAGGTTTGCCTTGCGGGTGCGCA
>CAWUHY010000003.1:0-43140 GCA_963922215.1 uncultured Gammaproteobacteria bacterium | reverse complement strand
TGCCCCGGTAGGACGCTCTTTAACAATGCGGATTGTGTAGACGTTGGGGCAGAGCCTTTCATGGGGAAAGGCTGCGGCGCTCTTTGCCGAGCCTGCGCGCGTAGTCGCCTGCCCCAACATGCTGATGTGAAGCCCGGCTTAGCCAAAGCCAGACGGATTCGCGTGCAGCAAAAGATTTCAAGTGGTTCGATCATCTCCTGATTGCTCCGCTAACCCAGATGAGTCGTCCAGGCGACGACGGCGGACTGTTAATCCGCGTAGAGCGAGGTTCGAGTCCTCGATCTGGGGCCAGGGCTCTGTGGTGAAATGGAATCACATACTCTTGTCAGGGGTAAGTCCGGGGATCGAAACCCCGTGGAGCCGCCAAACACTTGTCCGGGTGCGGGGCACAGGAAGTCCTTACAAGACATCCCTGCTGAGTTCGAGTCTCAGACGGACGACCAACACTCTCGTAGTCTTGTCGGACGAGGCCGGCAGGGTCAGGCCCTGCTTTTTCCTGGTTCGAGTCCAAGCGGGACTATCAGTTCGGGGGTGGCATAAGGATGCACCTGTCTTTTGCAAAGATGGGCCTCTGGGAGCGTTACCCAGTGCCTCCACCAAACAGAGCGACCATCGTCTAAAGGTCAGGACACGCGCCTTTCAAGCGCGCAATGCCGGGTTCAAGTCCCGCTGGTCGTACCACGCTCCTATCGTCTAGTTGGACCAGGACACCACTCTCAAGGTGGAGACCGGGGATCGTAGCCCCGTAGGAGTACCAATCAGCGGTGAGGCCGCCGAGGAGGCTAGTTGGGCCGTGACCCCGACTCAGCGGTTCGAATCCGCACCTCACCCCACGATGCGGAGCTGGGAGTACACGCAGGTTGCAACCCTCCGTTCGACGGTTCGAGTCCGTCCCGCATCTCCATCTCTCTGTAGCGTAGTCTGGTAACGCGCCCGGTTTGGGACCGGGTAGACGCAGGTTCAAGTCCTGCCGGGGAGACCAATCTGCTTTTGCGATCCGGATTTGTGACAGGTCGACAAGAGATACGATGAGCGGTAGCTGAGTCGGTTCAAGCACTCGCCTGATACGCGAGAGTAGCTGGGTTCGATTCCCAGACGGTCAACCACGCTTCGGCTGTTAGTGCAGCCCGATCGTTGCCAACGATAGGTACCGGGTGCGATTCCCGGTCGAAGCTCCAGGCCCGACAAGCATTAAGGGTGATGCACCGGCTTTGTAATCCGGAGAACGGGGATCGTTACCTCGGTTGGGCACCGATCGATTGCGCAGTAGCTCAAAGGTCAGAGCATCACCCTCATGAGGTGCAGGCTGCGGGTTCGAATCCTGCTCACCGTGCCAAACCCTCTCCGGTGGACCCGGTGGCGGCGCTTCGAACGCTGCTTTCGAAAGTTCGATTCTTTCAGAGGGTGCCAATCATAAAAGGTGCTTCCCATCGAAGCAGGGCGACCAGACCCGTACTCAATGCTGGGAGACGAAAGTCCGGGGGCGTCGAGCCCCTGCTCATCGGAAGGCCGCACGGCGGGATGACGGAAACGTCGTATGGGTTCGATCCCCATGCCTTCCTCCAGACACTGCCGATGTAGCTGAGACGGATTAGCGCCGAGCTGAAGCCTCGGAGAGAGTGGATCGTTGCCATTCATCGGCACCAGATCGTGACCGGCAGGATTGCGTCTCTTGCGTGTCTGCCGGTCATCTATGCAGGCTTCAATTCGTCATGGAGCGCCGTACAACAGGTCCGTAGCTCAGAGGCAGAGCACCCGGTTCTTAACCGGACGCGCGTGATTTCGAAACTCACCGGGCCTACCAACAGAAGTCCGTCGCGCATCGTAACTGAATGCGACGGAAGCACAGCACGAGAGATGCGAAGGTTTGATCGCATCGGAAAAAGAAACAAGAACAGATCCTCCGTGGTGTAACGGCAAACACAGCGGCCTTTTAAGCCGTCAGATCAGAGTTCAAATCTCTGCGGGGGGACCACACAAGTAAGGTGAATTGGACCGGCGCGCCGGAGGCGGCTGTGATTCGAGTTCACGGCGTTCTTCTACACAACACCTCGGGTGCTGGGCACAAACGAGCTTCCAACCCTCGTCGTGTCAGGTTCGATTCCTGGACGGGGTGCCAGTCAATCGCGTCGAGATCGGGGATCGGAAGAGGCCTTGACCCTCGGAACTACGGTTCGAGTCCGTACGGCGCCACCAGATTCACAACTGTTGCGAATCGATAGAGCAAGAGAAAACCGCAACACAGCATTACGCACCGTGACACGGTGCCAAGGAATTCATGATCATCGGCCACGGCCGAGGTCCTGTTTAGCGGCCTGGCGCTGCTAACCGTCGGTAACGGCGGGAAAGGAACGCTCCCATGGCGTTTCGCCGGAACGTGAGTTTCGGACAATCCAGGCAAGTTCGGCCTCCCTGTTCCTCGGCACAGCCGGGGATAGCGGCAGAGCGATGCGCGGAAGTAGCGCTACTGAAGCACCGGCTCCGGTCGGGAATGCAGGTACGCGAAAGAACACGTGGTGGTGCAACCCGCTTTACCAACATTGTGAATCGTGAGAGGCAACGAATAGCGCAGTTCAGTGCGAGCTTTGCAGGCAAGTGCGACTGTGCAGATGACCGGGGTTCTGGTGTGCAGCCAGCGTCCTCGTTATCGATCAAGTAGCCGGCAGGTGAACGATACTCGGCGTGTTGTATTTCGCTGCCCAAAAGGTAGCGAAGCGACTGAGGCGCGCACGTCGCAATGGGATTGCGTTTTTAGCTCAGAGGTAGAGCTATCGACTCCTACTCGATTGGTCGCGGGTTCGACTCCCGCATTTCGCACATAATCGTAAACGCAAAGACGCGCCTCGGTACGTGTCGAAAGTGGCTTAAGGCCGAAGCCTTCAAGGTAATTCGGCGGTTCGGGCAGCCGCAAGCTGCTCTGGCCTTGGCAGTGCGCCGCACGTTTGGGTAGCACCCATTCAGAGCCTCGCAGGGCTCACGGTAAGCAAGCTGCCGACTAGACTCGTACGACGAGTGAACCGCCTCACTCTCAAAAAGGCAGTCATGACCATTTACCGCCATGCCGGCGCAAGCCGGGTGGCGGTGGACACGCGGGCAACTTCCGCTAGGCAAGCGGCAGGTACTCTCGCAAGAGGATGGTTACGAAGCGCGTAGTCTCAGCGCTTTCCTTAAAGTTTCAGTGCGTTGTGCGAATGAAACGCACAGCGACTCACAGTGGCCTATGGTCTCGGCGATACATTGCTGCAGCTCAAAGAAATGGCCATTCTTAATTGTCCGATAGCTCAACAGGCAGAGCGCCGCTCTCTGAAAGCGGAGGTTGACGGTTCAATCCCGTCTCGGACTACCAGGGTTGGGCACGCGCGCGGCGTTCAGCGGTTCGGGTTTTAATCCCGTCTGGCGCACTCACGCTCCCATCGCACGGTGTGTACCGAGCGTACCGTTAGCACTCAACCGCCACGGGAAATTAGCTCAGTGGGTAGAGCATCAGACCCTTAATCTGACTGTCGCAAGTTCGACTCTTGCATTTCCACCACGGCTTTAGAAAAGCCTCAAGGATAGGGCTTCGGCCCGCGGTTCGAATCCGCTCCCGGGCGAGGATATCGCCCTTCCCGTGTCCGTTGTCGGCGACGACGTTCGACGATCCGCAAGGAGGGCGAACTTCCGAGCAGCACGACTGTTGCCGATCGATGATCCGACGCGTTGATCCAGCATGTCACCCACGTCGCATCCGCCCGATGTCCGCGAACACTCTGGTAGCCATTCCATGGGTTGCGGGCCAAGGCCGACGCCACGTGCGCGATGCGCCCGATCGACCGGCGCCACCGGTCCGCGGCACTCCTGTGACAGCGGGCACACATATTCATGCGATCGGGCCACTTGTGGCCCGGCACTCTCAACCATTGACCAAAAAGGAGGTGATCCGAAGTGGCTGGTCTCAGTCGACTGGCAGAAGCAGAGCGGCGCATACAGGCGCGAAAGTCCGGCCACGAAGCGGCCCGGCCTTTGCGTACTTTGCGTCCGTACCAACGACCGTTATTTGGCGGAAACAACAACGAAGAAGGAGAACGCATCATGTGGTTCTACAACAAGTTCATCGTGCGCAAGCACGAACGCGGTCTCCTGTTTAAGGACGGAGACTTCATCAAGTTCCTGGAACCGGGAACGTATCGTTACTTCAACCTGCGCGGCCGCTACGCGGTTGAGCGCTTCGACCTGTCGGTGGCGGCGTTTGAGCACCGCCTGGTTGACTACCTGATCGAGGCCGAGCGCGCTGAGGTTGATCGGCTGTTTCACGTCGTTGAAACCAACGCTGATGAAGTAGCGCTGGTTTACCTCAACGAACGAGCGTCGGCCGTGCTCGCTCCGGCGGAGCGTAAGCTCTACTGGAAGGGTGTGGTTAAGGTTCGTGTTGAGCGCTTCGACCTCAATGAGGGCATTGCGCTGGATACGCGTCTGACCAAGCGCCTTGTAAACGGCCGCGATGCGAAAGTACTCGCGGTTGTCGACAAGGCAGTCTACGCACGCATCGTCCCTGACGGTCACGTAGGTCTGCTGTACGTTGACGGTGAACTCACCGACACCCTGGCAGCCGGCCTGCACGCCTTCTGGAACGTCGCCCACGCCGTTGGCGTGGAGCTTGTAGACCTGCGTGTCAAGGCACTGGAAGTTCAGGGTCAGGAAATTCTGACCAAGGACAAGGTAGCGCTGCGAATTAATGTGACCGCTACCTACCAGTACATTGATGCGGCCAAAGCCGTTCGCGCGGTCAAGGACCCGCTGGATCAACTGTACAAGGAGATTCAGTTTGGTCTGCGCGCAGCGGTGGGTACCCGCAAGCTGGATGCGCTGCTCGAGGACAAGACTGCGATCGACCACGACATCGCGGATCACCTCGGCAAGCGTTTCGCTGAGATCGGCCTCAGCGTGATCAGCGTAGGCGTCAAAGACATCATCCTGCCTGGCGATATGAAAGACCTGCTGGGCAAGGTGGTTGAAGCCGAAAAAGCGGCACAAGCGAATGTTATTCGTCGCCGTGAAGAGACCAACGCAACGCGTTCGCTGCTGAACACCGCGAAAGTGATGGAAAGCAACAACGTAGCGCTACGTCTCAAGGAGCTGGAGACTCTCGAGAAGATCACCGAGAACGTAGGCGATCTATCTGTCGTGGGTGGTCTCGACGCTCTGCTGAATGGACTGGTAAACATCAAGTCCTGATTCAGCACCGGGAGGGTGCGTCGCGCACCCTCCTGACTCTTATGGCCGTCTGACGGGAATTAGGCATACCTACCTGTCTTAGAAACAGGTGCTTCTCGGTTCGACTCCGAGGGCGGCCACCACATTCAGACCTGGAAGGCAGTTCGGCAACCCGACTTGCCGAACGGTGACACCGTTGCTCTTGCCGGGTCCGCACCAGATCGATCTACACAATTCGCATTGTCACTATGAGAAATGATGATGACCGAAAGAATTCTAAAACTGGATGTAGGCGGACGGCCGATTGCGTGGATTTCACGCGAGGTCGGCGCCCTGCTGTACTGCCGCGACCAGGTGGCGTGGGAAGCTGGAGCCAAAGAGATCATTCTTCACGGCGGCTTCTCGCGTCGCACTGGCCTTCGCTCAGTCCTGCGTGTGAATTCTATCGTCGCTACCACCTCGGTCGACAAGGGTGCGGAGGATTGGGCCGGTACGCCCGCCCTGACGAATCCGCGCCTTTTCCGTCGAGACGACTACATGTGTCTCTACTGCGGCGAGGTGCTACCGCCGAGGCTTCTCACTCGTGACCACGTTGTTCCTGTATCTGCAGGCGGTCCCGACACCTGGGAAAACGTCGTGTCGGCATGCCAGCCCTGCAATCACAAGAAGGATAACCATTCGCTGCAAGACATCGGAATGCGGCTTCTGGCCGTGCCGTACGCACCGAATCGTGCGGAGGGCCTGATTCTGGAAAACCGCCGGATTCTGGTGGACCAGATGGAGTTTCTACGGTCGCGGGTCGGCTCGGGCAGCCGACTGCGTGTACGATAAATTTTGGAAGGAAAAGACAATGTCATTTCTACAGGAAGTACAGAAAGTATCGGATGCACACTATGTGCTGCCGAAGATCGGTGACATGCGCACCGAGGTACACGCGTACCTGTCCGAAACCCTGTTCGCTCAGACTGACGAAGCATTGTGGCGTCAGGCTGCACAGGCGGCGGCCTACCCGGGCATGATTGGTCTGTACTTGATGCCCGATACGCACCTGGGTTATGGCATCCCGGTTGGCGGCGTTGCTGTCACCGAAGATGTCATCATCCAGGCAGGCAGTGGTTACGATATTTCATGCGGTGTCGTGTACCTGAAGGTGCCTGACCTTAAGGCTGCAGATGTCGCCGACTGGGACAAGCGCCGAAAGTGGATTGACGACGTCGAGTTGCGTATTGCGACAGGCGTTGGCAGCCACCGCCCGAAACACATGCCGCGCATTGCCGATACGAAGATCGAAGACATCTTCCACTACGGTGCACAAGCCATTGGCGTGCACGCGGACGTGTGCGAGCGGCAATACATCGAGGTTGACGAGCAGGCGCTCGACACCGACCGTATTGAGCGCGCGCGTAAGAAGGCGGGGCCGCAGATCGGCTCAGTCGGTGGCGGCAACCACTTCGTTGAGATGCAGGTGGATGTCAACGACGGTTCGGTATGGGTAATGATTCACTGCGGCAGCCGTGGTTACGGCTGGCAGACAGCGAACCACTACTTCTATGAGGGCGCAGCGCTTCGCGGCCTTGCCAAAAATCGTCGCGAAGAATCGTGGCTCCGTGCTGACGAGCCGCTCGGTCGTGAATACTGGGCTCACCACAACTCGGCAGCGAACTATGCCGTGGCCAATCGCCACATCATCGTTCGCGGCGTGCAGAAAGCGCTTGAGAATGTCTTCAATGCAACGGGCGAGGTCTTCTACGAGATTTCACACAACCTGGTGCAGGAAGAGACTCTGGTGCTGCCGGACGGAACGACCAAGAAGGGATTCGTGCACCGCAAGGGCGCAACGCGCGCGTTTCCGGCCGGACACCCGGACCTGAAGGGCACGAAGTGGGAAGAGACGGGCCATCCGTGCCTCGTGCCCGGATCCATGCTGGACGGTGCAGCAATTCTCTACCCGCTGAAAGGCGCGTACCAGTCGGGCTGCTCCGTGAATCACGGTTCCGGGCGCGTGATGGCGCGTGGTCAGGCCAAGCGTGAGCTGGCCGAGCTACACGACGATATCGACGCCGAGATGCGTTACATCAAACGGACGCTGGGCGGTGTTGAGGTAGAAGGAATCGTCGGTAACACGCGACGCACGCCACTGGATGAGTGCGGCCACGTTTACAAGGATCTGGACGAAGTTCTGCGCGTACTGGAAACCGAGGGCATTGCTCGCGTCGCGAATCGTATGTACCCGGTTGCCAACATCAAGGGCACCGACTGAGGTGCCCGTTTTTTCGGGTGTTGGAAATGAACCGTGCCGAACTGAAGGAGATCCTGCGTTGCCTGCCGAGGTATAGAGAGCGCTTCTATTACTTCAAGGACCGCTATGCCTTGCTGCTTCTGGCTTTAGCCGTGTCCGGCGAGACATCGAAGAAAGAACTCGGCGGCTCCCGTTTCTCGAAGCTTCTCGACAAAGACGTCGTTAAGGCAGTCCTCGCCCAGCGCAAGGGCCGCGCCCTGTCCGCATCGGACTTCGATGCGTACTGGCCGTCACGCTATGAGTGCTATTACCTGACACTGGGAACCTGGGGTTCAAGAAGAAGCAGCTGGAACCAGACCTCGCGAAAAGGATTCAACCTGGTGTTGCAGCTCAACTTCTCGTCGAAGCATGACGAGCCTTACAAAAGGCTGGTCGATCCGGAAGATCTTCGGCCATTCGAGTTTGGCGGCCATCCTGTCGCAGACCCTCCGTATTACACGCTGGCCTGGTCACGGCTGGACATCGACCTGGAAAGAGGCGAGGCGCTTGTCGAGGAGATTCAGAACGACTGGATTCGAGAAGCGCTATGGGCGCGTCGGATGGCGGTGCTGCACCGCGGGCCGAACTACTATTGGGGATCCAGGCTCCAGAACGACCGGGTCATTCGCTACGTCGATTCAATTCTGGGCGAGCACGAAGGCATCTGGGACGAGGCCATGCTGGCCGCGACGATCTGGTTTCTGCGCCGCGAGATTGGCATCAGAACGATTTTTTTCCATACACAGGAAACCGGGGCAACACTAAAGAACATCAGCGGGCGGCTGCCCCCGCGATCGATTTACACCAAGTTGCCGCGCAAATTCTGTTTCACCGAAACCCATCGCCCACCAGGCTTTCTCGGCTGTAAAACGCGCTCTGTTGCGATGCAGAAGCTGTTGAATGAAGCACGTTTTCACACGCTGGCAATCTAGGCTACTTCGAGCACGAACGTTCCGGGCTGCTCGGGTACGGACCAGGACGACCTTGTACACGACAGCTCGCGATTATGCGTGCAGATTTGATTCATCCACCGAGATCGCTCTCCATGATCCACGCATAGCTCAGCGAAAGCGCGGCGATTGCGAACAGTGCGCCGAGAAAATGGAGAATGTGGCTGAATATCATGAGCGGCCAGAATGCAATGGTCTGGCCAGCGCTCATCAGTGGTCCTAGCAACACGAACGCATATGGAGCAAACATCAACAGGATGACCAGTCGCCAGCCGTTGCCACTTGACTCCTGCCACGCCTGGCCGAACGTCATTGGCTCGCCAAGGGCCGCGGCAGGCAGTACGAATGAGAGCCTCGCGACCAGGTAGTGAACGGGCAGCAAGAGAACTTGCATGGCGACAATCGAGACGTAGCTGGTCAGTATGTCCTGATCCGGCGTGCCGAAGGCAGGAAGCTCGTAATGGGTGGCAAGAACTGCGATAAGGCCCCAGACAAGCGCAGCCGGCAGGCCGATCACGGTTGCTCGCAACAGGTAGCGAACCTGACGGATGCCGAGCCAGATGCCGTCGATGACCCGTGGTTTTTTGTCATCGTCGAGAATCACCCTGTGGCATGCCACCGCAAGCAGCCCCCAAAAGAGCATGGAGAACAGGCCGATTCCCGTTAACACAATTCCGAGCAGTTGAATGTTTTCGATATTCTCAAAACTGATGGCTCGCGGAATGATCCAGTAGGCCGCCGTGCAGAGCTGAATGAGCAGAAAAGGCAGAATCAGCGCCGGTATCAGCGCGTAGCGCTTCTCAATCAGGCGATCAAACGTTGACCGCAGCAGGTCAGCGACGGGGAGTAAGTTTTCTTCGTCAGAATCGACTGCGGCCGACGGTGCTTTATAGAACTGTTCGTTGCTCATGCGTGGTTAATGGCGACTCAAACTTTTGGATTTTTCACGGAAACAGGCCGGACTCTGTCGACGGCGATTGCTCAAAGATCCTGCGGCAAGATGATTCCGAGCCTTCTGCGCTCAACTCGCCAGGCTTCTATCAGTTCTTCGTATTTGTCTTCGTGAATTTCCGCGAGATTGTTGGTCTCGCCTGGGTCTGTCGACAGATCGAACAGTTCGAAATCGCCCTCATCGAAGGGCGGTTCCAGGTTTGAGATTTTCCAGTCACCTTTCCGCAAAAAGGCTCGTCCTGCGTGATACAGGGTGGTGACGTAATCCGCTGAATGCACCGCGTCTGTTTCATCTGCCAAAAAGTCTTTCATGCTCTCGCCGAGCATCGGCCGCACGGAATCGTCGTCGGGATAGTCGGCGCCCGCGACATCGAGGAATGTCGGCGCGAGATCCATGACGGTGACATAGACAGGGTCTATTGCGCCGCTTCTCGCTACGCCAGGCCCCGCCATCACCATCGGTGCGACGATGCCGCCCTGGCGTGAGTAGCCTTTGCGTCGCATGAATGGTGCGGAACCAGCCTCCGCCCAGGGATCGTCATACGACACAAACGACGCCGCCGTTCCCATTTTCTCGTAGGCATTGTCGAAATGCGCCTGGATGTATTCCGTGAACGGGCCCTCGTTGTAGAAGTCCTCGCCGGCGGCGCCGTTGTCTGACATGAAAACGATCAGCGTATTGTCGTAAAGGTTTTCTTCCTTCAGATACGCGATTAGACGACCAATATGATCATCGAGGTTGTCGACCATCGACGCATAGAGCTCCATCTTGCGCGACTCGCGTTTTTGCTGCTCAGCGCTCAGATCACTCCAGGGCGTAATCGCATCGTTTCGCGGCGGCAACGCGGAGTCGGAAGGAATAATTCCGGCGGCTTTCAATGCCTCAAAATTTGTTTCGCGTAGCGCATCGTAGCCGTCGTCATACTGGCCGGCATACAGATCGAGATACTCGTCAGGTACCTGCAGTGGCCAGTGCGGCGAGGTGTAGGCGGCGAATGCGAAAAACGGTTTTCCGTCGCCCTTGTTCGAATCGATAAATTCGATCAGTCGATCCGTATAGACCTCCGTCGAGTAACGCCCTACCGGGTATTCGGAGAAATCCTCGTCTTCCCAGTACGTAGACCCGCCCTCGAAAAACCCGATGTCGTCGAAGTGCGTGCCGGCGCCGTCGAGCAGGTTGAATGAATGCGTGAAACCGGCTGCATACGGGCTGGTCTCGGCCGTCAGTCCGAGGTGCCACTTGCCGACGGTGTAGGTGTGATAGCCCGCATCACGCAACAGTCGCGGCAACGGGGCAATGCGGTCGGACAGGCTTGCTTCATAGCCCGGAACGCTGTGTCCAGCCAGGCTTCGCCGGTGCTGGCGGGCCATTCCTGCAACGTGGTTATTGTTGCCACTTAAAAGCATTGCGCGTGTGGGCGCACAATACGGTGCTGTGTGAAACTGGGTAAACAGGGTGCCTTCTGCAGCCAGTGCATCAATGCTCGGCGTCTGAATCGCGCTTCCGTGGACACCCAGGTCTGCGTAGCCGAGGTCGTCAGCAACGAGCAAAAGGATGTTTGGTCGCTTTTCCAGGTTCTGGACCTGCGGTTCGTCGTGCTGCTGGCTGCAGCCGCTGCTGAAGATCAAAAGGATTAACAAGAAACTTTTGCTGCGTCGCTTGCCCATACCTGCTCCCAACTGAATTGCCTGGATGTTTGCGGTGAGTCAGCGGCGCTGATCTTAGCTCAATTTGCGCGGTCCAATCGGAATCCGCCAGCAACTGACGTTTCGGTTGATGACTAATCGCTGCCGGTAGACTGCTCTAGATAGGACTCTGCAATCTGCTCTTCAAACCACTCTCGACACAACACGAGCAATTTGTCTTCCAATTCGGGAAAGATTTTTTTAACAATCGAGACATGAGAATACGGCGCGGACGATCGAGCTTTACTCAACCGTCACAGACTTCGCCAGGTTCCTCGGCTGATCCACATCCGTGCCCTTCAACACCGCAACGTGATAGGACAAGAGCTGCAGCGCTACCGTGTACACGATCGGTGAAATGATCCGGTCCGCATGTGGCATACGCAGGACCTTGATGCCGTCTTCGTTTTCGATGCCGGTCTCGGCGTCTGCGAAGACGTAGAGTTGTCCGCCCCGAGCGCGGACGACCTGCATGTTGGATTTCAGTTTGTCGAGCAGTTCGTTGTTCGGTGCGACGACGACGACCGGCATGTCTTCGTCGATCAGCGCCAGCGGGCCGTGCTTCAGTTCGCCGGCGGCGTACGCTTCTGCGTGAATGTAGGAAATTTCCTTGAGTTTCAGCGCGCCTTCCATGGCGATCGGCCACATCGGGCCGCGGCCTAAGAAGAGAGTGTGGTGCTTCTCTGAGAAGTCCTCGGCAAGCAGCTTTAGCGCGTCGTTCATCTTCAGCGCTTCTTCGACGGCGGCGGCCGCGTGCATGACCAGCGGCACGAGCTCGGCTTCCTGCTCGTCGGCCATGCCGCGCTGCCTGGCGAGCATCAGCGTTACGATCAGCATGGAGAGCAACTGCGTCGTAAACGCCTTCGTGCTTGCAACACCTATCTCAGGGCCGGCCTGCGTCATCATGCACAGGTCCGACTCGCGGACCATCGAGCTGTGTGCGCTGTTGCAGACGGTGAGCGTGCCGATGTAGCCGGACTTTTTCGCGAGGCGCAGCGCCTCCAGCGTATCGGCGGTTTCGCCGGACTGGGATAGCGTCAGGAACAACGTGTTATCCGGCACGACGACGTGGCGGTAGCGGTATTCACTCGCGATCTCGACCTGGCAGGTGACGCCGGCCAGCGCCTCCAGCCAGTATTTCGCCACACAACCGGCGTTGTAGCTCGTGCCGCAGGCGACGATGTGAATATGCTCGACGCGCGACAACATCGCTTCAGCCTGCGGTCCCAGCGAATCGGCAACGACGCGGCCGCTTTCGATGCGACCGTACAGCGTGTTTGCGAGCGCCGACGGCTGTTCGAAGATCTCCTTCAACATGAAGTGGCGATAGGGGCCTTTCTCGGCGGAGTCCTGCGTCCACTGGGTCTCGTGGATCTCACGCTCGATCGCCTCGCCCTGCTGGTTGAAGATGCTGACGCTGTCGCGGCAAATCTCGGCGATGTCACCCTGCTCGAGGTAGATGAAGCGCTGGGTCACTGGCAGCAGCGCCGGAACGCCGCTTGCGACAAAGTTTTCGCCGATTCCGAGTCCGATCACGAGCGGGCTCGCGACGCGGCTGACGATAAAGCGATCCGGGTCTTGTGCGTCGAATACCAGCAAGGCAAACGCACCGGTGAAGCGCGCGACCGACTCGGTGACGGCCGCTTTGAGGTCTAGCCCGTTCTTCAGATGGTCGTGGACGAGATGGGCCGCAACCTCCGTATCGGTTTCGGATTTGAATTCGTAGCCCTTCTCAATAAGCTCCGCCTTGATTTCGGCGTAGTTCTCGATAATGCCGTTGTGGATGACGGCAACTCGATCGCCGGACAGGTGGGGGTGTGCGTTTGCGTCGGTGACGCCGCCATGGGTGGCCCAGCGCGTGTGTGCGATGCCGAGCCTTCCGCTCAAGGCTTCGTTCTTGAGCTTCTCGTCGAGCTCGGCTACCTTGCCGACCGTTTTGCACAAACCGATCTTCTGATCCGCATCGAGTACGGCGACGCCAGCGGAGTCATAGCCGCGATATTCAAGACGACGCAGACCCTCCACGAGGATCGGGACGATGTTGCGTTCGCCAATGGCGCCAACAATTCCACACATTCGAATAGTCTCCGGTTCGCACAGCTCGCCAGTGTCTCACGGCCTGGCTGTTACGACATTGATCTGCTTCGCAGTCGGCCTGCGCGCTACGAGTCTTTTTTAGGCCGTTGCCAGCCCCTGATGGTTGCCTGTTTCGCACGCGAGATGGTCAGGGCATTGTCGGCCGCCGCCTTCGAAATTGTCGAACCCGCTCCGATCGTTGCGCCCGCGCCGATTTCGACCGGTGCGACGAGCTCCACACCGGAACCGATGAAGGCCCCGCGCCCGATTTTTGTTTTGTGCTTGTTCGCGCCGTCGTAATTGCAGGTGATCGTACCGGCACCGACATTGACGTCCTCTTCGATTTCGGCGTCACCGATATAGGTCAGGTGATTCACCTTGCTGCCGTCGGCGATCGTGCTCTTCTTCACCTCGACGTAGTTGCCGATCTTCACGCTGTTCGCCAACTCGGTGCCCGGCCTCAAGCGCGCGAACGGGCCGATCTCACAACGCTCGCGCGTCGATGCTCCTTCGATGTGGCAGTTCGAATGGATGATCGTGTCCGCACCGATGTGACTGTCGCGAATCAGGTTGTTGCTCTCAATCACGACGTTGTCGTCCAAATGCACGTTGCCCTCGAACACCGCATTGACGTCGATAAAGACGTCGCTGCCGCAGGTCAGCGTACCGCGAATATCGACGCGCGACGGATCAGCGAAGCCCACGCCCTCAACCATCAAGGCGTCCACCAGGCGTTTCTGCAACGCACGCTCCGCTTCGGCGAGCTGGCGTTTGTCGTTGATACCCATGACTTCGGTCTCGTCGTCAGCCTTGATCCCGTTGACGTTGAGTCCGTCATCGACAGCCATTGCGATGATGTCGGTCAGGTAATACTCGCCCTGCGCGTTGTCGTTCGACAAGGCAGACAACCAGCGCTTCATGTTTGCGGCACTCGCAAGCATGACGCCGGTGTTGATCTCTCGAATCGCGAGCTGCTCGGCAGTCGCATCTTTCTGCTCGACGATCGCCGTTACGGAGCCGTTCTCGCGAACGATGCGTCCGTAGCCGGTCGGATCGGCCATGTCGACGGTCAATACAGAAAGGGATTCGTCGGCAGACTCGTCGATGAGTCTTGCAAGTGTTTTTGCTGTCAGCAGCGGGACGTCTCCAGCCAGGACCAGCACCCTGTTCGTGTCCGGCGTTTCAGGCATCGCTTGCTGCACGGCGTGCCCGGTCCCGAGCTGCTGTGCCTGGAGCGCCCAGCGAATCCCGTCGTCGCTGGGCCCGGAGATTGCGGCCTTGACGGCATCGCCGCCATGGCCGTAAACGACACAGATGTCGCTCGCATCGAGCTGTTCTGCCGTTTTCAGGACGTGGCGGAGCAGGGGCCGGTCGGCAAGCGGCTGCAGCACTTTCGGCAGCGCCGATCGCATGCGCGTTCCCTGCCCTGCGGCGAGAATAATGACACTGAGTCCCAAGTGAATCTCCCAATTCGCGAGCCCGGATAGTACCGCCCCGGCCGGGCAAGGTGAACCGCCTGGTTAACACGCAAAATGTGGTGCTGGTTCACCTTTTGGTCAGGCACAGCCAGTATGATTGGCGGTATGAAAGGATTTTTGGCAATTGCGTGCCTGCTGCTCGCGGCCTGCAACAGCTCGATCTACGTGAAGGATCACGTGACGGACGGCGATACGTTCTATCTTGCGCCGCAGGCTTTTGTGGACAACGACCCGGTGCTGCAGAGCTGGGTTGCCTACACGCTGATGCTGAGCGCGTGCCAGCTCGACATCGGCGGCGAGAATCCTGCTCGGGTGACTGATTACGGCTGCGAGTTTTCTGCCCGCATGCTGCTTGTGGACACCTGGGAGCGGAAGCTCGAGCAGAATCCCGAGATCCGCGACGATTATCTGGAAACGCTCGCCGCGATTCGGGAAGCGGGTTTTCTGGACGAGTACACGGTGTTGTATTTCGGCGATGACGTCTGGCAGGTGCCTATCGAGGTCAATGTCGATGAATTCATCAGCTGGCAGCGCGAACACTTTGCGGGGCATCGTCCGCAGAAGCGGATTATCGGCTCGTGGAATTATGCGAGTGAGGTTGGGCCGTAGGGCGCGAGCGCGTTAGAGCTCGATCGGGGCTGAAGCCCCTCCCATAATCTTCTTACCGCTCTTCCACAATCAGGTAGACGACCGTCGTGTCACCGATATTTTCCACCTCGTGCCACTCCGTGCCACCGCTCGAAAAATAGCTGCCTGTCGCGAGATCGAGATCGCGCGTCCCCGCGCCGTCGGTGATCCGCATGCGGCCACCGGAAATCGCATAGCCAAAATTCTTCGCGTGGAAATGCCGCTCGTGGCCGACGCCGGGTGGAAAGGTGCAGCGCAGGATGCGCTGGCGGCGGTCTTCGTGGAGTTGTTCGCACACTGGTTCGCCCTGCCAGCCGGCGGCAAGCGGGTCGGGTAGTGTGATTGCGGGAGCGCAAGCTGCGAGCGTTAAGCCCGCGAATGCGAGAGACGTGATGCGGCGCATCACCGGCGTTTAGTCGCGCTTGCCTTTGAGCTTCTGTGCCGCGATGTAGCGCGCACGCGCTTCGGCAAGTTCCTGCTGTGCCTGCGCGATGTCGGTTTCGGTCGACGCGCCTTTCAAAGCTTCTTCCGCTTCGTTCTGTGCAGCGAGTGCGGCTGCCTCGTCGAGGTCGTCACCGCGGACCGCCGTGTCGGCGAGCACCGTGACGGCGTGCGGCTGGACTTCAATGATGCCGCCCGTCACGTAGTAGAAGTGTTCCTTGCCTTCTTCGTCATGGACGCGCACGTCACCGGGCTTCAGCATGGTCAGGAGCGGGGCGTGACGCGGCGCAATACCGATCTCGCCCATTTTCGCGGGCGCGTAGACCATTGTTGCGTCGCCCGAATGGATCTCGCCTTCGGCCGAAACGATATCAACGTGTATTGATGATGCCATGTCTTTCTATCCTGCCGTGTCGAGCGGCCGAAGCCGCTCTCGCGTGCCTGAACTTACTGGAACTTCTTCGCGTTCTCGACGGCTTCGTCGATGGTGCCAACCATGTAGAACGCCTGCTCCGGAATGTGATCGTAGTCGCCGTTCACAATGCCGTTGAAGCCGCGGATCGTTTCGGCGAGCGAAACGTATTTACCCGGCGCGTTCGTGAAGACCTCTGCCACGAAGAACGGCTGTGACAGGAAGCGCTGGATCTTGCGCGCGCGGCTGACGGTCAGCTTATCTTCTTCCGACAGTTCGTCCATACCGAGAATCGCGATGATGTCCTGCAGTTCCTTCAGGCGCTGCAGTACTGCCTGCACGCCGCGGGCACAGTCGTAGTGTTCCTGGCCGATGACGAGCGGATCGAGAATTCGGGACGTTGAGTCGAGCGGGTCAACAGCCGGGTAGATACCGAGCTCGGCGATGTTACGCGACAGTACGAGCGTTGCATCCAGGTGAGCAAAGGTCGTTGCCGGAGACGGGTCGGTCAGGTCGTCGGCCGGGACGTAAACGGCCTGGAAAGACGTAATAGAACCGGTCTTCGTTGACGCGATGCGCTCCTGCAGTACACCCATTTCTTCTGCCAGTGTCGGCTGGTAACCAACAGCAGACGGCATACGACCGAGCAGTGCGGATACTTCCGTACCGGCCAGCGTGTAGCGGTAGATGTTGTCGATGAACATCAGGACGTCACGACCTTCGTCGCGGAAGGCCTCTGCCATCGTCAGGCCCGTCAGTGCAACGCGGAGACGGTTGCCCGGCGGCTCGTTCATCTGACCGTAGACGAGTGACACCTTGTCGATAACGCCCGACTCGGTCATCTCGTGGTAGAAGTCGTTACCTTCGCGAGTACGCTCACCGACACCGGCGAATACAGAGTAACCACCGTGCTCTTTTGCGATGTTGTTGATGAGCTCCATCAGCGTTACGGTTTTGCCGACACCGGCACCACCGAACAGACCGACTTTACCGCCCTTCGCGATCGGCATGATGAGGTCGATAACCTTGATGCCCGTTTCGAGAAGCTCGGTCGTTGCTGCCTGGTCTTCGTAGGACGGCGGCTCGCGGTGAATCGGCATCGTCGTTTCAGCGCCAATTTCGCCAGCGTTGTCGATCGGCTTGCCGAGAACGTCCATGATGCGGCCCAGCGTCTTCTCGCCGACCGGTACAGAGATCGGCTGGCCGGTGTTCGTGACGTCCATGCCGCGCTTCAAGCCCTCGGAAGAACCCATCGCGATCGTACGAACGACGCCGTCGCCCAGCTGCTGCTGAACTTCCAGCGTGATGTCCGCATCGTCAATCACGAGTGCGTCGTAAACGTTCGGGATCTGACCTGCCGGGAACTCAACGTCCACAACAGCGCCAATAACCTGCACAGTAGTTCCGGTGCTCATCTTTTCGGTCCTCAACCTTCGCAGCGCTTGTCGCGCCGACTATTCTTGAATCCTTGGATCGTCGACCTCGTGCCGACGCCCTGTATTGCGTTCTTTCTTAACCCTGTACCGCTGCCGCGCCGCCCACGATCTCGGAAATTTCCTGCGTGATCGCCGCCTGGCGCGCCTTGTTGTACTGGAGCTGCAGCTTCTCGATGATTTCGCCGGCATTGTCTGTCGCCGACTTCATCGCCACCATCTTCGCCGCCATCTCGCAGGCGAAGTTTTCAACCGTACCGCGGTAGACCTGCGACTCGATGTAGCGCATCAGCACGTCATCGAGCAGGTCGCCGGCGTCCGGCTCGTAAATGTAGTCCCACGCATCCTGGAGATCGTCTTCATCCGACCCGATGCCGGTCGTCGGCAGAAGACGCAGCGCCGTCGGCTTCTGGCTCATCGCGCTGTGGAATTCGTTGTGCATCAAAAACAGACGGTCGATGTTCCCTTCGCTGTAGGCGTCAAGCATGATCTTGATCGAGCCGATCAGATCGTTGATGTGCGGACGATCGCCAAGATGCGTCGCCGTGCCGAGCACGTTGCCGCCGAGACGACGGAAGAACTGCACGGCCTTTGCGCCAACGAGGACGAGATCGACCTCGACATCCTGATCCTTCCAGCGGCTCATCTCGGAGATGACGTGCTTGAAAAGGTTCACGTTCAGACCGCCGCAAAGGCCGCGATCCGTCGAGATAACGATGAAGCCAACGCGTTTGGTCTCACGCTCGATCAGGAACGGGTGCTTGTAATCCGGATTCGCGTGCGCGAGATGGCCGATCACACGACGGATGCGCTCAGCATACGGCCGCGACGCCTCCATCTGGGCCTGCGCCTTGCGGATCTTGCTGGCTGCGACCTTTTCCATCGCGCTCGTAATCTTCTGCATGTTCTTTACAGAAGAAATTTTGGAGCGTATTTCTTTTTCGCCTGCCAAGTTACTCGTCCTTCGTTGCTTGTTCGGGGCCTAAGCCCCTCCCACAGTTCGTTTTAGTACGCGCCTTTTTCGCCGAACTCGTCGCAGATCGTCTTGAGCTGCTCTGCGATTTCGTCGTTGTAGTCGCCCGTCTCGTTGATGTTGTCGAGCACGCTGCCGTGGTTCGCTTTCGCGAAGTCATGCAATGCGGCTTCGTAGTCCAGCACCTTCTTCACCTCGACCTTGTCGAGATAGCCTTCGTTCGCCGAGAACAGCGACAGTGCCATTTCTGCGACAGACAGCGGCGAGTACTGCTTCTGTTTCATCAGCTCGGTGACGCGGACACCGCGGTCGAGCTGTGCACGCGTTGCCGCGTCGAGGTCGGAGGCGAACTGTGCGAACGCTGCGAGCTCGCGGTACTGCGCGAGCGCGAGGCGGACACCACCACCGAGCTTCTTGATGATCTTCGTCTGCGCCGCACCACCAACACGCGAGACCGAGAGGCCGGCGTTGATTGCGGGGCGAATACCGGCGGCGAAGAGATCCGACTCGAGGAAGATCTGACCGTCGGTGATCGAGATCACGTTCGTCGGAACGAACGCCGAGACGTCACCGGCCTGGGTTTCAATGATCGGCAATGCCGTCAGTGAACCGGTCTTGCCTTTAACCTTGCCACCTGAGACTTCTTCGACGTGCGCCGCGTTAACACGAGCGGCACGCTCGAGCAGGCGGGAGTGCAGGTAGAAAACGTCACCCGGATAAGCTTCACGGCCCGGCGGACGACGCAGCAGCAGCGAGACCTGGCGGTAGGCGACAGCCTGCTTGGACAGGTCGTCGAAGACGATCAGCGCGTCTTCGCCCTTGTCCATGAAGTATTCGCCCATGGACGTACCCGCGTACGGCGCGATGTACTGCATCGCCGGGCTTTCGGCCGCGGCAGCAGCAACGATGATCGTGTGGTCGAGTGCGCCCTCTTCTTCAAGCTTGCGCACAACGCCGGCGATGGATGAGGCCTTCTGGCCGACCGCGACATAGATACACTTAACGCCGGTGCCACGCTGGTTGATGATCGCGTCGATCGCGACAGCCGTCTTACCGGTCTGGCGGTCACCGATGATCAGCTCACGCTGGCCGCGGCCGATCGGCACCATGGAGTCAATGGACTTCAGACCCGTCTGTACCGGCTGGTCGACCGACTGGCGCGCGATAACGCCGGGCGCGACCTTCTCGATCGGCGACGTGCCTTCCGCGTCGATCGGGCCCTTACCGTCGATCGGGTTACCCAGCGCGTCGACGACGCGGCCGAGCAGTGCCTCGCCGATCGGGACCTCGAGGATGCGGCCGGTCGTCTTGACCGTGTCGCCTTCCGAGATGTGCTTGTACTCACCGAGTACGACAGCACCGACGGAGTCCTGCTCGAGGTTCAGCGCCATGCCGAACGTGTTTTCCGGAAACTCGAGCATTTCGCCGTAGCGGGCGTCAGCCAGGCCGTGGATGCGGACGATGCCGTCCGTCACCGCGATGACGGTACCGACGTCGCGAGCCTCGGCTGAAGCTTCGAAGTTCTCGATACGCTCTTTAATCAGCTGACTGATTTCAGACGCTTTGAGTGCCATTGTTTCTTCCTCTTTACTTGGTCAACGCGTTGGCGAGGCCCTGGAGCCTGGCGCGCGTTGATCCATCAATTACGATATCGCCGGCGGTTATGACCGCACCGCCGATGAGTTTTTCGTCGACCTGTGTTTCGATGCTGACGTCCCGACCGAGCCGCTTTTTCAGCGCATCGGCAATTTCTGCGACCTGCGCCTCGGAGAGGCTCGTCGCCGACGTCACCATGACATCAACCTTGTTCTCGGTTTCGGCCTTCAAAATTTCGAAGTGATCCGAGATTTCAGGCAGCACCGTCACGCGATTGTTTTCCAGCAGAATCTTTAAAAAGTTCGTGCCGTGGCGGTCGGAACCCGCAAACAGCGAGTCGCTGCCGGCCACCTTGCCGAAAAGATCCTGCAAGACCTTCAGACGCGTCTCGTCGTCGAGCGTCGGTGTTGCCAGGAACTCCGCAAGCGACCCGTCCTCGAGCAGGGCCTTCCCTGCCGCGAGCGACTCCGACATCGCTTCGAGCGCGCCCTTTTCCTGCGCGACATCGAAGGCTGCCTGAGCGTAAGGCCGCGCAATCGTGTTGTTGTCTGCTGCCATTGATCGTGCCTACAGCTGGCTGGCGAGTTTGCCCAGGATGTCCTGGTGCGCAGCTTCGTCGATCTCGCGCTCCAGGATCTTCTCGGCGCTGGCAACGGCGATCGCCGATACCTGTCCACGCAGCTCTTCCCGCGCGCGGTTCGCTTCCTGCTCGATCTCTGCTTTCGCAGCGGCGAGCTGGCGCTCACGCTCCTTGACGCCCTCGGCCTTGCCGTCGGCGACGATCTCGTTCGCACGCGCGTTGGCCTGGTCAAGAATGCCCGAGGCCTGGCGGCGCGCGTCGGCGATGATCTCTTCCGCGCTCGCTTCGGCTTCGGCCAGGCGCTCTTTGCCGGACTCGGCCGCAGCCAGTCCTTCGGCAATCTTCGCCTGGCGCTCTTCGATCGCGTTCAGGATCGGCGGCCAGATCTTCTTCATGCAGAACCAGACAAACACGATCATCGCGATCGTCTGGCCAGCCAAAGTACCTATGTTGATGTCCACGTCTTGCTCCTTCGTTGCAGGTGCGAAAGCCCTCTATCTAGTCAGGCCTTCTATCGCGGCTGAAGCCGCTCCCACAGTCGGTTTTTTTGATTGTGGGAGGGGCTTTAAGCCCCGATTCTTGCTCGCGGAAAAATCCGCTCCCACAAGTCTTATCCGCCGGTAGCAGCCTGGAACTGTGCGACGAACGGGTTGGCGAACGCGAAGAACAGCGCGATACCGACACCGATCATGGCCACGGCGTCGAGCAGTGCGACGACGAGGAACATCTTGGTCTGCAGCATCGGAGCCAGTTCAGGCTGACGCGCAGCACCTTCGAGGAAGCGGCCACCCAACAAACCCATACCGATACCAACGCCGAGAGCGCCGAGGCCGATCAGGAGTGCGACAGCGATAGCCGTCATTCCAATAACAATTTCCATCTTTGTCTCCTAAAGAGGATTGAGTCCTACAGTCAAAAAATACGAACGATTAATGCTTTTCCGATGCCAGACTTAAGTAAACAATCGTCAGCATCATGAAAATAAACGCCTGAAGCGTCACGACCAGGATGTGGAACACGGCCCAGCCGAAATGCAGCGGGAGCTGGAACCAGCCGATCAACGCGATCAGGATGAAAATGAGCTCGCCGGCGAACATGTTGCCGAAGAGTCGAAGGCTTAATGAAAGCGGCTTCGCGAGCAGCGCGACGCTTTCCAGGATGAAGTTGAAGGCAATAATCACCGGCGCGGCGATGATGCCGATGCCCTTGGTCGGCGGCGCGATCGGGTGCAGGGTCAGCTCGCCGATGAAGCCGCTGACACCCTTGTTCTTCACCGTGTAGAAGATGATCAGGAGGAATACAGCGATCGACATCGCGAACGTGATGTTCACGTCGGTCGTCGGAACGATCTTCATGTATTCGATGCCGATGACGTAGGACAGACCCGGAATCCAGTCGACGGGGATCAGGTCCATCAGGTTCATCAGGAACACCCAGACGAAAATCGTCAGCGCGAGAGGCGCGATCAGCTTGCTGTTGCCGTGGAAGGTGTCCTTGACGCTCGAGTCGACGAACTCGACGATCATTTCGACGATCGCCTGCCAGCGCGACGGCTTGTCGGCCGACGTCTTTTTCGCCACGGAGCGGAACGAGACCACGAAGATGAGGCCCAGCAGGACCGACCAGAACATCGAATCGACGTTCATCGCCCAGAAGTTTCCGGCGCAGTCGTTCCAGACCCACTCACCCTCGACCCGGCAGACCTGGAGGTTCTGCAGGTGATGTTGGATATAGGCTCCGGAGCCGCCCGCGTGTTCGCCTTCAGCTGCCATCGTGTGTCTTTCCGTCCTTCGTCTCGCCAGTCACAAAAAGCCCAGTGAAAAGCATCAGCTGGGCCAGGATGTATCCCGCAAATAAAGACAAAAATGCGAGGGGTCTGACCAACCCGAAAATGACGACAAACAGAATAATCGTCAGCCCGAGCTTGCCAATCTCACCGATCCACGCCGCCCGAAGCACTGCTTTCGCATCCCGCCCGACAAGCGCGAGTCTTGCGGCCAGAAATGCATTCGGTATGACGCAGGTTAAGCTGCCCAGCAGTGCCGAGTATCCCTCGACGCGGCCTTTGAGCCCCCAAAGCACTATTGCGAGGACCAACCCCGACGCGGCCTGGGCCGCGAGTACCGTCAGCATGACGTTCGGAGAGTCGGTGCGCGTTGCGGCGCTGTCTCCCATTGCGTCTGCCTCCGGCACGAAACACGCCGCGGCAAGCGGCGTGGCAGAATTTCAGGGTGGGGCCAAAAATTGCTCGCGCATTATAGGGGGGCGATTTTGGCTTAGCAACACGAAACCCCTGAGAAAACAGCCGTTTTCTCGAAGATTCATACCAGATGGAACTGAAATTGGCACGTGACACCGGCGCTCGGCGCCGGCGAACGCAACTACTTGATGTGTTTTAAAATTCCGTCGAGCTCGTCCAGCGTGTTGTAGTGGATGACGAGCTGCCCGAAACCCTTGGCTTTATGATCGAGCCGGACCTTCGCGCCCAGTTTCTCCGAGACCTCGACCTCCAGCCGACGGATGTCGGCGCTCGGCGCCGCTGCTTTCTTCTTCTGCGGCTTGTCGCTGAGCATGTTCTTGACCATTGCCTCGGTCGCCCGCACCGACAGCCCCTTCCTGACCACCTGGCGTGCGGCGTCGAACTGCTGGATCGGGTCGCTGATCGCCAGCAGCGCACGGGCGTGGCCCATGTCCAGCTCGCGCTTCTCGACGAGCGCCTTGACCTTGTCGGAGAGCTCGGAGAGTCGCAGCAGGTTGCTGACGGCTGCGCGCGAGCGGCCGACGGCCTCGGCGGCTTCGGCGTGAGTCAGGTCGAATTCGCGAATCAGCCGCTCCAGTGAGCGGGATTCCTCCAGCGGGTTCAGGTTCTCGCGCTGGATGTTCTCGATGAGCGCCATCGCGATCGCCGCCTCGTCCGGCACGTCGCGGATAACGGCGGGAATCGCGTCGAGCTCGGCTAGCTGTGCTGCCCGCCAGCGACGCTCTCCGGCGATGATCTCGTAGCGCTGTTCGCCGGCGCCGACCAGGGGCCGGACAACGATCGGCTGTACAACGCCCTGCGCGCGGATCGAGTCCGCGAGCTCTTCAAGCGTTTCCTGGCGCATGTCGATACGCGGCTGGTACTGGCCGCGCTGCAGGAGCTCCACCGGAATTTCCTTCAGCGGCGGACCGGACTCTGCACCAGGTTTCGGCGTGGGCGCATCCGCAACGGGCTTCGACAGCAGTGCGTCGAGTCCCCGGCCAAGTCGTTTTTTCTTCGCGTTCATGGTGTCACTTTATCGTGGTAGAGAGTCAAACCGCCTCGGCCTGCCGTGCATCTTCGCGACGCAGGACTTCGCCGGCCAGCGCAAGATACGCGATTGCGCCGCGCGACGAGCGATCGTGCAACAGGACGGGACGACCAAAGCTCGGCGCTTCGGCGAGGCGGATATTTCTGGGGATGCAGGTGCGGAAGACGGCGCGATCGAAGTGCTCGATGAGCTGCAGCGAGACTTCGTTCGACAGGTTCATGCGCGGGTCGTACATCGTGCGCAGGATGCCGTAGATCTCCAGCTCGCTGTTCACGCTGTCGCGCACCTGTTCGATCGTGTCGAGCAGCGCACTCAAGCCTTCCAGCGCGTAGTACTCGCACTGCATCGGGATCAGCACACCGTCCGCGGCCGTCAGCGCGTTGACTGTCAGCATGTTAATCGACGGCGGACAATCAATAATAATGAAGTCGTAAAGACCCTTGACTGGTGCGAGCGCGTTCTTGAGTTTCATCTCGCGCCCGATCTCGTTTAAGAGATTGACCTCGGCAAGCGTCAGGTCCTCGTTGCCCGGCAGCACCGCAAAGTCCGATTCCGGCGCCGAGACGATCGTGTCGGCCGCCGTCGCATCACCGAGCAGGACATCGCAGGACGTCGACTCGAGCTCGTGCTTGTTGATGCCGCAGCCCATCGTCGCGTTGCCCTGCGGGTCGAGGTCGACGAGCAGCACACGCCGCTGCGTTGCCGCGAGAGACGCCGCCAGGTTAACGGCCGTCGTCGTCTTGCCGACGCCGCCTTTCTGATTGGCAATCGCGATGATTCGAGTCATTCAAGTAGGGCCTGTTTACACTGCATACCGCCGAAGCAGCACGGCGTGCCGCGATCCCCGCGGCAGCCCGGGAACCTCGAGTTCCTGTGTCGTGCTGGTCCAGGTTTCGGGAAGCGCCTCGAGCTCTCCCTCGAAGTCTCTCCCTTTCAGGGCGATGAAAACACCGTGATTCGCCACATGCTGGCCGGCGATTTCCAACAGCCGGGGCACCGTCGCCAGCGCCCGTGCGATGACGGTATCAAAGCGCTGCCCGGGTGCATAGTCCTCGGCGCGCGACCAGGCTGTCGTAACGTTTTTGAGCGCGAGCACGCCGGCAGCATGCTCGATGAACTGGATCTTCTTGTTGATGCTGTCGAGCAGGGTGAACTCGACGTCAGGCCGGGCAATCGCGAGTGGCAGGCCGGGAAAGCCCGGTCCGGTGCCGACGTCCAGCACGCTGTTTCCTTCGAGCAAGGGCATGGCAACGAGGCTGTCGAGCAGGTGCGCGCTCTCCATCTCTGCGCGCGAGCGAATCGCCGTTAGGTTGATTCGGCGATTCCAGCGCTCGAGCTCATCGAGCAGTTGATCGAAATCTGCCGCTGACCCCGGAGGCAAGTCCAGGGCCAGCGACTCAAGCGCTTTGTCGAAGCTTTTGCTCAGGGCATTTCCGGCAGGAGGTGCGTCTTGAAGAACAGGACAGTGGCCTGCTGGTAGATGTCGCGATTTTCCTTCTTGCGGTAGCCGTGGCCCTCATTCAGGGCGTTCATGTACCAGACCGGCTTGCCGGCATCGCGCAGCGCCTTGACCATCTGCGTGGCTTCCGTAACCGGAACGCGCGGGTCATTCTCGCCCTGCACGACGAACATCGGGACATCCATCTTGTCGACGTTGTTCAACGGACTGATCGCTTCGAGATGGGCGCGCATCGCGGGGTCGCGCTCGTCGCCGTACTCGACGCGTCGGAGGTCGCGACGGTAGTCCTGCGTGTTTTCGAGGAAAGTCACGAAGTTCGAGATACCGACGATGTCGACAGCGGCGCGCAGGCGGTCGCTGTAGTGCACGGCCGATGCGAGCACCATGTAACCGCCGTAGCTGCCGCCGAAGACGGCGACGCGATCTTCGTCGAGGTCGTCACGCGTATCGATCCAGTCCAGGAGCGCGCCGATGTCCTTGACGGAATCTTCGCGCTTGAAGCCGTTGTCGAGGCCGAGGTAGGTCTTGCCGTAGCCCGCCGAACCGCGAACGTTAGGCACGAGGACGGCAACGTCGAGCGTGTCCATCCACATCTGGTAGGTGGACGAGAAGCCGGGGCGTGCCTGTCCTTCCGGGCCGCCGTGAATCGAGACCACGACGGGCAGCGGGCCGTCGGCGCCGAGCGGCTTGTACAGCCAGGCCGGGATCATGCGCGGCTCGCCGTCGACGGTGTCGAAGGTCGGGTATTCGATCAGTTCCGGCGTTGCGAAGCGCGACGTGTCGAGGCCGCCAACTTCGCTGAACGTCCAGCGTGTCAGCTCGCCGTACTCCAACGGGCCGTCGCCGAGTTCGAGGATGAAACTGTCGCTCGGCGTGCGGGACGTATTGACCGTCATGCCGAGCTTGTCGCCCGCCGGTGAAAACTCGAGGCCGCCAACGAGGCCGGTCGGAATGTTTTCAACCTTGCGGTATTCGCGCGTTGCCGGATTCATCAGGTAGAGCGCTGACCGGCCGTTTTCGTTGATTGTGAAAGCCATCCGCGTCCGGTCTTCCGACAGGGCGCCGCCGTTGACGTCCCAGGGAATGTCTTCGGTGACAATCTCGGGCTCTGCACCTTCTTCCAGTGACTGCCACGCGAGCTTGCGAAATTCGCTGCCCTTGTTCGTCAGCAGCCAGAATCCGTCGCGGGCGTCGTCCAGCGCGATCGGAATGTTGTAGCTCTGTTCGCCTTCTTCGCTGCCGGCCAGAAGTCGTGTTTCGCCGGTGTCGAGATCCAGCAGGTAGCTGTTGCTTTCCAGAGAGCTCACGTAGTTGCTGATCAGGACTTCCGTGCCGCTCTTCGAGAACTCGGCAGCCGACCAATAGGTGCCGTCCGGTGATTCGAGTACGACCTTCGCCGCTGACGGCTCGTTGGGATCCATGATCCAGACGTCGTTCGATGCGCCGTTACGTGCCGTGCTCGTGTAGGCAATGCGACGGCCTTCACGATCCCAGTTGATCGCTCCGTTGCGCGATTCACCGTCGGTGATCATTGTCTGGCTGCCGCTTGTCGGATCGAAGGCAAAGATCTGGGCGAACTCACTGCCGCCTGCATCGCGCGTGAACAGCATCTGCGACCCACCCGGCTGACGGGTGAGTCCACCGATCGGCTCTTCGTCGAAGGTCAGCTGGTGGCGTGCACCGCCCGGCATGTCGACGCGGTGAATCTGCGAGACGTCACCGAAGCGCGTCGAGATGAAAATGCTCTCGCCGTCTTTCGAGAAGCCGCGGAAACCGGCACCGCGGACGTTCTGGTAGCGATTCAGCGCTTCGACGATGGTGTCCGGAATCTCCGGCACGTCTTCCATAACGAGGTTGCCGTTGTTTGCAGTCCGCGTTTCGACATCGGCCAGTGCTGCGAGCGGCAGCAGTACAGCCAAGAAGATGACTAACAGGCGATTGGTTTGCATGTGAAGTCCTTATCCAGAGGGTTTAAACGACGAGCAGCGCCATGAAATCATCCACGGCCGTCGCTTCGAGTTGTGCCCGGTCCTTGCACAGGAGATCCAGCGCCTCCCACTGGCCGGGTTTCAGTTTTGGCGAAACGCTGTCTTCGAATTTCTTCTTCAACACGGGAATGCCTTCCTCGCGACGCTCGCGGTGGCCGATCGGGAAATGCACCTCGACGCGATCCGTCGACGACCCATCATTGAAGTGCACCTGGACAGCATTGCCGATGTAGCGCTTGTCCGGATCGAAATAGTCTTTCGTGAACTGTTCGTTCTCCTTGACGACCATCTTGTCGCGCAGCGCGTCGACGCGCGGATCGTTCGCGATGTCGTCCTCGTAGTCCGAGGCTTTCAGGCGCCCGAAGATCAGCGGAATCGCCGCCATGTACTGCAAGCAGTGATCGCGGTCCGCCGGGTTGTTCAGCGGGCCTTCCTTGTCGATGATCCGGACGCCCGCTTCCTGCGTTTCGATGACGATGCTGTCGATGTCGTCGAGTCGGTCTTTCACCTGCTCGTGCAGCGCCATGCTCGCTTCGACCGCGGTCTGCGCGTGGAATTCCGCCGGGTACGAAATCTTGAACAGCACGTTTTCCATGACGTAGGAACCGTAATCGCGCTGGAACTTGAACGGCTGTCCTTTAAACAGGACGTCGTAGAAGCCCCAGACCTTCGCCGACAGCGCTGACGGGTAGCCCATTTCGCCGGTCATCGCGATCAAAGCAAGCCGAACGGCGCGCGACGTCGCGTCACCGGCGGCCCAGCTCTTGCGCGAACCGGTGTTCGGCGCGTGGCGGTAGGTGCGGAGCGCGCAGCCGTCGATCCACGCGTTGGAGACAGCGTTCAAGACTTTTTCCTTGTCGCCGCCCAGCATGCGGGTCACGACTGCCGTCGAGGCGATGCGCACGAGGAGGACGTGGTCGAGGCCGACACGGTTGTAGGAGTTTTCCAGCGCGAGCACGCCCTGGATTTCATGCGCCTTGACCATCGCCTTCAACACGTCGCCCATCGTCAGCGGGTCACCGCCCTCGGCGCGGCGTGTGCGGCTCAGGTAGTCGGCAACGGCGAGAATGCCGCCGAGGTTGTCGCTCGGATGGCCCCACTCAGCCGCAAGCCAGGTGTCGTTGAAATCGAGCCAGCGGTTCAGCGCGCCGATGTTGAAGGCAGCAAGGACCGGATCGAGTTCGTAGCTGGTCCCGGGGACGCGAGCGCCGCCGGGCAGCGTCGCGCCCGGTACGACGGGGCCGAGCAGCTTCGTGCAGGCCGGATAGTCCAGCGCCTGGAAGCCGCAGGCCAGCGTGTCCATCAGACAGTAGTGCGCGGTCTCGAGCGCAAGCTCGCTCTCGATCTCGGTGTCGCAGACGTAGTCCGCGATCGCCTGCAGCGCAGGATCCCAGTCGGGCCGGATCGCAGAGCGTGTTCCGATGTTGCTCATTGAGATTTGTCCTTTCTTTCAAGTCATGATGGTTCGCGAATGAATTCGCTCGCACAGGTTCTAATGGCGCCTGTGGGAGGGGCTTCAGCCCCGAACTGCAAGGTTAGAGTTCGACGCGTCGCGTGGAACCCCTATGTCTTTCTTCCCTATCGCTTATCTATAGGTACCCACGCTTTTAGGCTGGGACCCACATAGTCTGCCGCTGGCCGGATCAGCTTGTTGTTCGCGCGCTGTTCCATGCAGTGCGCCGCCCAACCGGTGATGCGGGAGCAGACGAAGATCGGCGTAAAGAGGTAGGTCGGAATGCCCATGAAGTGGTAGACCGTCGCCGCGTAAAAGTCTGCGTTCGCGAACAGCTTCTTCTCGTCCCACATCACTTTTTCAATCGCTTCCGAAACCGGGTACAGCGTCGTGTCGCCTGCCTCGTCGGCCAGGCGCTTCGACATGCGCTTGTTCACTTCGTTGCGCGGATCGGACGTCGTGTAGACCCGATGCCCGAAGCCCATGATCAGCTCCTTGCTCTCGAGCATCTTGTGGATACCGGCCGTCGCCGCTTCGGCGCTGTCGAACTTCTGGATCAGCTCCATTGCCGCTTCGTTCGCACCACCGTGCAGCTTGCCGCGCAGCGCGCCGATGGCGCCGGCAACCGCGGAGTGCATATCGGACAGCGTCGCGGTAATCACGCGTGCCGCGAAGGTCGACGCATTGAACTCGTGTTCGGCATAGAGAATCAACGTCGTGCTCAGGCTCTTGCGGTGCAGCTCCGGTGCTTCCTCGCCGGTCAGCATGTGCAGGATGTGGCCGGCGATTGTGTCGTCGTCCGTTTCCGTGTCAATGCGCACACCGTCGGTGTGGAAGCGGTGCCAGTAGGCCATCATCGAAGGCAGACAGGCGAGCAGGCGGTCGGCCGTTTCGCCCTGGTTCGAGAAATCGCCCTCAGGCTCGATGTTGCCGAGGAAAGACACGCCTGTGCGCAGCACGTCCATCGGGTGTGCGTCGGCCGGCACCATTTCGAGCACGGTCTTCAACGCGTCCGGCAGGCCGCGGTTTGCTTTCAGCTTCGCGATGTAGGCGTCGAGTTCAGCCTCTGTCGGCAGCTCGCTTTTCAATAACAGGTAGGCGACTTCCTCGAAGGTCGCGTTCTCGGCAAGATCGTGGATGTCGTAGCCGAGGTATGTCAGGCCGGCACCCTCTTTGCCGACCGTGCAGAGGTGTGTTTGTCCGGCTGTGACGCCGGCAAGACCGCCCGTTTTTTGTTTGCTCATTGTTTTGATCCCCTTTGCAGTCTGGTCGACAAAGTCTACTCCCCTGTCTTCAGGCCCTTGCCCGAAAATAGCGCGTCGAGTCGATCCTCGTAGTCCTGGTAGCCGAGCACGTCATAGAGCTCGGTGCGCGTCTGCATCGTGTCGACGACGCGTCCCTGCGTGCCCTCCTGGCGAATGGCCGTGTAGACGTTCAGCGCCGCCTTCGACATTGCGCGGAACGCGCTCAACGGATACAGCGCCATCGCAATCCCCGCTTCCGCAAGCTCGTCCGTCGTAAACAGCGGCGTCTTGCCGAACTCTGTCAGGTTCGCGAGTACAGGCACATTGATCGCGGCCGTAAAGTCTTTGTATTCGTCCAGCGTCGTCAGCGCCTCGGCGAAAATCATGTCAGCGCCGGCCTCGACGTAGCGAGCAGCACGGTCGAGTGCGGCCTGCTGACCCTCGACGGCGTGCGCGTCCGTCCGCGCCATGATGACAAAGTCGTCGTCGTCGCGACCGTCGCAGGCCGCCTTCAGGCGGTCGCACATCTCGGCAGTCTCGACGAGCGCCTTGCCGGGACGATGCCCGCAGCGCTTCACACTCACCTGGTCTTCGAGGTGGCAAGCCGCGGCGCCGGCGCGACTGATCTCGCGTATGCTGCGCGCGATCATGAACGCGCTGCCCCAACCGGTGTCGGCGTCCACGAGCAGCGGCAGACGGGTGGCACCCGCGATGCGGCGAATATCCTCGCAGACGTCCGGCAGACTGGTCATGGCGAGATCCGGCAGTCCGAACGACGCGTTGGCGACGCCGGCTCCGGAGAGATAGATCGCCCGGAATCCGGCCTGCTCGGCCAGAAGGGCTGTAAATGCGTTGATCGTGCCCACGATCTGGAGCGGCTGCTCGCTGGCAACCGCAGCTCTGAAGGCTGCTCCCTGACTCATGTGTTGTGTGTCCTGAACGTTATCCGGCGTCGCCGCCGATTCGAGGGGGGCGGGATTCTAAACCAGTGGACAGGCCATTCCCAAATAGAGCGGCCGGAAAAACTAAACAGGTGTCCGGCCGGCGGGGCCGGCGCGAAGGATCAGTCGTCTTTCGCGATCTCGACGACAACGCGCCCGCGCACCTCTCCTTTCAGAAAGTGCTCAAAACAGTCGGGAAGTTGCTCGAAATCAATCGTTTTTGTGCCGATCGTGTCGAGGTGCTGCGGCTTCAGGTCGTCGTCAAGCCGGTTCCAGACCGCGCGGCGCAGCGCGTAGGGCGTATCGACCGAGTTGATGCCGAGCAGGCAGACCGCTCGAAGGATGAACGGCATGACTGTCGTCTCGAGGCGGTGGCTCGCCGCGAGCCCGATGCTCGCGATATTTCCGCCGTAGCGGGTCGTGCGGGTCAGCCAGGCGAGATGATCGCCGCCGAGGTTGTCGATCGCGCCGGCCCACTGCGCTTTCTCCAGCGGCCGGGACCCGAAATCAATCTGCCCGCGAATGAGGATGCGCGATGCGCCGATTGCAGACAGGTAGGGCTCTTCCTCCGCTTTGCCGGTTACCGCCACGACGGAATAGCCGGCCGACGACAGCATGTCGATCGCGAGGCTGCCGACCCCACCGGTCGCGCCGGTTACGACGATCTCGCCCTGGTCCGGGTTTTGCCCGTTCTGTTCCATGCGGTGGATTGCGAGCGCCGCGGTGAATCCTGCGGTGCCGATGCGCATCGCCTCTTCGTTGCTGATGTGGTCGGGCACGGGAACGAGGATGTCGCCATCGCTGCGGAAATATTCGGAATAGCCGCCGTTCATCGTCTCGCCGAGTCCGGAGCCGGTCGCGAGCACGCGGTCGCCCGGCGCGAAGCGTTCGTCTTCGGAGCTCTCGACGACGCCCGCCATGTCGATGCCGCCGTTCAAGGGGAAGCGGCGCAGGATCTGGCCGGCGCCGGTCGCGGCCAGCGCGTCTTTGTAATTGATGCTGGAATGCGTCACGCGGACGACGACGTCGCCGTCACCGAGCTGGTCGAGCGTGAGGCTCTGGAAGCCGGCGACGATTGCGTCGTTCTGCCGGTCGATGCGGTATGCCTTGAAGATATCCATGGTGAAGAGACTACCTTTGCCGCCCGTCTGGCGACAGTCCGCTAGCTCGCCTTGCGTTTGGCGAGGCGTTTCAGCCAGATGTCCAGGCCCTGCGCGTTCAGCTGCGCGTCGATCCGGGTTAGCTCTTCGACTTTCTCATCCGGCAGCGTGACACCGTGTGCGCGGACCTCGTCATACAGGTAACGGCCAAGAGTCGCGGTCAGTCGTTCGACGCGCCCGTCCTCGTCGCCGGAGGCCTTCGCGAGTTCGACGTAGGCGTCGAGATGGCGATGCATGTCGTTACCGAGACGCTCGAGATCGGTCACGGCGCTGTAGTGGGTCAGGAACGCGACCTCGGGGTCGTAAGACAGGATGCGATCCACACTCTTGTGCGCCTCGTCCGGATCGAAGTGCGTCGGCGTCGTGGTTGGAAAGATGAACGCGCCACGTGCGGTATCCAACTCGCGGTAGGAGAGCCCGAAGCTGTCGCCGGTGAACACACCGCGCGACGTTTCGTCGTAGAGGCAGTAGTGATGGCGCGCATGGCCCTCAGTGAAGAACAGCGCGATCGCGCGACCGGCAAGCGAAACGCTTTCGCCGTCGCGCGCTTCGACGACGCGTTCATCGGGGATCGGCAGGATGTCGCCGTACATCTCTTTGGCCAGCGCTTCGCCGTAGACCGCGATCGTTCCCTGCACGAGCTTCTCGGGATTGCGCATGTGTGGCGCCCCGGCAGGGTGCACGACGCAGCGCGCGTCCGGGAGCTTCGACATCAGGAGGCCGGCCCCGCCCGCGTGGTCGAGGTGGATGTGCGTCAGGAACAGGTAGTCGACATCGGCCGGCGACAGGCCGGCCGCGGCAAGCGCGTCGAGCAGGTAGGGGACGCTGTCGTTGGTGCCGGCGTCGACGAATGCGGCACGCCCCGACTCAATGATCAGGTGGGACGCGTCCATCTGCGGTCGGACGTAGAGCGTATCGACCGCAGCGATGCCGTGTGCGTGTTGGGTAACGGCCACCGGCAGCGCCCCTTGAAGACTTACTTGACGGTCGTTTCCAGGCCTTCCATGTTCGCGTAGTACTCGGCCAGGACCTTGATGTCGTTGTCGCTCAAGCCAGCAGCCATCGGCATCATCAGCGCGTTCGTGCGCCCACCGTCCCGGTACTGCTTCAGCGAGTGCTCGAGATAGCTCTCGTGCTGACCGGCGAGCGTCGGCCAGGTCGGTGACATGCCGAGACCGTTTTCGCCGTGACAGGCCACGCAGGTCTGCGCAAGCTCAAGCGGCTTCACGTCTTTCGATCCGCCCTGCGCCACGGTTTCGTTGTTCAGCGTGGCAAGGTAAGCCGAGACGTCCTCGATTTCCTGATCGCTCATCGACTCTGCCTGTGCGTTCATCGTCGTGTGCTTGCGCTCGCCGCTTTTGTAGCCTTTCAGGGCAGCGACGAGGTAAGCAGGCTTCTGCCCGCCAAGTTTCGGCACGCGGAACGACGGATAGGCATTCCGGTAGCCCTCAATTCCGTGGCAGCCGAGGCAGGTGTAGGCAAGTTCCTCGCCCCGCTCAACGTTCCCCTCTGCGTTCGCCGGGCCAGCGAACAGCACGATAGATGCACACAGTGCAGCAGCAGCTAATCTCATGTTCTAACCAAAGGATGCTAAAAGAAGGTCGGGCCATCCTCCCGACGCGCCAATGGTATCCAAGACTTGGCCGTGATTACTAGTTCGGCTCTTAAATATTGATGACTACGGCACGCCTTGTCACGCTGGCGGCATGGTACTCTCGCTGCGATTTTTCCCGAATTCGGAACCCAAGACCGTGAAAAAACTCCTGATTGTGATCGTCGTAGCGATCCTCCTCGTTATCTTTATTTCGCCGGGCCTCGTCGGACGCGTCGCCGAAGAATCCGTCAACCAGCAGCTTGCCTGGGCAGCCGAGGAAGGCTCGAGTGGCGAGCTTGGCGTTCGGCTCGAGAGCTTCGACCGTCACTGGTTCTCGTCGGACAGCGTCCACTATGTGACCTTAGGCGACGGCCAGCTGCGGGAGATGCTTGAGCAGGACTTCGGGCTCGTCGACACGAGCGCCCTGCCGGTTCTGAAGGTCGAGACGCGTGTAGACCACGGCCTGATCCCGCTGTCGTCCATTCATCGCGAAGGCGGTTCCTTAAGCCCCGCCATTGCGAGCGCGCGCTCGACGATGACGCTTGAAATGGGCGACGGCTCCTCGTTCCCGATCCCGGGTGCGATTTACAGCAACCTGGGCTTCGGTGGCGACGTCGAGTCACGCTATTTCGTCCCGGCTGGTGAAGCCGAAGCGGGAACCTGGCAGGACGTGGACATTCTCGTCACAGGCAGCCCGACGGCCAACAGCTTCGTCGTCGACGCCATCCTCGGCGGCGGAACGGTGACCGATGAGGGGCAGACCGTCGAGTTCGGCAAGCTGACGGTCAAGAGCAACCAGGCGATGGGCAACAACGGAATGTATCTCGGCGACACGACTGTGCGGCTGGAGTCGGTGCGCGTCGCGAACCCGGGTGCGCCCGAAGTGACGATCGGACCCGTCGTCGTCGATGCCAGCGTCTCGGAGCTCGGCGAGACCCTGAACCAGGACGTTCAAATGGCAATCGATGTCCCGAACGCGCCGATGCTCGGCGACGTCAATTTCCGCATGGATGTCGAGATCCTCGGCGCAGACGCGGTTGCCCTCAACAACCTGAATGAGCGACTGGGTTCGCTGGACGACAGCTTGCCGCCGTACGAAATGTACGCGGTGCTGGAACCGGATCTCGTACGGCTGGTTTCGCGCGGCTTCACCTTCAACCTGAAGCGCTTTGACTTCGAGATGCCGCAGGGCCCGATCGACACCGAGCTCTCGATCGTCGTTCCCCAGTCTGACCCGGCGAGTTTCAGCTGGGGGAATGTCGTGCAGTCCATGAGCGGCGAAGCGTCGCTTATCGTGCCGGCCGCCATCTTCAACATGGCGATGATGGCCAGCCCGGAAGCACAGTCGCTGGTCGCGATGGGCATGCTCATCGAGGACGGAGACACTTACGTCATGGACGCGGCGTTCGAGCAGGGCCTGCTGTCGGTCAACGGCAACCCGATGCCGTTGCCGCTGCCTGGCAACTGATTCGTTTGAATCGCGGATGAATCCGCTCCCACAGGGGCCTTTCGAAGTCCTGTGGGAGGGGCTTCAGCCCCGATAGCGCCACTCAAGATCGGGGCTGAAGCCCCTCCCACAGCTCGTCCGACCGGTGGCACGCGACTGCCGTGCTGCCCCGCTCGATCAGCTTCGGCGTCTCGACGCGGCAGCGCGCGATCGCGTGCGGACAGCGCGGATGAAACGCACAACCGAGCGGCGGTGCGGTCGGCGACGGCACATCGCCGCGGGCCGACGCGATCAACTTATCGCTCAATGGGTCAGGCTCGGGAACCGCGTCCAGCAGGGCCCGGGTGTACGGATGCCGCGGTGCGGAGAAGAGCTCGCGCGCCGGTGCCGACTCGATGACCCGGCCCAGATACATGACGACCACGCGGTGACTTAAGCCCTCCACGATCGCGAGATCGTGGGAGATAAACAGAATCGACAGGCCCTGCTCAGCCTGCAGCTCGGACAGCAGGTCAAGAATTTGCCGGCGGACCCGTCCATCGAGTGCCGCGACAGCCTCGTCGCAGACCAAGACGTCCGGACGCGTGATCGTGGCGCGCGCGATCGCGACACGCTGCGCCTGGCCCCCGGAGAGCTGGTGCGGAAAGCGGTCGAGACATTCCGGGCCAAGCCCGACCCGCGCGAGCTCTGCCTCGAGCATGTCGCGCGACGGTCGCTCGCCGATCACCTTAAGCGGTTCGGCAACGATGTCGGCGACGCGCATCTGCGGGTTCAGCGACCCGACGGGGTCCTGGAACACCATGCCGACGCGGCGGCGAGCTGCCCGCGGCCGCTTCGCAACATCCGGGGCCAGCGGCTTCCCCTCCAGCAGCACGTCGCCGTTCTTCGCCGGCACGAGCCCGAGCATGGCCCGAACGAGACTCGATTTACCTGACCCTGATTCACCGACCAGCGCGACCGTTTCGCCACGCTTGAGATCCAGCGACACATCCCGCACCGCATGCAGCGCATCCTCGTCGTAGACGACGTCGAGATGCTGCGCCGACAGCAGTGCGCCGCGATCGGTATCGGCGGGTGACTCTGCGGAGCCGAGACGCGGTGCCGCATCGAGCAGCGCTTTCGTGTGCGGGTGCTTCGGCGAGACAAAGAGTTGCCGTGTCGGGCCAGCCTCGACTGCCTCGCCATTCTCCAGCACGAGCATGCGCTCGCAGCTCGATGCGACGATGCCGAGGTCGTGTGTGATCAGCAGCAGCGCGGTGTCGTCGCGAATGGTCTCTAAAAGATCGAGAATCTGGGCCTGGACGGTGACATCCAGCGCCGTCGTCGGCTCATCGGCAATCAGGAGTTTCGGCTCGGTGATTAGCGCGGACGCGATCATCGCGCGCTGGCGCATCCCGCCCGAGAGCTGGTGCGGCCACGCGAGATACTGGCGCTCGGGGTCCGGCAATCCGACGCGTTCGAGCATCTCGATGACACGGCGTTTTCCCTTCGCCGCATCTGCGAGTCCGTGCTCCAGCAGGATGCGAAGAATCTGCTCGCCGACGCGAATGTAGGGGTTCAATGACTGCAGCGGATCCTGGAAGACCATCGACACGTCTGTGGCGCGCAGACTGGCGAGACCCGCGATGTCATCGAGCGAGATTTCCCGTCCGCCGTAGGACAGCGTGCCGGTAACACTTGCCGTCGCGGGCAGCAGCCCGAGCATTGCGAGCGCGCTCTGCGTCTTGCCAGAGCCGGACTCGCCGACCAAGCCGAGAGATGCACCTGCGTCAATCGAAAAAGACAAACCATCGACGACGCGCGTATCGCCGTAGCGAATGCCAAGATCGCGGACCGCGAGTTCAGACACGGCCGGCACCCCTGTCGTTGCGCCGCGGCAGCGGCGAGACGCCACGCGCATCGAAGACGTCCCGCAGTCCGTCGCCCAGAAAGTTGAACGCGAGCAGGATGACCGCGAGCGCACCGGCCGGAATCAGCAACAACCAGCTCGCCGACTCAAGATAGTTGACACCGCCGTCGACGAGCGCGCCGAGCGAGGTCTGCGGCTCCTGGATGCCCAATCCCAAAAAGCTCAGGAAAGACTCCATCAGGATCGCCTGCGGAATTGTCAGCGTGACGTAAACGATGACGATACCAATCAGGTTCGGCGCGAGGTGCCGAATCACAATCCGCGGCGTTGACGCGCCGGATAGACGTGCCGCATCGATGAACTCCCGCTCGCGCAAACTCAAGGTCTGCCCGCGCACGATGCGCGCCATGTCGAGCCAGTTGACCGCGCCGATCGCGACGAAGACCAGAAAGAGGTTCCGGTCGAACACGACCATCAGCAGGATGACGAAGAAGATAAACGGCATCGCGTACAGGGTGTCGACGAAACGCATCATCACCGCATCGACCCGCCCGCCAACGTAGCCGGCGATCGTGCCGTACAGCACGCCGATGATCAGGCTGACGACGCTCGCGATAATCGCGACGAGCAGCGTCACACGGATACCGGCCATCGTGCGGACAAAGAGATCGCGACCGAGCGCGTCCGTCCCGAAGATGTGCCAGTCGACAAATGTGGGAGCGAGCCTGAGTTTGTCGAAGTTCGTCGTGACCGGATCGTGCGGACTTAAATGCGGCCCGAGGATCGCAAGCGCTGCGATCCCCAGCAGCACCCAGCCGCTCGCTGAAATCTGTGATGCCTTGATGCCCATCGCCTAGCGCGTCCTGATCCGCGGGTCGAGCAGGCCGTAGATCAAATCGACGATCAGGTTCAGAACGACGATGACGACCGCGTAGAAAATCACGACGCCGAGCACGAGCGTGTAGTCGCGGTTGAGCGCGCCGCGAACGAAGAACTGTCCGACTCCGGGAACGCCGAACACTTCTTCCACGACAACAGAGCCCGTGAGAATGAATGCGATAGCAGGACCTAAGTAGGAGACGACCGGCAGCAGCGCGGGCTTCAGCGCGTGATAGCGAATGATCGAGGCCGTCGACAGCCCCTGCGCTTTTGCGGTGCGAATGAAGTCGCTGTTCAGGACGTCGATCAGGCTCGCCCGCGTCAGGCGCGCAACATAGGCAAGCTGCGGCAGGGCGAGTGAGACGACCGGCAGCACGAGCTTCGACAGGCCGGTGCCGGAACTCCAGCCGGCCGGAAACCAGTTGAGCTTGACGGACAGCACGAGGATCAACACCGGCGCGAGCACGAAAACCGGGATCGAGATGCCGGTCATCGCCGCGCCCATAATGATTCGGTCGAAGCGCGAGTTCGCGCGCAGCGCTGCAGCAATGCCGACCGCGACGCCCGCGACAACGGCCAGCGTCATCGCCGACACGCCGAGCAGGAACGACAGCGGCAGCGCATCGCCGATCAGCTCGCTGACGGTTCGATCGCGGTAGACGTAGGACGGCCCGAAGTCGCCCGTCAGCACACCGCCGAGATAGCGAAAGAACTGCTCGTGCAGCGGGTCGTCGAGCCGGTAGTGCTTCTGGATATTCGCTTCGATTGCCGCGGGCAGGACGCGGTCGGTATCGAAGGGCCCACCCGGCGCAGCGCGCACGAGCATGAACGCAAGCAGGATGACAAGGAAGACCGTCGGAACGGCACTTGCGAGACGGCGCAGCGTGTAGCCGAGCAAGCTACTCGCCGTCGTCAGCCAGGCTTAAGTGCTGGCTGTAGTGGTAATTCAGGACGTTGTCGCCAAAGCCCAGCACCTCGTCGCTGACGAGCAGCTTGCTGACATAGAAATACAGCGGAATGACCGGATGGTCGCGCAGCATTGTCCGCTCGGCCTCCTCGAGGTAAAGCCTGCGTGCGTCGAGGTCCGTCTGCTGCGCGGCACGTTGCATCAGGTCCATGTACTCCGCATTCGCATAGCCGGGCATGTTCGACGGCGCGTCCGTCTCGAGCACACCGAGGAAAGTCACCGCGTCGTTGAAGTCGCCGATCCAGCTCGACCGGAACACCTGCGTAACTTCGCGCTCGCGCATGTTCGTCAGCAGGACCTGAAATTCTTCATTGATCAGCGTGGTCTCAACGCCGAGCACGTCATTCCACATTGACTGGACGGCGAGCGCGATCCGCTGCTGCGTGTCCGACGTGTTGTAGTGCAGCGTGATCTTGAGCGGATTCTCCTCCGAGTAGCCGGCCTGGCTGTACAGGCTCTTGGCAATCGCGTTGCGCTCGCTCTGCGTGAGGTTTGCGTAGCTGAAGGTCCGGGGCTCGTAGTTGTCGACGCCCGGCGGAACCCAGCTGTAGGCCGGTTGTTCGCCGCGCCCGGTAATCTTTTCGGTCAACACCTCGCGGTCGACAGCCATCGACAACGCCTGGCGCAGCGGCAGGTTGTCCTTGAACGGCGGCTTCTCGAGGTTGAAGCCGTAGTAGTAGACGCCGAGGTAGGGCGAGACATGCAGCTCGTCGCCGTACTCTTCTTTTACCTGCTGGAAACTCTCCGGCGGCACGTTGCTCGTCATGTGCAGCTCGCCGGCGCGGAAGCGGTTCAGCTCGGACATTTCCTGCGTGATGACGTGGTGTCGCACGATATCGATGTCGGTGTTCGCGTTGTTCCAGTACAGCGGATTGCGCCGGAGCTGGACCAGCGAGCTGGTATCGCGCTCGTCCAGCACGTAGGCGCCGTTCGACGGCATGATACCGGGCCGCGCGAAATCTTCGCCGTGCTCTGCGATCGTTGAGCGATTAACCGGGAACGTGCTCGGATGGGTCAGCAACGACAGCAGGTAGGGCGTCGGCTGGGTGAGCTCGATGCGCAGCGTCAGCGGGTCGACCGCGATTACGCCGAGCTCGGTCGCCGGCAGCTCGCCTTCGATGATTGCATTCGCATTGACGATCATGCCCACCTGGCCGCCGTAGAACGCAGCGGTCGCAGGATCGACCAGGCGCTGCAGGCCGAGCACATAGTCGTCTGCCGTCACCGGCTCGCCGGTAGACCAGCGCGCCTCCTCGCGCAAGGAGAAAGTATAGACCAGGCCGTCATCGCTGATCGTCCAGTCCGTCGCTCCGGCAGGCACAAGTTTACCGACCGGGTCGTAGCCTAAAAGTCCTTCGCCGATATCGCGTAACACGTCGGCCGCCTGCGTGCTGCGGGCGCGCTGCGGGTCCAGGGTTTCCGGCTCTGTCGACAGCGCGCGATCCAGGACTTTCAGTCCCTCGAAGGGATCTCCCCGATCGACGCAGCTCACGAGGAGAACGGCAACGAGGACCAGCAGCGCAAACGGCGCCGCGATGAGCGTGCGGTGGAACTTCATAGGCTTTCGTCAGGCGGATTGAAGTAAATCGCGCTTCTTCAAATGAACAAGCAGCAACGATACCGCAGACGGGGTCATGCCTTCGAGTCTTGATGCCTGTCCCAGCGTCGCCGGACGGCTGGTCGCGAGGCGCTGGCGCGCCTCGTTGGACAGGCCCTCGACGCGCGCGTAGTCAATATCCTCCGGCAGTCGCAGCGTTTCCTGCCGAGCTTGGCTTTGGATATCGCGCTGCTGGCGCTCGATGTAGCCTGAATATTTGGCGCGCACGTCGAGCTGCACGACGACCTGCTCGCGCTGTTCGCTGGCCATCGCTTCGACCGCAGCCGACGGACCGACCGCCGGCAGCGAGATCAGTTGTTCGTAGTCCACCTCGGGGCGCAGCAGCAGTTCATTGGCGCGCGCCTCGCGCGTCATTTTGAGGACGTCGCTCGCGTCGTCCGGCCGCACGAGGATCCCGGCGAGGCGCTCGGCTTCGGCGTTGACTGCTTCCTGCTTCTCGGTAAACAGGCGGAAGCGATGATCGTCGACGAGTCCGAGCTCGCGACCGATTGGCGTCAGCCGCTCGTCAGCATTGTCTTCCCGCAGCAGCAGCCGGTATTCGGCGCGGCTCGTGAACATGCGGTAGGGCTCGCTGACACCGCGGGTGATCAGGTCATCGACGAGGACGCCGAGATAGGCCCGTGAGCGCGTCGGATACCAGGCCTCAGCGCCGGCCGCCGCGCGGGCCGCATTGAGTCCGGCGAGCAGGCCCTGCGCACCGGCTTCCTCATAACCGGTCGTGCCGTTGATCTGGCCGGCGAAGTACAGGCCCGCGACGTGCCGCGTCTCGAGGGTCGGCTTCAATCCACGCGGATCAAAGTAGTCGTACTCGATGGCGTAACCCGGCTGCGTGATGCGGGCGTTTTCAAAGCCTTTGATCGAGCGAACGAAAGCCTCCTGCACGTCTGCCGGCAGGCTCGTCGAGATGCCGTTCGGATAGACAATGCTGGTCGTCAGCCCCTCGGGCTCGACGAATACCTGGTGCGCGTCGCGCTCGGCAAAACGCACAACCTTGTCTTCGATCGACGGGCAGTAGCGCGGCCCGACGCCTTCGATCAGTCCCGCGTACATCGGCGACCGATCCAGCGACGCGCGAATGAGATCGTGCGTGCGCTCGTTCGTGTGCGTGATGAAACAGCTGATCTGTCGCGGATGCAGGGCGCGCTGGCCGATAAACGAAAACACCGGTGTCGGTGTGTCGCCCGGCTGCTCCTGCATCGCCGCAAAGTCAAGCGAGCGGGCATCCAGTCGCGGCGGTGTGCCTGTTTTCAGACGCGCAACGTCGAACGGCATCTCGCGCAGACGATCCGCGAGACGCTGCGACGGGTTGTCGCCCACGCGACCGCCCGGCGTTTCGGTTTCGCCAACCAGGATGCGACCGCCGAGGAACGTGCCGACAGTGAGAACAACCTGCGGCGCAGAGAATGTGTCGCCCGCTTCGGTCACAACGCCTGTCACGCATTCGCCGTTCATCGTGAGATCCGCCGCGGCGCCCTCGACGATGGTCAGGCCCGGCTGTCCAAGCAGGCGCTCGCGAATCGCGTCGCGGTACAGGGCGCGATCCGCTTGCGCGCGGGTCGCCCGGACCGCAGGACCCTTGCTCGCGTTCAGCGTGCGGAACTGGATGCCGGCAACGTCTATCGCCTCGGCCATCGCGCCGCCCAGGGCGTCGATTTCCTTGGTCAGGTGTCCCTTGCCGATTCCGCCAATCGCCGGGTTGCAGCTCATCTGTCCGAGCGTGTCGATGCGGTGGGTCAGGAGCAATGTACGCGCACCCGCCCGTGCCGCGGCCAGGCTGGCCTCGGTTCCGGCGTGTCCGCCGCCGATGACGATGACGTCGTAGCGTGTCTGCATTGCTGCTTTTTTAACCACTTTGCGGGGGCGCGATTCTAGCCCTTTGCGCGCCAATCAGCCAATCGCCTTTACATCAATTTTGCGCATCGCCACACTAGCGCGCTGTCATCGCGCCGGGAGCCCTGAATGCGCCCTGTCCTGCTCGCCCTGTCACTGCTGTTCGTCAATACGGTGCACGCTCTCGAACTCGAGGACTGTCGCATCTCCTTAGGTGCTTCCTTCCAGGGTGTCGAAGCCCGCTGCGCGAGCATGGAGCGTCCACTTGACCCTGCCGCCCCGGACGGCGAGACGATTACGCTGCGTGTCGTCGTTATTCCTGCGCTCGACCTCGACCCGCTGCCGGATCCGCTTGTGCCGCTGGCCGGCGGGCCCGGGCAGGGTGCCGTGTCGCTGTACCTGTCCCAGCGCGGCGCGTTCGAGGCGGTCCGTCGCAGCCGCGACATCCTCCTGGTCGACCAGCGCGGCACGGGAGAGTCGACGCTATTGAGCTGCCCGCTCGACGAGGAAGCCGTGCAAGGAGCCTACTCTGACGAAGAGACGCGCGAGGCCGCCCGTGAGTGCATCGACAGTCTTTCTTACGACCCCCGCTTTTTCACGACCAGCGTGGCCGTTCGCGATCTCGAAGCGGTCCGCGAGGCGCTCGGCTACCCGACTCTGAACCTCTACGGTGTCTCCTACGGGTCGCGCGTCGCTCAGCACTACGCGCGGCGTTACCCGGCGACAACGCGCACCGTGGTCATCGAC
>CAWUHY010000002.1:0-55674 GCA_963922215.1 uncultured Gammaproteobacteria bacterium | reverse complement strand
ACAGCGCCTCCGACGCACAGCGCAGCCTCGTGTCGCAGGCGCTGCGGGATTTTCACCTCGCCGGCGTCGATCTCGACGAGGACAGCAAGAACCGCTTCAGGGATGTCGTTCGCCAGCTCGCTGAGGCGCAATCCCGGTTCGCCAACAACGTGCAGGACGCGACCGATGCCTGGTCGCTGGATATCGATGACGAAGACGACTTGAAAGGCCTTCCGCCGCACGTGATCGCACGCGCCGCCGCGAACGCGGACGAGCCGGGGCGCTTCCGTCTGACACTGGACGCGCCGACCTACCACGCTGTCCTGATGCATGCCGAGAATCGCGCGCTGCGCGAGACGCTGTACCGCGCATGGTCAACGCGTGCTTCCGATGTGGGCGAGGCGTCCGAATTCGACAATTCGGAAACGATTCGCGAAATCCTCGACCTGCGCCTCGAGGCAGCGGGCATCGTCGGTTTCGATTCCTACGCGGCGCTGTCGCTTGCGAAGAAAATGGCGCGGACACCGGACGAAGTCGTGGAATTCCTGCGCGACCTCGCGGAAGCCTCTCGCCCGGCTGCCGAAAAAGAACTCAAAGCCATCGCCGACGAGGCCGATCATCCGCTGGAGGCTTGGGACGTCGCGTTCTGGCAGGAGCGCCTGAAGTCGCGGCGCTTCTCGATCTCGACCGAGGAGATTCGCGCGTACTTCCCGGTCGATCGGGCCGTGGACGGCCTGTTTTCGCTTGCCGGCCGCCTCTACGACCTGACGCTCGAGGAAGTTGACGGCGTCGACACCTGGCACCCGGACGTCCGTTACTTTGTCGTCCGCGACAAGGACGGAAGTGACGTCGGCGGGTTTTACGCGGACCTTTTCACGCGCAGCGGCAAGCGCGCGGGCGCGTGGATCGACGAGTGTGTTTCGCGGAAATGGATCGGCGACGACAAGGCGCGCCCGGTCGGTTATCTCGTCTGCAATTTCACACCGCGCGACGAAGAAGGTCGCTCATTCGTCACGCACGACGAACTTGTCACGCTATTCCACGAATTCGGCCACATGCTGCATCACCTCCTGACCCGGATCGAATACCCGAGCATCGCGGGCATCAACGGTGTGCCGTGGGATGCCGTCGAGCTGCCGAGCCAGTTCATGGAAAATTTCGCCTGGAGCTACGACGTGCTTTCGAAGTGCTCGGCACACCGGGAATCGGAAGAGCCGCTGCCGAAGGAGACGTTCGACAAAATGAGCGAGGCGCGTCACTTTGGTGCCGGGCTCGCGATGCTGCGCCAGATCGAGTTCGCCCTCTTCGACTTCCGCCTGCACGCCGAGTACGACGGTGACACCGACGTCCTCGCGTTGCTCGACGAAGTTCGCGAGGAAGTCGCACTCATCCGGCACCCCGACTACAACCGCTTCCCGCACGCCTTCTCGCACATTTTTGCGGGCGGCTACGCGGCCGGCTACTACAGCTACAAGTGGGCCGAGGTTCTCGCGGCCGACGCGTTTGCCGCGTTCCAGGAAAGCGGCATCTTCGATCAGGACACGGCGCAGCGCTTTCGCTCCGAGATTCTCGAAGTCGGCGGTAGCCGTGACTTCATGGAAGCCTACATCGCGTTCCGCGGTCGCAAGCCGAGCAAGGATGCGCTGCTGCGCCAGAGCGGCATTGCATGAAGATAGCGACATGGAACGTCAACTCACTGAATGTTCGGCTACCCCAGGTTCTTGACTGGCTGAAGCAGCACGATCCCGACGTCCTCGTTCTCCAGGAAATCAAGCAAACGACCGAGGCCTTTCCCGGCGACGCGCTTGCCGAAGCGGGCTATGCGTCGATCGCGAGTGGACAGAAGACCTACAACGGGGTCGCCGTCGTCGCGAAGGAGTCGCCGAGCGATCCCGTTACCGATTTTCCCGGCTTCGACGATCCGCAGCGGCGCATTCTGGCGTCGACGATTGGCGGCATCCGCGTGATCAACCTGTACGTGCCGAACGGCCAGTCGCTCGAGTCCGAGAAATACCAGTACAAGCTGAACTGGCTGACGGCGCTGCGTGGCTTCCTCGAGACCGAGCTCGCGGCGCACGATGACGTCGTCGTCCTCGGCGATTTCAACATCGCGCCGGCCGACGAAGACGTCTACGACCCGGAAAAGTGGGGCGAGGACGTGCTGTGCAGCCCGGCCGAGCGCGCGGCCTTGAAAGACATCCTGTCCCTGGGCTTCGTTGATGTCTTCCGCAAGTTCGACCAGGAGGAGAAGACGTTCAGCTGGTGGGACTACCGGGCGGCCGGGTTCCGGCGCAACGCGGGTTTGAGGATCGACCTCATACTCGCGAGCGACAAGCTTGCGGACCGCTGTACTGCGAGCTACGTCGACAAGGAACCGCGCGGCTGGGAGCGTCCTTCCGACCACGCGCCCGTTGTCGCCGAATTCTGACAGTTTGTTGTTTTTTTCGCGTTTGTTGACATATTCCCGTGATTTACGACGCATGACCGCATTTTGCCGCGGTATGATTTGCCGCAACCTGCGCTGAAAACGCGCACGGGGGACTATGAAAGACTCACGCCAAACGGGCGCCGGAAGAACAAGAAAAAGACTGTTGTCACCGGACCGCCGCAACGAATACGACGTGACAAACACTGTTCGGGTCAGTGATGTCGCCGCTGTGCGGACAGCCGTGCGTGAGCTATTCACCAAGACATTCCCTGGCGCATCTTTCGACAGCCTCTGGCTCGCGTTTTACGATTTTCACCGGCTGTTCAACGGGCGCTATCCTGGCTACCTCGGCTGCGATACGACCTACCACGACCAGCAGCACACGCTGGACATGACGCTTGCCGTCGCACGCCTGATTGCGGGCTACGAGCAGAGCGTGGAGCCTGCCGACAGGCTCGGCGCAGAACGCGCGCAGATGGCCGTCATCGTTGCGCTGTTCCACGACGCGGGTTACATCCGGCACCAGGAACGCGACGAGCAGTTCAGGAACGGCGCCGAGTTCACGATGTACCACGTGTCGCGCAGTGCGGACTTCCTGCGCAACTACCTGCCAGAGCTGGGTCTCGCCAAACAGGCCGGCGTCGCCAGCATGATCGTCCACTTCACCGGTTACGAACTCGATCTCGATGACATCGAACTCGACGACCCGCGCGACATCATCTGCGGCCACCTGATCGGCACGGCGGATTTGCTCGCGCAGATGGCAGACCGCTGCTACCTGGAGAAATGCCGCGATCACCTGTACCGGGAGTTTGTACTTGGCGGCGTGGCGATCGAAGACTCGAAGCCTGGCGAGTTCAAGGTTCGCTATACCTCCGGCGAAGATCTTTTGAAGAAGACGCCGTTCTTCTACCAGCATGTGAGCAAGGAGCGCCTGAACAAGAAATTCAATCGCGTCTACCGCTACATCGAAGTCCTGTTCGACGGCCGCAACCCCTACGTCGAAGCCATCCGCTCGAACATGGTTCACCTGCTGCACATCATCAAGACCAACGACTGGTCCCGCCTCCGCCGCCAGCCACCGCAGTTCCTCGGCGTCGTCAATGCCGCACAGGACATGGAAGCGCTGGTTGATCGCCAGCTGAAGTCTTATGTGGGTAAGCGGGTTGAAGCGCGGGATACGTTTATGCCTGTGTAGGGCTTGTACCTGAAGCTACCGCCGGCTGGCATGCCATAGTTTTTATAGTTGGCGAAACGGGTCTAGCAAATGGATGCGAGCGACTTAGGCCTGCAAAACTTGATTTTTAAAAGTGGCGGACGGCGAATGGCCGTTTTTCCGTAGCGCTGTCGTTCGACCGTCTTTTTCGGGGGAACCGCGAACTTCCGCTAACGGCCATTAGCGGTCGTTTGATTCTAGTCGGATTGAGCTCCAAATCGTTCATCGAAAAGACTTGGGCTGAGAAATGGAACGTAGTTTGGCGATACCGTCCCGCGGCGCTTCATGAACGGATAGATCATGGCGAAGTCCGCGAAGTACGCAGCCATGACGAGGATTTCTTTCGGATCAGATCCGAATGCGTTGTCAATATTGTTCAGCAACTTCGCAAGCTCGGGTTTGGGTATCGCCGCAACATCGGCGATCATTTGAGCTACGGATTCTGAACCCTCGTCATATTCGATCATGAATACTGCCGCCTCACTGTACCAGTCGTAGGCGCGCAACTCGTCCAGCGACAACTTGCCATCGGCGTACCGTTCTCCCAAAACAACGCCCTCTCGGCTTTCTGGCTGCGGCAGGATAGGAAACAGGCTACGAGCGCAGGACAAGTAGTACTTGTGCAGCTCTCGCTCGATTTCGGCCTTGTCTTCTTTGGACTTCCAAAGAGAGCGAATCTTGGAGCGAACATCACTGGAGGCCGGTTCTTTTCTGCCTTTTTTCAATTGCTTGTCGTTCTTACTCTCCGAACGTCCGCTATGGGTCAGTAGCAGAAATTATAGCGCGAATTGCCTGACGGGCTGGTTCCGGCCACAAGCGGACATCTAGCTGTCGCTCCTTTTGTCCCAAACAAGGGCCACTCCAATCGACAGGCAGACCACAATAATGAGTATTCCAACGCCGACTCCGAAGTTGCTGTCGCCTTTCCAAGCTGCTGCTACGTCCTCGTACTTTCGTATCTCGACCCCCTCAATCGACAGCGCATAGATGGTGAATAACTCAATGTCGTCGAGCGGAGTGCTGAAAGGGTCTGCCGCGTCAAAATAGACTTCTACGGTCTTTCCGCTTGCACCCCTAAGCGCACTGGAGACCGCGCTAATCTCGCCAGCCTTTGAAACATACTGGAATACATTATTGCCTGGTCCAAGCATGAAGCGCGGTGTCTTATTTCCTCTACTGCCTGAGCGGACTTCTTCGAATGAGTGCAGAGTTCCTGACTCTATCGTTAGGCCGTCCAATGGAGGCGCGCCGTCGTTTAATGAGTAAAACAACACCAGTACGCCGAAAGCTGCGCCGGCAAGAGCTTTACCAACATTCTTCCCGAAGTCGTTTTCGTCTTGAGTTTTCAAATCGACAATCAACCGGGATGAGTTTTCTGACCGGCTGGTAAGTGTCAGTAGCTGAAATTATACCGTGCTCCAAGCTGATTTCTGCTTACGGCCATGAGCGGTCGGTCGGAGTTCAGCCAAACGGTTTAAATCAACTCTTTTCCCGACCAAAGGTAGGCCGGTCGTTGATCGCCTACAGAAATTCCATCGTAAATGGAAAAGAATCCGCCTGATCCGCCATGGTATTGCCCCCAAAACGCGACTCTGTCAGAAATTACCTTGCCCAAGAGTTGGCGTAGATTATCGACAATGTCGCTAACGCGCTCTTCTACTTTGTCGTCATACGAATCAATGTGGCTATGCGTAAATCGTCCCCAATGAACGATTAGCTGGCCCTGGTCTTCTTGAATCTCGACACAACCGAACCCCTCCCACGCAGGTTGGATCTCTATGAAGCAATCGGCATCGACATTCGTAGTGAAATCGAGCGCTGAAAATTCAGATTCCATTAGAGCAATTACAGCTTGTTTTAAGAGATCAGTCATCAATCTTCGCGATTGGTCTGCCTAACAATGGATGGCGGGTACGGGTCAGAAGCTGAAATCATAGCTCGCGCCAAGTTGATTTCTGCTTTCGGCCACAAGCGGTCATTCGTAGCCCTGGAGAATCTGTCGTCGCGTGACTATTACTTCCTGCTTGATGTGCTCGGACAAATCACTGTTTTCGTACAGTTCGTCTTGTTCATCGTCCGACAGATTTTCGTAGGGCCGACCATCGGCTTTGCGAACCTCAATTTCCCGAGTCAGCTTGAAATGGTCGTCGTCAAGCCATCCAACGCACCCGACCTGATCGGATACTCGAAGGTACTCTTTATAGGGCAGTTCGTCAGGATTCGTGAAATCGAAGAATACAATTTCGTACGGGCACGCCCAGTAGCATCCATCCACAGCGATAATCTTTGAATCCGGTGACGGAAATGCCGCAGTCCAGCAAAATCCGTGGCCTTCATAACCGGAATCCGGAAAGAAATTGTTGGTGGTTCCGCGGGTAAGGTTGACTACGGTTTGGCCTTGATAGTCTTCGCCACACAACAGGTACTCGTTTCCGTTCGAGTGTCGAATCCATGAGTACCAGAAATGGCTGAAATTTCGCTTGATGTCTGCGATCAGCTTGCGGCTACCGACTGGGCGAACCCTGCCACGCGTGTAGGCCCACGTATTCTTGCCCGTGGAGTAGCTATCGATCGTGAGACGAAAATTACCAGACGGCGAGACGAACTCGTCTCTCTCGCCCTTGTCCCTGTGGTACCACTTGAACCGCGACTCTATCTCTTTGCGTCTTTGCAAAAAGTCTCGTTCCATGATCTCGATAGCTCAGCAAACGCCGAACAAAACCGATTGGTTCCGCAAACGCGAGTGACCGAAAATGATAAACAAGAAAAGATTCTAGCAATTCCTGGCGACGGCCTCAGTACGCCCATTAGCGGTCGCTCGCAGCGCTGCTCTGCTTCCTGATCGAATCTCTAATCTGTTTACTTTGCGTAATCGGATCCGCTTCGTCTGCCCTGATTGGTGCAGTGATAATGAAACTCATTATCGCGATTCCAACTATCACACCAATGAATGCGGACTGTGCTGACAGACCAATAACTAGGCCAGCCACAAATGCGATTGAGAGCGTCGCTTTGCCGATAGTTGTGAACCTCAGACCGCTGCCGCAATTTGTGCAACGGCTTGTCGATTGAACGGACGCAGCAATCAACGCACAAAATCGAATGCCTTTTGTCTTGCAGATTGGACACTCTCTAGCGACGACTTCTCACCTCGCTCGACCGGCAGCTTTGGGTCAATAGCAGCAATTCTAGCTCAGATTGCTTGGGAGGCTGCTAGCGGCCACAAGCGGATCCTGCGTCACTAATCGACCGGACCGAAACCGCGTGGACAGACCGGTTTAAGCAGCGGGCTTTGCAGCTGCACCGCAGTTAACGCAGCGAGAAGCCCGAGGCGTTCTCAAGAGATGCCCGCAGTCCAAGCACTCTGGGCCCCACTGCGCCAGTTCGTGATGCCAAAGAACGTCATATTGCTCGACCTCATATCCAGTAATGTCGCGGAATTTTGCTAATGCCCCTGACTGGACAGCAGAGATTGCCGTAGGTATGTCGCTACCATTATCACGACGATGTTGTTTGACGGCTTCGAGCGTTCGCGACAAGACTGGGCGAAGCTCTATCCATTCCTGTTCCTCCAAGAAGGGAAGCTCCCGCCGACATTTCCAACAGAAATATACTTTCATGGGCTTATTTATACAGTTAGCGAAATTCGCTTTAGGGTCAGTAGCCGTCAGTTTAGCGGACACTCGTCGGACGTCGGGTTGATGCCATTTGCGGTCATTTAATTACCGCGACTCGAAGAAAGCGATCGTTGATGGCTTCCAGTAGAAGTACCAGATTAGCGTAAGAACGTAGGTGACCGAAATTACAAGAAGCCAAATGTCGGGAATCATGAAAGCTGCGTATACGAATACGGAGCAAGGCAACAACAAGTAGCCCGTCAGGAAATGACGAGCCCAACTCTTCCTCTTCCACACGCCAATCGACGCTATGATGCTGATCACCCAGAATGGAAGGAGAAAAGCCATAGCTTGAGCCTTCTCGCTCCCAGAAATATTACCGGGGCTAGATCCAAAAATTGCGATTATCGCGAAAGGAAGAACGAGCGACACTAAAGTCGACATCGTTCGGACCTGCGAGAGGACGAAAGGAGGCTTGCCGTTCATCGCACTTTAAACGAGGTCCACCTTGGGCCAGTAGGAGAAATTATAGCCCAGGCATGACGACCGTGGACCTCCGACCAAAAGCCGACCTCCTTCGCTACGAAACGAAGACCGGCAATCCGAGGACTAAGTGATCGCCTTCGGCGGAGGATGACGGATGATGCAAGAGTAGAAAGCGATCGAGCGTTCGTCCTTTCCTGAGTATCGAGTGTTTTGAACGCGATTTATGCAAACCTCCAGCGAATCTGACTCGAAGCCCAGATTCGATGGGTCAATAGAAGATGGATGCATGGACAGACTCTCAAAGTGCTTTAGGGATTCATATACTTCAAACGGTATGCCATAAACACCTCTTTGAATCTTCGAATCCGCAGCAAACACGCTGGCCGAAATCGAAACAATGGCTACGAAGGCGGCCAAGATGATGGATTTCATCGTTATCATTGCGTTTGTCCGCTACGGGTCAACAGGAGAAGATTCTAGCAATTCCTTTCCACAGTCTCTGTTCGGCCAAGAGTTGACAAATGAGCCACATCAAGATTCTGCGGTCTTTCCAGATGCCAATTGCATAACCCCTTTGTCACTAAGCACATCGCCGTAATGTAGGAAAACACGTCGCGCACCTGCACCTTCAACCATCTCGCGAACAGCTCGAGCCTCAATTTGTGTGAAGCCGCCTTCGAAATTCGTGTCTGGATGAACGACTACTGTTGGAGCCGATCGAAGAAAGTCCCCTTTGAATAGCTCCCGGAATGCATGGGAACAGAGCTGCTCTGCAATGGTGAAATCGTGAATGGCAATACGGGGATGATCAAAGGGATTTACCACGAACTTCGCATCCGCGCTGACGGGGTCGCCGACAGATGCGATCTCTCGCTTATTCTCGGCGCCCTTGATCCCAACGACAGGTCGAAACTTTACGTTGTTCCCTGTCGAGATGTCGCGAATCGAGAAACACTCCCGGTTGAACCGAAGATAGACTGGATGTCCGAAGATTTTGTTGAGCAAGTTTCTCATCACATTTCTACGGACAAAAGCTAATTAGTCGACAGTGTTTTTCTGGTCGCGGGAAAAATACTAGCAGACGTGCTTTGGACGGCTGGTTTCGGCCACAACCAGGCATTCGGCGCGAAAGGATCATGTACCAACCTCTAGCTTGCGGTTTCTAGCGCGGCGCTGGCCTTGTTTGCCCGCGGCTGTACAAACCACACGCCCAAAGGAAAGAACCAAATAAGGAAAAACGTGCCAAATGAGCCGCCGAATCCAACTCGATTTCCTGCCTCGAAAGATTTCAGTCGCATCGCCGACGAGGCTACAGCGTAAAAAGTACAAACTACGGCAAGAACGTGCAGGATCATCACAAGTCCAACTGGAATTGGCGGGTTTTCCATCTTGCCGGGGCTTGGAAAAAAGAAGTAAGCGAAGACCAAATACGCAAACGCGTAGGGCAATGCGAAGTTGAAAAAACGTTCAGGCCGTTTTGCGCTGTCGCTCGCTGCACGATTCGCAACATTGCCGATAGACCATATCCAAGAGTACAGAATTAGCGCGACCGGCATCAGTATCAACATCATCCGGCTGAACATGACTTCCATTTCGACGACGCTACCCGGTTGCCCCGGCTCCGGCATCGCCACATACCCGGCCCCAAAGAACGGAATACAAGTGAAGAGGAACGCTTGCCACGCAGGCCAACTCGTGATTGATGACGCAATTCTGTTCATGGACACCGAGGTTGCTCCCTGCATTTGTCCTGAATTTCCGTAGCCTACGACTGTCCGCAGAGGGTCACAAGCCGTCATTCTAACTCGAAGAATGTGGACGGCCGGTAGCTGATCCAGACCAACTGTCGACCCCGACCACCGTCACCTCAACGCGGCGGATCAGTCTGCAACCAAAGCCGAAAGGCGAGGTACTGTCGTCGCGACAGCCTGCGCATCGAATAGAACGCAGCGATCGCTGCGGCGGAGACGGCATAAACAACGTGTGCGGGCGTCAGGATGCGGTCGGCGTATGCGGGGATGGTGGTGCCCAGCGTTGTGAGTACATCGAATAAGCCGGTGCCCAGCTCATCCGCCACGACGGCTGTCGACACGATGACGCTGCTCAACAGCGCGCCAGCCAATGCGAGGGCCGCTGCTGCCGCGGGAAACGGCCAGCTCAGGCCGAGTCCGGCGCGGCGCACCGCCAGTCCCACAAGGAAGCCGAGAATCAGCGTGGCCCAGGGAAATACGCGTGTGAACAGCAGGGACACCATCGCCCAGAGCAGCGTGAAGATCGCGATCACGGCAAGGCCGGCGACAGCCGCTCTCGCGAGTGACTGCGCGTCCCACAGCCGCTGGCCGATCGCAAGATCCGGCGGGGGCTCCGGGTCCGGTTCGTGGCTCTTGCGCAGGCGGAGCGCGTGTTTTCTGGGGTCGTTGGACATGCGGTGATTTACCGAATCGCAGCCGGTGGTAGACTGCCGAACGCGCCGACGATACCGGAGGCGGCGCGCGTGAGGCAACTGGAGCTTATGCATGCGAGCAGCATGGTTTGACGATTTCGGGCCGGCGTCCGAGGTCCTGGAAATCGGCACACAGCCCGACCCGAAGCCCGGCGGTGGCGAAGTTCTTGTTCGCCTGCACTCGAGTGCGATCAATCCGTCCGATGTGAAGAAACGTGCCGGCCAATTTGCCGACCTGCTCGACGACGGGATCGTGATCCCGAACAGCGACGGAGCCGGTGTCATTGAGGCAGTTGGCGTTGGCGTCGACAATTCGCGCATCGGCCAGCGTGTCTGGGTCTACCAGGCGCAATACCAGCGTCGCTTCGGCACGGCCGCTGAATACATCGCGATCGACAGCCAGCGTGCGCCGCGGCTGCGCGACGACGTCGACTTCACGATCGGCGCCTGCCTCGGCATTCCCGCCATGACCGCACACCGCTGCGTGTTCGCCGACGGTGACGTCAAAGACGCAACCGTACTCATCACCGGCGGCGCAGGGCGCGTCGGCGGCTATGCAATCCAGTGGGCCAGCAGCGCGGGTGCCCGCGTCATCGCAAGCGCAAGCAATTCGGAAGACGCAGACTTCTGCCGCGAAGTCGGTGCCGACGAGATCGTGAATCACCGTGATCCCGACGTCGCGACGCAGATCATCCGGGCAAACGGCGGTGCGCTCGTCGATCGCGTCATTGACGTCGACTTCGGCGCCAACGTGAAGACGACGGTTGCCGTCCTCGAGACCGGCGGCAAGATTGCCACCTATGCGTCGGCCAGCGACCCGACGCCCGCGGTCCCGTTCTACGACCTGATGTACAAGGACATCACGATCCGGACGGTGATCGTCTACGGCATGCCGGAGAGCGCGAAAGATCACGCGGTCGCGGATATCGACAGGGCGCTGCGCAAGGGTCGACTGGTCCATCGCGTCGGTGAAACGCTGCCGCTGGATGACATCGCGAAGGGCAACGAGATTATCGAGGCCGGCGACGTGCGCGGTTCGGTCGTTCTTGAGATCGACTAGAGTCTACTGCGGCCGGTAGCGGAGGCCGATGTTGAAGCTGACGTCCGGCGCAGAATTGACCTTAATGTCCTCGCCGACGCCGAGCGTCAGGACGGTGACCGGCGTCAGCCGGATCGTTCCGCCGAAGGTCAGCGTCCACGACACCTCACCCAGCTTCTCGATTTCAGACTCGTAGACGGCCGAGCGCAGCGTCGTCTGCGCGTTGAAAGTGACACGCTCGTTCAGTCGAAACTGGACGCCGCCTGACACCTGCCCGATGTAGTCCTCGTAGCGCGTCGCGAGCAGGTCGGGCTCGCCGATGTGCGTCAGGCTCGCGCGATAGAACGCATCCCAGCGGTCCCGGCCACCAAGCCCGGAGACATCGCCTGCAAGTCCAATGGACATGTCGTAGCCGCCGCTGCCGAGCAATTTGTCGGCGTCCCCTGTCGGCAGTTTCACGCTGACGCGGAACGCCCGACGGTGCGTGTCGCTGCTGTCGATGTCGAAGCCGGCGAATAGGCGGATGTCGCCCAGGCCGCTTGCGCTCTGCGTGAAGTCGAGGCGATCAACGCCGTTGTCGGTGTAGGCGAACTCGAGGACATCCTGCGGTCGTTCGTTCCGCGATCCGTCCGGAAGCCCGAAGATGTCGTGCCAGGTGTCGATCAGCGAATCGAGTCCACCTGACTGGTGCGCCACCCAGGGAATCTCGGCCCCGATCTCGATACCGTTGCCGATCCCGACCGTCGCGTCGATCGAGACGCGCATCGATTCACCATCGAGAATCAGCGACTCGTTGCCGCTGTCCTCGACGATCGCGTGGCTTGCCGTCAGAAAAGAAAACCCGCCGCGAAACTCCCAACGGTCGAGAATATCGCCGCCCTCTTCGATGCCCGGCAGACCGAAGCCGCCGGTCAAAGGCGCGTTGTCGTCTTCGGGGAGAGTCTGTGCCGATACGCTAAGCGGCAACAGCAGCAGAACAAGCAGGCGGATCATCCGGCGGGCTTGCCGTAGAAGAGGATGCGCCCGAACCAGGCGGCGAGAAGCCCATAGACCACAACGGCAGGCAGTAACACTTTGCTCGGCTGCGCATCGAGCAGGACGATTGTGCCGATCGCAAAATGCAGAAAGTTGCCGACGGCCAATGGTCGCGCATAGATGCCGCCGATCAGCACCGCCTTCGCGCTCCAGTTCAGCGCGGCGAAACCGAGCATCGCCGCGGCGAACAGTTGAATCGCAGCGACGGCCTCCGTTGTTTCCGGCATCCCCGCAGAAGCGAGCAGCTCGGCGGGCAGGAAGAGGCACCCGCAGCCGACGGCAGCGAGCACGAGGCTCGCCACGATCATCAGGAGCTGGGATTCCTTCATGTTGCCTGATTCGTGAATGCGGCCGGGCTGAACAAGACGCCGAACAACTGGCACCACACGACGACACTGCCGTAATCGTCGACGTTGACGTCATCCGGAATCACGTAATTCTGGTTTCCGATGTTGCCCTTGAGTTTTCCGAGGCTCACAAAGCCACCGTCCGTGACATCGTCAGCGGATTTTGGATCCGGGTGCTTCGCAAGATAGACATAGAGATCCGGGCCGTTCGTCACCTTGAAGTCTTCGAAGCGCACGACATGCGATCCGTCCGGCAAGGCGTACAGGGAAGCCGTTCCCGTTCCGCGGTGAACTGCATCGGCATCGACGAACATACCGCCGGCAATCATGCGCGGCTCCGTAGGCATTTCTTCGGTCGCTTCCGTATCGGCTTCCGAGGCGGCAATCGCCATAATCTCGTCGCGCATTTCTTGCCGCTTTTCCTCCGGCATCTCCATGACGGCGTCGAGGTCCAGCCCGCCGGTCTCGGTCGTAAAGACGAACGGCTCGTCGACAGTCCTGTCGATGAACAACGGGCTCACGAGGAACCAGCCGAGAGCGAGCACGATGGCGGCGATGATCAGGCCGGTCACTTTCTTCATGGAGTTTCTCCTGTGTCGTAGAGCGGGTGCATGTGCGGGATCAGGGCGATTGTAATGGTTTGGGCGTAGATGCTCTGGCGCGTGTAGCGGCCCTCCGACAAAAGGCCGTACGCCCCGCCGCCGTGCTTGCTGTTGACGGTCGAAAACACCTTGTCGTTTGCATCGCCAAGCTCGAGCCCTGACTCGACAAGCTGCTTGATGCCAGGCGGCAGCGGCAGGGACGGTGTGCGCGACATGCCGACGCGACCGTCACGACCGAGGACGCGCATCCAGGCGGACGCGAAATATTGCTCGTCGATCACTTCAATGCCGCCTTCGAGCCCCAGCCAATAGTCGGCATCAGGATGCGTCTCCTGCGCGCGGAGCGTGCGATTGGCTGCACCGCGACAGGTTTCCGCATCGCTCATCGGCTGGTCGGATACGCCGGAGTCGACGTCGATACCCTCTACCTCGATCGTCGCATCGGGAAAGCAGGCCGAGAACGCGTCATGCGCGGCATTCAGCTTGACCGGATTGCGGGAAGAAACGATGACGCGCATGAACGCAAAGCTCGTGAAACGGTTGGAGGAGTCTAGCGCAGACTCCGCGCGCGATCAGAACGATCGTGCGTTGATGAGGCTCAACTTTTCGGATGCAGGAAGGCGGAAGAAGCGCCGCAGTTCCGCAAACGCATCGGGCTCGGCGTTCAGGAGCGGCTGCTCCAGCGCGCGGCAGAAGCGGGCCGCGTGATCGTTGGCGGCCCGGTAGCGGTCAAGTTCATCCGTGTTTAGCTCATCGCGGTAGCGAACCTCGCCGAACAGCCAGTCGTGGAGGCGGCGGATCAGGTCCGGCTCGTCGTGATGCATCGCGAGCAGCAGGCTGCCAACAAACTTATCCACTTCGCCCTGGAGTTCGAGCTCGAGCAGGCTGAGCTCACGATCTGCGGACGCTTTAAATGCGAGGCAGTTGAAATGACTTAAGCCCTCGTAGACAGTCCAGAGATCATCGAGGCAGTCGGACGTCAGATCCGCGAGCGGGTCGGCCGTCTCCAGTCTCTCGAGCATCTCGGCGTCGAGATACAGGGAAACGGCAATCTCGTCGTTCGACTGCGCGAAGAACAAGGTTTCATTGCTGCCCGCGTACAGCGCGTCTTGGCCGATTGCCTGGGCCAGTTTGCGGTCGGTAATCAGGTAGTCGCGGATGTCGTGCTGCACCGGGACGCGGTTTGTGTCGCAGAGCTGTTGGTGTAAAGCTCCGAGCATCAGTGCGTTTGCGGCCCGAGTGCACCGGCAATCGGAAAGATGCCGTGCTCGCGAAGCTGCGCTTCGGCGCGTGGGCTGCCGGTGCGCAACCACAGCTCGTAGGTGCGCATGATGTCGATCGCGGACTGTCCGCCGTCGCGCACTTCGTTGAGGACGTCGACGACAAGCTGAAACTTGTGGGCAAGCTCGCGGTAGATGTGGGCGAACGCATTGCCGCGAACACTTCCGCGAACTTCTTCAGACAGCGAACCGTAGGCGTTCTCGCCCATGTGGATGTAGTAGTCGACATCCACCGCCTTGTTCGCAAGGCTTTCGATAAAGAATCCGCTGATGAAAAGCGCGACGTCGCCGATTCGCTGCAGCGCGTGTTTGCGGTGGTTCGGGTCTTCGGTTTCGGCGGCGTCGGCGAGCATCAGCGCGAGTGGCTTCAAGCCGTAGACCTCGCCGTGGTCTTCGTAGAGCTGGTCGGAACGCGAGAACAATGTGAGGAGGTTGACGACGTACTGTGTGGCCGGCGGGTCGATCTCGACGCCCTGCCGTTCGGCGACATCGTCAATCGACGTTCGAAAGAAATCCCTCAGGTTATGAACCTGCATGACACGGGACGTCGTCCTTCGTTCAACCATCGTCGTCTACCTCGTCGTTACTCCGTTCCTACGTCGTCATTTACATCCGAGACTCAACAATACGTTGCCGCCAGTCTTGCTATCGACGGCGGGACTCTTTCTTTTGACAGCTTGACCCAAGCTCTGTTTGGAATTTGTGACACAGATCACGAGATACGTCAAAACGCGCCGTGGCGTACACCCTGCTCGCACGCTGACGGCTGAAAAGAGGGCCGGCACGGAGCCGCTGTTCAGCAGCGACTCGGGGGGGGATGTCGGTGCAATGGGGGTACAACTCCGTGCCGGCGGGGTACGAAACATTGCTGCTTCAGTTTTTATAGAGCAAGACGCGTGCCAAGTCCGGAGAAGGCACCAGACCCAACGCCAGCCCCCGCGGTTACTGACGAAAGTCGCCACACCAAGCCAAAAGTTACGACAAGGTTTGCAAGTTCACAGTGCAATGCGGCAATTGCTTGCACCCTGACGGAGCGGCGTTGCCGCTTGACAGCTGTCGGTCAGGCCGGCTTGCCAATCGGCGCATCAATCGTGTCGGGCGGTACCGTAAACCATTGCGCTCCGTCGTCAGTCATATACAGGCAGTCTTCGATGCGAACGCCGAAGGTGTCGAAATTGTAGAGACCAGGTTCGTTGGACAGGCACATGCCGGGCGCAAGCGGCGTTGTTTCGCCGTTCACGAAATTGATGCTCTCGTGCACATCCATGCCGATTCCGTGGCCGGTTCGGTGGCTCAAACCCGGGGTCGCATAGCCGGGACCGTAGCCCATAGATTCGTAGTATTGGCGAACGGCATTGTCGACTTTGCCGGCGGGGGTTCCGACCTTGGCTGTCTCGAAGGCGATCTGCTGCCCTTTGCGAACCGTGTCCCACACCGTTCGCTGCTCCTCATTCGCCTCGCCGAACACGAACGTCCGCGAGATATCCGAACGGTAGTCGTGAACGGAACAGCCGCAGTCCATCAGAACGATCTGGCCTTCCTCGATCTCCTGGCGCATCGATGTACCGTGCGGGTAGGCGCTGGCTTTGCCGAAAAGCGCCATGCCCCAGATACCCGAGCCGCCGAGCGCGCCCTGGGCGTCGCGCATCAGTGCCTTGACGTCGTCGGGTGACATGCCGGTTTGTAGAGACTGGTAGACGTGCGCGTAGGCGGTGAGGGTGACTTCGTTGGCCTTTTTCATCAGCGCGATTTCGTGCGCGTCTTTAAACATGCGGCAACCCAGCACGACTGGGTCGGCAGGTACCTGCTGTGTATCCGGAGCCGCTTCTGCGACGCCGTTGGCCACGAAGTAGCGAACGGATTCCTCGATGCCGAGACGGCCGCGTTTCAGTCCACGATCCTTCAGGATTTCCGCGACGCGTTTGTAGGGCGACTCGTCCTCGTGCCAGGTTCGAACTTCGGCGTCGATCTCCAGGCTTTCCTGAACACTCGGTTCCTCGAAGTAGGGAGTGACGACCGCCGGCCGCCCTTCGCGCGGAATGACGAGCCCGGTCAGGCGCTCGCTGCGCCACCAGCGAAGTCCGCTGAAATAGGTCATCGACGAGCCCGGCTCGATCAGCAGTGCGTCGATGGCGTGTTCCTTCATCAGCCGCTGAGCATTCGTGACACGTGCTGCGCGCTCGGCTGGCGAGATCGGCGCCACGTCGCCGGTGATATCGCTCAGTTCATGCTTGTCCGCAACAGCCGGTCCGGCGACGGCTGCAACTGAGCCGATGCCGGCGAGCTTTAAAAATTCACGTTTCGTCAGGGCCATCGTCACTCCAAGCGTTTGATTGCGGCAAGCATACCGCAGTTGCTCTCAGCTCCTCGGCCGCTGCTTGACAGCGTGAATGAAATAGGTAACGATCTGGTTACATATGAAGTCAGCAGAGATGGACAGGTTGTTTCTGGCACTCGCCTCCGAACCGCGACGCGACATGCTCGATATTATTCGGGCCCGCCCCGGCTGCAGCGTCGCGCATGTTGCGGGTCACTTCGACGTCAGTCGCATCGCCGTCATGAAGCACCTGAATGTCCTCGAGTCGGCCAATCTTGTCATCTCGGACAAAGTCGGACGGACCCGTGAGCTGTACTTCAACGCCGCGCCCATCCAGCAGATCCATGAGCGCTGGACGGACGAATTCAGCAGCTACTGGGCGGGGCAGCTGACCGAGGTCAAACGCAGAGCCGAATCGAATAACAAGAACAAGGAAGGGAAACGATGACAGACTCCCAGTACGCCGAGAAACAGGTTTATCGCGTCCTGATCGACGCGCCAATCGAGACCGTCTGGTCCGAGCTCATTAGCGAGACTTCGCCGCGGCCGTTTTTCTGGAACGGTTCCTGGGACGCGTCTGCCGTGGAGCCCGGCCAGTCGTATCGAATAACCGCAAACGGCGGCAAGGCGGTCGCAGTCATCGGCCGCATTCTCGAGATGGAGCCGCCGCATAAACTGGTGACGACCTTTCGCCTGACGTCGCTCGACGATCCGGCGTCGACGGTGACCTATCTTCTGAGGGAGAAAGACGGCGGCACCGAATTCAGCCTCGTCACGGAACGCGTGCTCGCCGGCTCGAAGAGCGAGAAGTCGATGGACCAGGGATCGCAGTTCATCGTCGAGAACTTCAAACACTACGTCGAGACCGGAAAGGTCAAGCTCGGCGCTCGCATCACGCTCGCCCTGTTCGGGCTGATGAGCCCGCTGACACCGAAGTCGATGCACATCGACAACTGGCCGATGGATAAAGCGGAATAAGGAGACAGGCGCGTGGCGAAATCACCCGAAGAAATGGCGAATCAGATGATCGCCAACATGAAAGAGAAAACCGGCAAGACACTGGAACAGTGGTTGAAGATTGCGAAATCCATGGGGCACGAGAAACACGGCCAGATCGTGAAGTCCCTGAAGACCGACCACGGCATGACGCACGGTTTTGCCAACCTCGTCGCACACAAGCTGTTGAAGAGTGACGCCGGCAGCCAGTCTGACGCAGGAACCGATCTTGTGGCCGGGCAGTACGGCGGCCCGAAAGCCGATCTGAGACCGATCTACGACGCGCTGATCAAGACCGTGAAGTCATTCGGCAAGGATGTCGAGATCGCGCCGAAGAAGGCTTACGTCAGCGTACGGCGCAGCAAGCAATTCGCGCTGATCCAGCCTTCGACGAAAACGCGGGTCGATCTTGGCATCAACCTGAAAGGCGAAAAGCCGAGCGGCAAGCTCGAAGCCTCCGGCAGCTTTAATGCCATGGTCTCGCACCGCGTCCGCCTGGAAACCGTCAGCGACGTCGACGCCAATGTGAAGAAGTGGCTTAGGAAAGCATACGACGCGGCCTGAATCAGGCATTTGAAAGCGCGCGCGTTCTGGTTCAGTGTAGAACCCGTGCAACGCTCAACACTCATCGGGTTCGCAGCCGGCGCGGTTTTCGGAGCCGCTCTGACGGGTGTCGCCTACCAGCTTGCCGGCTCGCCTGAGACAACATCGGAAGTAAGTGACGACTCGCAGGTCGGTCTCTCGAGCAACGCCAGTCCGGACGCGCCTGTCGTATCCGACAGCTCGACCCCGTCATTGCGGGGCGCTCCTATCGACGAGAACGACCGGGGTGGTCAGGGTCTGGGTGCAGAGGCGTATTCCGACAGCATGGATAGTCCGGAAATCCAGAGTAGCTACCCGGCAATAACGTCGGACTCGGCATTGCGCACAGACGGCGCCACCAACACTGTCGATGGCTCGACACCAGATGACGACGTCACGCGCGAAGAACTCCCAATCAGCGACGCGCATCTCGCGCTCCTGAAGGGTCCCGACGGAACGAACAAGCGCAGTATCCGCGCGGACATGGAAAGAGAAGGGACGGACTACGAGTGGGCCTACTTTACCGAGCAGGCGATCACACAGTTTATTGCCTCGCACGCGAAGGCGGGCATGTTTACGATCCACTCGGTGATCTGCCGCTCGACAATCTGCGAGATACAGGTGGTCGGTTTCGACGAGAGCACCGGGTCGAGCTGGTCGGAGATTCTTTATGACATGAAGAGTGCACCGTGGTACGTCTTCGGTCAGGTCGGTACCTCAGCAGCCCAATACGAGGGGCAGTGGGCGATGGTGACGCACATGAAGCGCTTGCCTCAGGACACGCCCTGAATTCTCCTGGCTTCTCCCCGGCACTCTGACCGAACCGTGGAGCTCGCTCGACCGAGTCGAATCTTTCCGCTTGGAGTCAGGCAAAACTGACCAAGGCGGTGCCCGATATAAAAGCTGCCGGTTTCATCCGGATTGTCGATCACGGCGATATCGCCTTCGGCGACCGGCGCGTCGATGAAATCGCTGAGCAGGCTTGCGATGCTGTTCTTTTCGGCGGCGTAAACGATGTTCATGGCTTGTCCTCCTTGTTAGCCATGTGACGACATCCCTGTCATCACGCCTGCAGTATCGTCCTGTCCTGCTGAACCCTTACTGACAGAAAACTGAACGCTTTCTGAACCGCTAGTTTGCTGGCGGTATCTTCGTCGCCTGCCATGCGACGGCCTGCCAGTTGCCACCGCGTTTCAGGAACGTCCCGGTGTTGTAGTAGCGCATGACAGGATCGTCGGATCCCGCTGCCGGTGTGCCGATCAAGGTGAACGTGACGATCGCAGTGTCACCGTGGATGCGTACGTCGATGTCTTCGCCGGAGTAGGTTGCTGCGGCCGCGTCCTCATCCGACGGCTCTTCGAAACCCTGCATGATCTCGGCCTTGCCGAAGCGTGTGCCGCTGGACGAGGTGTAGACGAGATCCGGCGACCAGAACGCAGCGTGCGTTGCTTCGTCTCCGGCATTCGCCAGAAAATTTTCGACCTGCGCTTTCAGTTTGGCGGACTCATTCGTTCGACGGCTCAGCGCGTCGTCCAGCATCGCGACGAGTTCATCGCGGGTGTACTGAAAGGCCTGCCACTCGTTGTACTCGGCGACCTCCTCGATGCCCTTGCCAATCGCCCAGCGTGCCTCTCGCTCTGCCGGAACGACCATATAGCGGCGAAGCGGCCGTTCGGACGACAGTGCATGCAGCGCAGCCTCGGCAACAGGCACCGGCTTCGTATACTGGTCGCGCGGCGCCTGCATGCGGGCGATCAGGCCACGCATGCGCTCGGTGTACGGTGAGTCCTCAATAAGGTAGTTGCGTTCCTGCATGCGCTTGAAGGCCGTCTGCCCGATTGCGGAGTCGTAGTTCCCGGGCTCGATCACGCTGACCGTCACGCCGAGCGGCTCGAGCTCGAATGCCAGCGAATCGGTCAGCGCTTCGACGGCATGCTTGCTCGCGCTGTAATGGCTGAAGAACGGTCCCGATGCGACACCGGAGATCGAGCTGATTGTCGTGATGTGCCCTCCGGACTCCATGATCAGCGGCGCGAACGCCTGGGTCACCCGGTAAACGCCAAACAGGTTGACGTCCATCAGCCACTGAAATTCGTCGACCGGAACCTCCGTGACGGGCCCGCCGATAAACACGCCGGCGTTGTTGACCAGGCCGTGCAGCCCCCGGCCTTCGGAACGGATCTGCTCAACCGCGGCGTCGATCTCTTCCTGGATCGTCACATCGAGTCGAACGGCCGTCACATGGTCCAGCGCGTTGAGCGCCTCGAGATCCTTTTTTTTGCGCGCTCCCGCGTAAACGTGAAATCCGTTTTCGGCCAGCACTTCCGTTGTGACGCGTCCGATCCCGGTGCTTGCACCGGTGACAAGAACCGCTTTTCGTTCACTCGCCTGTGACAGCGGCGGCAGCGCGACGATGAACAGTAACGCGAGTTTGATGATCGTCTTCATGCAGACATCCCCCTTCTTCGTATCCCGGCAACTTGTCACGAAAGGGCCAACGCCTCAAGCACGGCGCTGATACGAAATGAAAATTCCTCACGTGTCACGCAGCTTTGGCGTTTGCTACCCTTGAATCGATGTCCAACGCCCCCCCGCCAATCAACGCGAGCGACGCTGCGCTGTTTCTCGACGTTGACGGAACGCTGCTCGACATCCGGGAACACCCCGGTGATGTCGAGGCAGACGACGAGCTCGTTCGCGTCCTGATCGAAGCACGCGAGCGCCTATCGGGTGCACTCGCATTGATCACCGGCCGCGCAATCGATGACGTGGATCGCATCTTCGCGCCCGAGACCTTTGCCACGGCCGGCGCGCACGGCGCCGAGTTGCGGGCGACCGCTGAAGGAGAGGCGGCGACCGACGTCGACCGCCTGCCAGACGATGCGATGAATCGGCTGAAAGAGTTTGCGGCGCGAGATCCGGGTCTCCTGCTCGAAGAAAAACACGGCGGAGCTTCGCTGCATTTTCGTCGCGCGCCGGAGCTGGAATCCGACTGTCGCGAGTTCGTCACCGACCTTCTGGACTCACTCGGTGACAACTATCGCCTGATTGCCGGCAAGATGGTCTTCGAGCTCGCGCCTGCTTCCCATCACAAGGGCGCTGCCATCGAAAGTTTTCTCGAGAACGCGCCGTTTACCGACCGGACGCCCATCTTCGCCGGTGATGACGTCACGGACGAAGATGGCTTCAGAACCGTAAACGCCCGCGGCGGCATTTCGATCCTCGTCGGCGACACGCGACCGTCGGAAGCGACGTACTACTTACAAGACACGAGCGCCGTCCGCGACTGGTTGCGAACTGCGCTCGACCGAACATAACAGGACGAACGTGTGACTAATTTGAACCTTGGCCTCATCGGCAACTGCCAGATCGCCGCGCTCATTGATGAACAGGCGACGATCGTCTGGGGCTGTCTGCCGCAGTTCGATTCCGATCCGACCTTTTGCAAGCTGCTGCGCGACGAGTCGGAGTCGGACAAGCCGGGCGAGTTCGGTATCGAGCTGGTCGGCGTCGAGCGCAGCGAGCAGGAATACCTGCAGAACACTGCGATCCTGTCGACGAAGCTCTACGACGGCCAGGGCAACGGCGTACGCATTACCGACGTCGCACCGCGCTACGAGTACAAGGGCAGAATGTTTGCGCCCACGATGATCCTGAGGCGTATCCAGCCGATCGAAGGCAGCCCGAGAATCCGGGTGCGCCTACGCCCGGCGAAGGACTACGGGGCCAGTGCCTGTGACTACACGCGCGGCAGCAATCACATCTCTTACGAAGGCAGCGACACGACCTTTCGACTGACGACGAATGCGGCGCTGACGCATATCGTCGACGAGAACGCGTTCGTGCTCGATGAGGAGATCTACCTGATCATCGGGCCGAACGAGACGATCCAGGAATCCTGCGCTGACTGCTTCTACCAGCACTACCGCGCGACGCGACACTACTGGCAGTCGTTCTCGCGCAAGCTGTCGATTCCGTTCGAGTGGCAGGAAGCGGTCATCCGCGCGGCAATCACGCTGAAGCTTTGCACATTCGAAGACACCGGCGCCGTCGTCGCCGCGCTGACGACCTCGCTGCCGGAAGCCGCGAACAGCGGACGCAACTGGGACTACCGGTTCTGCTGGTTGCGCGACAGCTACTTTGTCGTTCAGGCCCTGAACCGCCTCGGCGCGACGAAGACGATGCAGAGCTATCTCGGCTACATCATGAACATCGTCGGCGACGCGGCGGGCGAGCCTTTGAAACCGCTGTACGGTATCAGCGGCCGGTCGGACACGGACGAGATTATCGAAGAGTCGCTGTCCGGTTACCGCGGCATGGGGCCGGTGCGACGCGGCAACCAGGCTTACGAGCAGGTGCAGCATGACGTCTATGGCGCGGTGGTCCTGTCTGCGACGCAGTTCTTTTTCGACCAGCGCCTGATCAAGTCGGGCACGGTCGCGGAATTCGAGCGCCTCGAGACACTCGGCGAACACGCGAAGCACTGCTACGACCAGCCGGACGCTGGGCTCTGGGAATACCGTGGCCGCCAGCGCGTGCATTCATTCTCAAGCATCATGTGCTGGGCTGCCTGCGACCGGCTCGCGAAGATCGCGAAGGCACTCGGCAAATCCGATCGAGCGACCTACTGGCGCGACAGCGCGGATGCCATGCGGGAAGTCATCCTCGAGAAGGCCTGGGACGAGGAACAGCAGGCGCTGACCGAAGCGTTCGGTCGGCCGGAAATGGATGCGAGTCTCCTGACTGTGCACCACCTGGGCTTCTTGTCCGCGGACGATCCGCGCTTTGTCTCGACGGTCGAATGCATCGGCAAGACGCTGCTGCGCGGCAAGCACATGTTCCGCTACGACGCGCCCGACGACTTCGGCGCGCCCGAGAACGCGTTTAACATCTGCACCTTCTGGTACATCGATGCGCTCGCCAGCATCGGCCGTACGGACGAGGCGCGCGACATGTTTGAAAACATGCTGAGCCTGCGTAATCCCTTGGGGCTATTGTCTGAGGATATCGAGCCGACAACCGGCGAGCTGTGGGGTAACTTCCCGCAGACGTACAGCATGGCGGGCATCATCAATGCCGCGGTCCGCTTAAGCAGGCCGTGGGAAGAGGCGCTTTAGGCGGAGTAGTCGAATGAGTGATGGACGGCTGGTCATTGTCTCGAACCGGGTCGCGAAGGCGGACCAGCCGGCCGCCGGCGGACTCGCGGTCGGCGTACTCGGGGCGCTGAAAGATCACGGCGGCATCTGGTTCGGCTGGAACGGCGAGCTCACCGACACCGAAGGCAGCGACCCGAAGGTCGAGACGCACGGCAATATTGACTACGCCACTGTCTCACTAAACCGGAACGATTTCGAACAGTACTACAACGGCTACAGCAACAAGGTGCTGTGGCCGGTCTTTCATTACCTGCTGGATTTCATCCGCTACAGCGCGGAGGACTTCGAGGGCTACAAGCGCGTCAACGCATTCTTTGCCCGCAAGCTCGCGACGCTGTTGGAGCCCGACGACATCATCTGGGTTCACGACTACCACCTCATTCCGCTGGCGGCCGAGCTGCGCGGCATGGGGATCAAGAATCGGATCGGCTTTTTCCTGCACGTCCCGTTTCCGTCCTACCAGGCGTTTCGCGCTGCACCCGGTCACGAGCTGCTGATTCGCAGCCTGTGTGCCTACGATGTGATCGGGCTGCACACGCCAAGCGACCTCGCCGCGTTCGAAACCTGTATTCGCGAGCCAATCGTCGGCGCGGAGTTTCTCGACAACCATCGCATCAAGGTCGACGGCGGCGAGCTGTATGCGGATGCCTTCCCGATCGGCATCGATGTCGACGAACTCCAGGAGACGGCAGCCGAGGCAAGCTCCGACCCGCAGGTCACAACGATGGTCGAAAGCCTGAACGGTCGCGAACTCCTGATCGGCGTCGACCGCCTCGACTACAGCAAGGGCCTCCGGCAGCGTCTGCTCGCCTACGAGCGCCTGCTCGAGAAATACCCGAACTCACAGCGCCTTGTCACGCTGATGCAGATCGCACCGCCCACGCGCACCGGCGTGCGCGCCTACGACGAGATACGACGCGAACTCGAACGCGAGTCCGGCCGCATCAACGGCCGTTTCGCCGAGTCGGACTGGGTGCCAATCCGCTACCTGAACAAGGGCATTGCCCGCCAACCGCTGATGGGATTCTTTCGGCACGCGACGGTTGGGCTCGTCACACCGGTGCGCGACGGCATGAATCTCGTCGCGAAGGAATTTGTCGCGGCGCAGGATCCCGACGATCCCGGCGTACTTGTGCTCTCGAGCCTCGCCGGCGCGTCCTGGGAACTGAAAGACGCCGTCATTGTGAATCCCCACGATCGCGACGACGTCGCCGATGGCATCGCGACGGCCATCAACATGCCCATCGAAGAGCGACGGGAGCGGCACCAAAAAATGCTCAGCGTGCTCCGCAATAACGACATTACGGCCTGGCGCACGCGGTTTGTGGAAGCGCTGGAAGGATCCTGACGCACTTGCAGAAGTCGATCAGCGCATTCGTTTTGCTCGCCTTTCTGGCCTCGCCCACGTCATATGCCAAGGACGAAAGCGTCTGCTACGGCACGACAGTCGACGGCCGACTCAAGAACGGCTGGAAGCTGCCGGCGTCCGGCGAGAACTTCACGTCATACTCCTTTATTGGTCGCCTGGCGGGACGCACCTACGTTCACAGCACGGTGCACAGCATCGTCGTGGATGCGTATGCCTCTGTCGCGATCTCGCTGCCCGATACCGTTTTCGTCTACGGCGAAACGGGCAAGGAAGACGGCGGAGAGTTTTCACCACACAAGACGCACCGCAACGGATTGTCGGTGGACTTCATGGTTCCTGTTCGAAACGAAAAGGGTGAGTCCGTCGAGCTGCCAACCAGCGTCTTCAATCGCTGGGGCTATGATCTCGAATTTGATGCCGACGGAAAACTCGACGGCCTTACGATCGACTTCGAGGCGATCGCCGAACACCTGTACGCACTCGACCGCTCGGCACGGGAGCACGGCGTGAAAATCTGGCGTGTGATTTTCGATCCGGAGCTACAACCGTTTCTGAAGGATTCGAAACGCTGGCCGTACCTGAGTGAAAACGTCCAGTTCTCAACGCGGCGCTCCTGGGTCCGCCACGACGACCACTATCACGTCGATTTCGATGTAACCTGCGAGCCGTTACTCCCGAGCGGCCGCTTTTTTTGAAAGCAGCCGTTCTAGTGTTTCTTCCAGGGAAAACTGCGACCTTCTCAGAACAGCCAGAAGTAGCCTCAACGCAAGGAGTTATCACCGACATTTAAGTAATGGTATGTCGTAAATATTCCCGCAATCAGAGCCCAGAAAGTCAAAGTGCTTAGCTCCGATCGCGCGTCATCAAGCGTAAATTCAGACCTAAGGTAGATTCGCGCGATCGGTGCGTAATAGAACGGGCTAAGAAACAATCCAAATAGAACCCATAGAAAGACTGGCGTGATAATTGAAAGCTGATCACGATCTGGATTCACCCAGACTTCTATGGCGGCCAAGCAAAAAGAAGAAAGGAATAGGCTGAGACAAAATTGCGGGCGGAATTTTTTCCACGGGTCATTTATGAACTGCATCTTCGAAATCGTCGGCGTTGGTCAGTAAATTTAACCTACCACAAGTATCTTAGCTGACTGCTCACGGCCGGAAATGGTCGCTCGCTATGCCCCGCCCCCTCCACAAACAGAGTCGCGAAGGAAGTCGAATAGCTCGTCGATGGTACGGGCGGCGTTGACTCCTTTTACAATGTCTTCATGTTCGACAAACCGCCACATGACGTCACCGGGGTCGTTCTCGGACTGCTTTATCAACCGGCTTTTTAGTTCGTTCAAGCTAAGCTCGGCGGATTTCGAGTATTCGTATTCAACGCGTGTGTGAACCAAGCGACCCGTCAATGCCTTGAGCCGCTTTCCTATCGAAAACTTTTCTTTCCTGGATACGGAAATCGACCATTCGATACCGTCGGAGCAAACGACGCTGCCCCAATCGAAAGTAAGTGGCCCCCAAAACATCAAATCGGTCGTGAAGAAAGCATCCTGATCCTGAAAATGCATCAGACCGCATCGATCACCGAGCCAAATGATGGGATAACTAGGAGTCAAGTTCGCATCCGTTGAACAAGAAAGCGTGTTGCCGCGAACTGCGGTAATTGGTCAGTAGAAATCAGTCTACCGCAGATTGCTTGGATCACGGTTTCAGCCACAAGTGGGCCACTCCCCGGCGTCTCTATACAACATAAGTCGGAGCGATAGTGCGACGCTCCGCTGAGCATCTGTGAAGCTGTACCGTTTCATAGGTGTAGCCGCTGCTACGATGTCTGCACACGTGCGGCAAGGAATACCGATGAAACGCGATCAAACCGCAAACCACCAACGCGCTCTCGAAGCCCGCCAGCCGGATCTAACGGTGTTGATGGAAGGGGTGTCCAAACCACATAACGTTTCCGCGATCATCCGCACGGCCGACGCGGTGGGAATTCAGCAAGTGCACACGACCTCGACAGGCGAGTTGGTGCGTCGTAATCACATGAGCCTTGGCGGCGCGAAGCATTGGGTTGCGGTGACGACGCATAGTTCGCCCCGCACCGCACTCAAGGCGCTTCGCGCCGATGGTTGGCGGCTAGTGGCTGCATACAACGGCGAAAGATCGCGCGATTATCGCGAGGTCGATTACACGCAAAAGGTGGCGATTATAGTCGGTGGTGAGCATGTTGGTTTGAGCGACGCTGCGCGCGCCGAGGCCGACGAGCACATTGCGATTCCGATGCACGGTCATGGATCGTCACTGACCGTATCGGTCGTCGTCGGCATCATTCTGGCCGAGGCCGAGCGACAGCGGCGCTCCGCAGGGATGTATGACGAGTCGCGTCTGACGCCCGACGAACGTGCTCGTACACTGTTCGAGTGGTCGTATCCCGATATCGCCAAGCGTCACCGCGCCCTCGGAAAACCTTATCCCGAGCTTACAGCCGACGGGATGATCGCTGCGAACCCGCTAATCGATATATCGACCGTCAGCGAGCAAGAGTGACGCTGGTTAGATCTACCGAGGACGGAGACAACTCGCGGTTGGATCAATGACCGCTGTGGGTGAGTAGCAGATATTATGGCTCAAGCCAGGCGAACGACGTCTAACGGCTAGAATCGAACGTTTGTCATGTTTGGTTTTTCGGGAACACCATCTTGCTCAGCGCCGTTGTAAACCAGATTCCGTCGCGCTGATACCAGACTGTTCTAAATCTGGATGGTTCGGAGCGGGAATTATAGCGTACCGCAATTTCGGCAACCGCTGCTGACGTTCCATCGCGTGCCAACTCCCACTTCGGCAAGTGCAGCTCGATTACCTCAGCGGACGTAACTTGGTCTATGAATGCTTGGATCGCACTCTTCGTGAGGTTCGGTTCGTCGATCCTTTCGAGCTCGCGCTTCGTCCGAATCTTGGGGTCAATAAGTCCGTAGAGCTTCTCCACATCACCAGACACTTCCCACTCAACTTGTTTTCGGATTCTGTCTATTAGCTCTTGCTTTTTGCCCATTCAAAGTAGCGGTCTGGGCCGCCTAGCAGCGAATCAACTCGTATTGCTAATTCTTGATAGTTGTCGCTAACTACTGAAAAGAGATCAGGAGCTAAACTCATATTCAGCGTCGTCGTGACGGAAGGTCTATCTTTGAAGCCGACAATGAAGCAGTGCTAAGCAGCGGGAACCTCTTTCAACTCGGCGCTTTCACGGATGGAAAGAAACGTGCGCGCCAGAGGATGAAGCGTCGACTTATCCAGCTGAGACAAGCGTCGCTTTCCAAGACGACTATCAAGAATGGCGAGAGACTGAATGAGCACATCGTCCGACTCGAGAGCTTTGTCATGACTAAGGCTATGAACGTAGTCGAACATTGACGCATGCGCGTCCTGACGGCTCATTTCCCCGTAAACAACTAGCTGTTCCTTGTACATCGGATTGGTTCCGATATCGAACGTATCCGAGTACAACTGATTGTTGTAGTAAGCCCGGGTACAAAAATTGGCGACTACTTTCTTGTCGAGCGTGATCCAACAATGTCCGCATGTGCAATTTCCATATGCAGCGCTGTTAATGGAAACACGGGCTGATACGGAATCAGCGAATCTCTCTTCGACGAGTTTTTTCAGTTTTGACCAGCGCATAATGTTCGAAGTGGCAGGTGTCGGATTTGGGTCAGTAGCCGCCAGTTTACCCCAGAATGCCTAGGTAGCTGGTTCCGGCCTCTACCAGCCGATGAGATTCCTGCTAGGCGCGGTAGTACAGAATGTATCCGGAGTACTTCAATTCGCCGGATTCCACCGCCTGTTTTATCGCAGCTTCGACCTCTTTGTGCGAACCAAATGACGTTGGAATCTAGTTGCGTTCGGCGAAGTCGAATAGGCGCCAACCGTCAAATCCGTTGATTTCGCCGTTCTCCCCAATATCGAGGTCAATCTTGCGTTTGCCGTCCGTCATCGCAACGCCATAGCCATGTTTAAAGTAATTGATTCCGTCAGTTGTACTACCTCGCTGCTGCACGTTGAGATTCGCCCATTTCATATTCGAAATAGGAGGCGATACGCCAAGATGCTCGGCAACCCTCGGAAACATCGCAGCCGCTACATCGACATACTTGGAAATTAATTCGTCGAGATCGCTGTTCATAGAAATTGGTACTTCCTGCTCTGAAGCGCTGATGGCGAACGGCTGGAGAGGATCGGTAGCAGCGATCATAAAGGACGCTGAACCAAGGGCTCCAACCGGTCAGTAGCTAGCGGTCAGATATCGTCTTGGGGCCAGTGTTTGCTGAATGCAGCCTCTAGAGCCTCGACCGGCAAACCAGCAGTTTCGTAGAACATGCAGAAGTAGAAAATTGATTCAGATGGATCGGATCCTTTGTGGTCTTCGTAGAATGGAAACAACGCCGCCCGAATGGCCGAAGACCTTGGTGATGTATCAGTCGTATTCGATCCAATTTCATTCCATAGCACGGCGCGAGCATGATTCTTCTGCTCAGGGGACATAGATCCTGCAAACAACCGGTCTAGTTGCTCTTGGACCCGCTCCGGGAAACTGTCGTAAACATTAGCAATAGCTTCCTCGGTGAATTGCTCAACGCGTTGCCAATCTCGCGTGGAACCAACTCCGAACTCGGCGGATACCGTGATCCTGTTTGCCAAATCGGTCTTAAGATTTGAATCCATATATTAGTGACCGCAGGTCAGAAGCTGAAATAATAGCGTGCGCCAAGCTAATTTCTGCTTTCAGTCAGAAGCAGACCTCTACTTGTTACCAATCCTTGATAGAAAGAAAAGAAAAAATGAGACGGCAGAAAAACCGAAAGCCGTTTGCCAGCTGGATTTTTTTCTTTCTTTTGCGCGTCGGACAGAATCCTCGAAATCAAAGATCACGAATCCGTCCACCGATAACTCAAGAGCCTCACGTGCGCCCTCTATAGATGTCCGCTCGTCACAGATTAAATTAATTTCTGAGTTTCTCGAGAGGGCAGCCCTAAGGGCTTCTACATGCGGATACCTTACGAAGCAATCAGTTTCGTTACCCAAGCCAATTAATGCTCCTTCTTCTCGGAGCTTCCACCATCCGAACTGGGTGTATGAAACGTGCCCAGATCCACTTAAGGTCAACTCAATGGTGTTTGCTCGACTGGGAGTCGGCGACAAGCCAATGAAACCGAACACCAACGCCACCGAGAACACGATCACAGCAAGAAATCGATAACCGTCTCTAGTTTTCATTCAAGAACATATCCGTGTGACTGGCATCAGGAACCTGGCTCTCTTAGCTTGGCATAGAAACCCTAATCGAAGAGACGAATCCGATACGGGATGCAGAATCCTTGAAATCGTGTTCCCGACGCCGACGTTTCCTGTTGAGCCTCCGCATCGCGCCAGCGCACGAAACCGAAGCCAGAATTGCTAAGCCGACTGTTCTCGGCCATCAGCGGGCCGTCAATCATCTAGAAATTCCAGGTCATATGCGCGCCACGTCACTGCATCATCAAATGTGAAGCCAACATCCATCGAGAACTTCAACGGAATGCCAGAGTCTTCGTCATATCGCGCCGAGATTGCCAGGTGCTCCTCATTACGATTCTCTAGGAGTACCAGTGCAAGGCGCTTCATCAGGTCATCGATTGTGATGTGGTACGTCGAAATGCTGCCTGACGCTCGACGGTCCAGCGGCTCTACCGAATGGATTTTTTGGTCAATCACGGTGATTCGGGTCGCGTAAACATTTACTCCGAACTCGGTTTCCTGCACGAATGTGAATGAATGGGGCCGCTTCTGATGTTTTACCCAGACCTCTAGTGCGTCAGCATGAGCATTGGAGACAGCAAGCCAGCCTTTGTGAGTTTCTCTGCTACAGCTAGTCGTTGCAGCGAGTACCGCAAGCACGAGCACGATGAGTCGACTAGCCATGCGTCTCCTTTGAGAAACCGAAAGTCCGCTATGGTTCAGTAGGAGAAATTATAGCGCGAGTCGATTGTCCGGCTGGTTCCGGCCAGAAGCTGCCGTTGATTTACTCCGATTTGAATTCGTATTCGGCAACGTCGGTTCGGAACATCAGATTGCCGCATCGCTGACATCGCTGCGTACTCCCGTCAACGATGAACTCCCTTGCGCCGCAGTCGTTTCGGCAGACGGCATACGCAATATGAATCCGGTCCGGAAACTCCACTGACCCTTTTGGGACGTCAGGATACTCACTCAAATCAATTGCGTCTTTGTTCATTAGCCGACAGGCAGTTTTGGGCCAGGAGTTGTCAGTCTATATCAGAACGTTTGAGCGGCGGGATACGGCCAGAATAGATCAGGCGCGCGAGGTTTTGAGCAGCGATCTCAATCCAAGCCATATTAGCACCGACCAGATAGCTGCTGAGATCCAAACTAACGAATGCTGATCGACAGATTCGGCAACTAGCATTACTGGAAAGCCCGCAACGAAGCCTATCTCGGCCATCCAGCCTATCTGCCACCAATTTACCGCCGTATTCGGCGTCATCAAGAAAGGATAATAAGCGGCTTGAAGCGCGCACAGAAAGACACCGAACGACACGACAGTCGGTGCTGTCTTTAGCATCAAACTCTTACTCCAACGCAACTATTCAGAATTTCCACTTTGGGTCAAAAGCAGAACTCCATCATACCCCGAAAGCGGTCGCTCAAGCGGCGGCTATGAAAGGTAAAGCGGAAGCCGCCATTGGGCATTGGTGACATCGGCGCATCCCCCGGTCTTCTCGAAGAGTGACAGGGTTACATCGTAGGGTGCAGCAAACCTCAGATTGAGACTGGCCCAGTCAAGCGCCAAGAATCTCATCAACCTTTTCCAGCAAGTCCGAATCGAATTTGTCGCCAAACTTCAGTGCCTGCATGTTCTCCTCCACCTGCTCGACGCGGCTCGCGCCGGTGATGACACTGCTGACGCTCGGGTTCTGCAAGCACCAGGCGATTGAGAACTGCGCGAGTGATGCGCCCATGTCTTCTGCGAGCGGTTTCAATTTCGCAACGCGGGCGTTCTTGTCCGCGTCGGTGAGCTGTTCTTTCAGCCACTCGTAGCCCTTCACATTAGCGCGGCTATCCTTGGGCGCGCCGTCGAGGTATTTGCCCGTCAGCAGGCCGGACGCGAGCGGGCTCCAGGTGGTTGAGCCGTAGCCGTGCTGCTTGTAGACGGCGTCGTAGGCGTCGCTGAAGCGGTGGCGCTCGACCAGGTTGTAGACGGGCTGCTCGACGACCGGCTTGTGCAGATGTTTGCGCTCCGCGATGTTGATCGCCTCAAGGATCTCGGCTGCCTCCCACTCGGACGTGCCCCAGTACAGCGCCTTCCCCCGCTCGATGATGTCGTGCATCGCGCGGACCGTTTCTTCGATCGGTGTCGACGGGTCCGCGCGGTGGCAGTACAGAAGATCAACGTAGTCGAGATCGAGACGCGACAGCGAGCCGTCGATGCCTTCCAGCAGGTACTTGCGGTTCAGCGTGTTCTTTTCCAGCGGCGTGTCGTGGATGCCCCAGAACAGCTTTGTCGACACGAGATAGGAGCCGCGACGCCAGCCGAGACGCTTGAGCGCCTTGCCCATGATCTCCTCGGACAGGCCGTCGGCGTAAACTTCCGCGTTGTCGAAAAAGTTCACGCCTGCGTCGTAGGCAGCCGCCATCATTTCGACGGTTTTATCGACATCAACCTGGTTGTGAAAAGTCACCCACGACCCGAACGACAGCTCGCTGATCTTGAGCCCGGTATTACCCAGTTGGCGGTAGTTCATCGGCTAGAGAAGTCCAAGCAACGTTCCGGCAAAGGCGAGCTGGCACAGCAGCCCAACCGCAAATGAAAGGGTACGGCCCCAGGGCACGGCGAGGGTGTAGGTGATGTAGTGAACGACGCGGGCCCAGAAGTACACCTGCGCTGCCATGACGGTGGTTTCGCTGCTGATCCCGAGGACGTGGGCGACGATCACGAGCGGCGCGAAGATAACGAGGTTTTCGACGGCGTTGTAATGCGCCGCCTTCATGCGCTGCGCCCACGGTGACAGCGGTTCGGGGTCGCTCGGATATCCGACTGCCCGCAGCAGGCCGCGCTGGGCGATCATGTTGAGAATGTACGGAAGCCACATCACCGCTGTGAAGGTGATGACGTAGACGAGATAGGTGAGTTCCTGGGTAGGTAGAGCCATGGCGTGTTCCCCTTGACATACATTTGCAAACAGGGGGAACCATACCAGAGCCGGTCCTAGCGAAGAAAAGGCGACGCGCCGTCCCTGGCACGCCGCACTGGGGATCAGTCGGTCAGAAGTGCAGCGTCAGACCGATCGAAATAACGTCGCTGTCGGTGTAGTCGAGCTCGTAGCGTGTCCAGTCGCCGGTCAGGCTCAGGTTTGGTGAGAGTTCGACTTCGGCACCGAGTCCGAGATAGAGGTAGCTTTCGTCGTCGTTAATGCGCCGGATGTCGTTAAGGATCGAGTCGTCGTCCCAGAAGAACCAGCCGCCACGACCGATCAGCTTTGCATTCTCACTGAGCGGCAGACCAAGCTTTCCGCCGAGGAACATGCCGTCGGCGTCGAGACGAAAGCGGCCGGCGAGGTCTTCCTCGAACGTGCCGAAGCGGTGGTAACCGGTTTCGAGTCCGAAGGTGTCGCCAAAGTTGAAGCCAGCGAAAACCCGGTAGGCCGTGCTGTCTTCATCGACATCGAAGCCTTCAAAATTGTCCGTCAGCGTTGCAGAGCCAAGAGTTCCGCCGATGTAGGGACCCCAGTCTGCCGCCGCGATTTGCGGTGCCGCGGTCGCGACCAGTGCGGCCGCCGCAAGAATTGTGCGCTTCATGCTGTCTCACTCCGTTGAATTCGAGGAGACAGTGTGTGCCAGCCAAGCTGAAGGGAAGCTGAATGGGTTCACGCTGGACATAAAGCCGTTTCTGCAAGGTTTCGCCACGTGCCAAAGCGCCGCGCAGCGGGGTGTCGCTGCTCTCGATGTGATTGTTCAGTAGCGTGGGAGAGGATTTTTCGTAGAATGTCAGTATGAAAAACAGCATCAACAAGACACGACGCACGCTTGTCGCATCGCTGACGACCGGCCTCCTGGTCTCGAGCTTCGGGACCGCAGCCCGCGCGGAGAACCGCGAGATCAAGGTCTACAAGAGCCCGCTGTGCGGCTGTTGCAAGGACTGGATCGTGCACCTCGAAAACAACGGCTTTTCGGTCACGAGCTTCGACGAAGGCAACAGCGAGGCGCGCGAGCGTCTCGGCATGCCGGTGCGCTTCGGCTCCTGTCACACCGGCGAGATTGACGGCTACGCGATCGAAGGACACGTGCCGGCTCGCGAGATCATTCGCCTTCTGGACGAAAAGCCGCTGGCGATCGGTCTCTCCGTCCCGGCGATGCCGCGCGGCTCCCCCGGCATGGACGGACCGATGTACGGCAACGTCAAGGATCCGTACGACGTGTTGCTGATCGATCCGGAAGGCGAAGCCAGCGTTTTCCAGTCGTACCGATGACGGACGGCTGTTCAGCACACATGCGATGAATCAAACCGCTCTGCTGCTCGTCGATGTCCAGATCGGCATCGACGATCCGTCTGCCGGACGCCGCAACAACCCGGACTCCGACGCAGTCATCGCCACGCTGTTGGGCGCCTGGCGAGCGGGAGGCCATCCGGTCATTCATGTCCGTCATGCATCGACAGAGCCGGACTCGCCGCTGCGGCCGGAACGGCCGGGGTTCGCGTACAAGGACGTGGCGACACCTGTTGACGGCGAACCGGAGTTCGTCAAATCCGTCAACAGCGCATTTATCGGCACTGCTCTTGAAACCTATCTCCGCGAACAGGCGCTGCTATCGCTTGCAGTCGTGGGCTACACAACCGACCACTGCGTTTCGACGACGGTGCGCATGGCCGGCAACCTGGGCTTCTCAGTCCAGCTCGCAAGCGACGCGACGGCGGCCTTCGACAAGACCGGCCCGGACGGCGTGCAGCACGCCGCCGAAGACATTCACGCTGTGCACCTCGCGAGCCTGAACAATGAATTCTGCACGGTGACGACGAGCAAACAGCTCCTCGAACAGGTGTCAGCGTGAGATTCGCCACGCTCGCCGCTTTGCTGGCATTTGCCGGCACGACATCTGCCGGGCCACCCCTATCGATCGATGACCCTGGAATTCTTGCGCCCGGCGACATGGAGATCATTCTCGCCGCGCAGTTTACGGCAACCGACGATGGCCAAGTCATACAGGCGCCGCTGATTGACTTCTCTCTCGGGATATTCGAAGACAAAGCCCAGATCGCGATCGTGCTGCCGTATGTTCGCGCAGATCTTGACGGGGCACCGACAGCAAACAAACCTGGCAACGCAGAGATCGGCGTCAAGTATCGCTTCGTCAACACAGACCGCTGGCAACTGTCGTTCGCACCGTATTACATCTTCGGCGTTTCCGACAGCGCCGCCCAAAACGGCATCGGCTCGGCAAACAACACGCTCGCACTGCCGGTCAACGCCGAATACCAGATCAACGATCGCTGGCGCTTCAATGGTGAAGTCACCCGCTTCAGCGTCGATGACGCTGACGACTCCTGGGCCTGGGGTGTCGCGCTCGCTTACGCCGCACGTGAGGATACGGAACTCCTTGTCGAACTTGCCGGCGCTGCGGATAGTAGCTTCGACGATCACGCTCTCGATCTGCGCATCGGTTTCGACAGGACCGTCAGCGAGCGTTTTCATGTGCTGGCATCGATCGCGAGCGGATTGCGGGAACCCGCCGGTGCCGCCTCCCTTGACGCTGACATCTTCGTCGGCTTTCAATGGTTCCTGTAGAGGGCTGTTAACGACACTCTGACGAGGAACCGTATTGATGCGTGCGATTGTACTCCTGACTGTCCTGTTCGCCCTGCCCGCCCATGCCGGTTTTCTCTCCGAATGGATCCCCTTCGAAATCCAGCGCGGTCACATCACGATTCCTGTCACGCTGAACGGCAAGGACACCACTGCCATTTTTGATACGGGCGCGTTCGGCAACGGAATCGCCAAGTCCTTTCTGATCCAGAACGAAGGCGAAATCTCCTACGGCAAGAAAATGCGTGTATCCGGTGTATTCGGAACGGAAACGCTGCGGCTGGTTAACGATATCGAGGTCGGTATGTTTGGAACGTCCTTCAACATGGGCGAGCTGCTGCCAACCAGTCTCGGTACTCACGGACTACTGATCGGACTGCCATTCTTCGAAAAGTTTGTCGTGCAGTTCGACTACCCGAACCAGCGCATGCGGCTCGCGTCTCGCGACGTCATCGACCTCAGAAAGTTTGCGAACGTCAAGATGCGGCGGAAGGGAGGCGCAACGCACCCGCTGGTGGAAATCGATTTCAACGGCGAGTTCGACACCTGGATCACGCTCGACACGGGGAACTCGGGTGGCTTTGTACTGAAACGTCTCGACGCGGAGCGCTTCGACTGGCTTGAGCGCTTTCCGGTCGACAAGACGCTCGCCAAGGGCGTCACAGGCCAGGTCCGCGAGCTCAACACATTCCGTCTGCCGGAAGTGAAAATCGGGCCCTTTACCGTCGAGAATGTCCGGGTCTCCGTTCCAGGGCCCAACGAGAAAACCAACATCGGTCGCGAACGGCGTCAGCAGACCGGTAGTCGCGTGAAGGAAGCCTCGTCCAGCGGACTGCTCGGCTATGACCTCTTGAAGCACTTTGTCGTCACGATCGACTTCAAGCGCAGCCTGCTGCATCTCGAGCCAGGCCGGGCTGAGTCGCGGTGAATTGGTCGTGAAGGTCGCCCTTTACGCAAACCGCTGCGACACAGAGACTGCGAAATTGCCCGAACTGCTGCACGAACCTCTTGAGCAGATTAGTAACGAGCTAAGCAACGACTACGGCGGGAAAATGGAGCATCTTTGGATTGAGTTGCAGCTTGTCGATGACGTTGGCCCTTTCCCGTTTCGTTTCCAGAAGTCCGTTGGCGGGCGGTCGCCCGACAAGCTCTCTGGGATCGCGCCGGGAACATTTGAGAATGTCGGTCACTACAGCGTTCTACCGGACATCGCCGAACTGATGGGTATACCACTAGACCGTCGCATCGACTATGCCCTGCAGGTTCTGTATCGATCGACGTCGATCCTGGTCGACGCGAACAAGCGCATCGGCGACTTCGACGTCGACAAGTTCCGTCACGACTTCATCGCCGCCTGCAAAAACCACGGCTATGACATGGACTCACACATTGGCTGGGACTGAACGATATTCAGGGCCGTGGCGCGTGCCGGCATAATGTCTTGGCTTCGAGATGCACTGATCTACTACGAGGCTGATATCAGAGGCGGCTGTATGGTCTCGGCATTTGTGCTTCTTCTGATTCTCGTCGTGTTTGCGTTCTCGCGGATGTTCGACCCGGAATCCGAGTTCATCGGGCCCGTCGAAGGCACCGTGAAATCGATAATTCGGACACCCACGCCGGGCAACTACGCAAGTGCTCCATCCTTGTGGGAAATCGAAGTCGTTCTGGACGATGGTCAGGAAGTCACTGCAACGACGCGTTTTCTCCCGGTTATCGGTTCGACACTGTGTCTTGCGTCCGAGCGTAAAGGCCACTGGGGCACGCGCTACTCTGCCGTAGGCAATGTCGAAGCCATGCGAGCGGCTGGCAAATCCTGCCTCAACTGGAGGCCGTCTTCGGATGCTGCCTCCGGATAGAAGGGCCATCACTCCATCGGCAATTCACGCTGGCGGTTGCTTTTCGCCACGCCGTACCAGTCGATCCGGCGCGTCAGATACATCACCAGCGCGAGAGCCGTCCAAACGCCGAGTGAGCCCGCAAGCAGGGCGTAGGTTTCGGCTTTCAGTGTCATGTAGAGAAAGACGTATAGCACGGTGAGCACGGCGCCGATGATCGCGGCGCGCCGGCGTTCGCCGAGGACGGAATGGCTGTACGCGACGATGAGGCCACTCGAGGCGAACGCACTTGCGAGGTAGGCGAGACCGAAGCCCGTGTGTTCGGCGAGCGAGATTAGCAAGAGGAAGAACACGGTGTTCGCGCTGCCGACCAGCAGGTACTGCAGCGGATGCAGGCGCAAGCCCGAAACTGTCTCGAACAGAAAGTAGGTGACGAAAGTCAGCACAATGAAGAGAACGCCGTATTTCGTGGCGCGAAAGGTCAGACGGTAGACGCTGACGGGCATGTAGAGATCGACACCGAACGCAGATGGCGCCATGTTTGGCTGATTGCCGTTGGCCGCACTCCAGCGGGATGGCAATGCGCGGCCGATACTCGAGACCTGCCAGCTCGCTGAAAATCCTGTTTCATTGATGCTGCGCTCGACCGGCAGGTAGTTGCCGGAAAAGCTGGGGTTCGCCCAGTCCGACGTGACGGACACGCTCGTCGTGTCTCCGACAGGAATGAAGCGCAGGGACTCGCTTCCCTTCAGCCGCAGAGAAACATCGAAGCTCAATGACGGATTGGCGGCTGCGGCCAGATGGCCGCCGACCGAGGTCACGATCTGCGGCGGTGCCGCGGTCACGCGCTGACCGCCCGGGCGAAATGCGGCCGGCTTGCCGTTGATGCGGGCGGCCGGCATTTCGGCGATCGCACGCCCGTCACTGATGCCGATCGCGAGCACCGCGTCTGCCCAGTAGATGCTCGTCGCGTCGATGCCGAGTTCGGCAATATCGATCGGGCTGAAGCGTCCGGTTAGTTTCAGGCCCGCGGTGTAGACGGGCACTTTGTGAATACCGCGGTAGCGAATCTCCGTTTCAACCTGGGACTCGATCGACAGTGTTTCGGGCAACACATACATCTCGCTGCGCCGCACAAAACGCTCGCCGGAGGCTTTCACGTGCACGTGGTCGTAGGGCAGGATCAGCACAGGCCCCGCAACGAGCTGCGACTCGCCCCAGGTGCGATAGATCTCCATCGATGCGGACTGACTGATGTGCTGTCGTTCGTTGATCGTATCCCGGACCATCCCGAGCGGGATCAGCAGAACAAGAATCAGAAAGCCGATCGTGAAAATTTTGACGGACGCCGACTGGCGAAAACGGTTGATCAGGTCCTGCATCGGAGTGGTCCTTACGTGTGCCTTTCATGTTTCGCTATTGGGCGAGAAGAATGTGGCGGTGAAGTGGAAGGCGCCTGACGAATCCTGACCGCCGCAATCGATGCCTGTCTTCGCGAAAACCTGTTCGCATGGCCGTCCCGCCTTCGCTATGCTGGGAGCACCCGAAACGAACCTGAGGTTTTCCATGAGCACACTGGGCTGGACACTCATCGCCGCCGGAACCCTGATCCTGGGTGCGGGGCTCGGCTTCTGGATCGGCCTGCTGTACCGCAAGAGCGACAGCGCGAAGCTCGAGGATGCACAGTCCGAACTTGCCGACTACAAGCAGCAGGTCACCGAGCACTTCAGCCAGTCGGCGGAGCATTTCCATGCGATTGGCAGCCACTACCGCCAGCTCTACGAGCACATGGCAGCCGGCTCCGAAAAGCTTTGTGCGCCGCTGGACGAAGACGCAAAACTCAAGTTCCCGGCACCGGCCGACGTCAGTGCGCTGGAGTCTTCTGCCGAAGCGGAGCCGCAAACCGCAGAACCGGAACAGGCCGAATCGCCAGCGGACGAGCCGCAAGCCGCCGAGGAAGCGAAGTCCGACGAGACGCCGACGCCGGAGGCCCTTGAGCCAGACAAGGCGTCGATCGAAGACCTGGACCCGGAAAGTCAGCGCTACCACTAGGAAGCCCGGCAGGCCGCCGGGCCGCGCGGACAACCATGAGACAGCTACTCTTCACGATTGCTTTGCTCGCTGCAGCGAACGCGACGGCCGCTGACTGCATCGTTCTGCTGCACGGTCTTGCGCGTACCGCTTCGTCGATGGAACCGATGGCCGAGGCGCTGGCCGAGCGCGGCTACGAGACGACCGCCATCGACTATCCGTCCCGCAAACATCCGATTGAAGAGCTGGCCCCGATGGCCGTCGAGGCGGGGCTCGAAGCCTGCGCCGAGGCAGAAACCGTCCACTTCGTCACGCATTCGCTGGGCGGCATCCTCGTCCGCTACTACGCCGAAAACACGGGCATCGAAAAACTCGGCCGCGTCGTCATGCTCGCTCCGCCGAACCAGGGCAGCGAAGTCGTCGACGCCTATCGTGACGTACCCGGGTTCCGGGCGTTCAACGGACCGGCCGGGCTGCAGCTCGGCACCGACGAGAATAGCGTTCCGCTCGCGCTCGGCCCGGTCGAGTTCGAGCTCGGCGTGATCGCCGGCGAAGACACGTTCAACCCGATCCTGTCGCAGTTTCTACCCAACCCGGACGACGGCAAGGTCTCGGTCGAAAGCACGAAGGTCGAAGGCATGCAGGATCATGTCGTCGTATCGCGCTCGCACCCTTTCATTATGAAAGCACCGGAGGTGATCGCATTCACCGCGGCTTTTCTCGAGTCAGGAGCCTTCGCCGGCGAAGATCCGCTCGACGCGGAACAGAAAGAGGACTAGCCTCAGCGAACGGCCTGCGACAATCGCAGGCCACGCCTTAGACGGTCTGAGTGTCGACGAGGGTGGAGCGATGTTCGATTTTTTGAGAAGGCTGTTTGGCGGCGATCAAGACGCCGCCGTCCCGGATGCGTTGTCTGAAAGCACGGAGCTCGGTTCGAAGCTCGCATCACTTCGAAAAACTGCATGGCTGCCGAAAACCCAGGCGGGTGACGCGGCGATCAACGGCTCTAAATTCTCCGGGCTCGCGGCGATTCCGCCAGGCAGTACATGGCCGGCTTGCGGCAACTGCAACCGCCCCATGCAGCTGTTCCTGCAGCTCAACAGCAAAGACGTGCCGGACGGGGCAAAGCGCCTGCTACCGACCGGCATTCTTCAACTCTTTTACTGCACGAGCAGCGACCCGCCGTGCGACGTCGACTGCGAGGGGTACTTTCCTTATTCGAAGGCGCATCTTGCACGCGTCATTTCAGACGGCGAACACACGCACTTTGACGCAACGCCGGTTGCCGACGCTTTTCCGCCGCGTGCGATCGTCGGCTGGCAGGAGATCGTCGACGTACCGAACTGGGAAGAAACGGAGCGCCTGGGCTACGGCCTTGCGAACAATGAGATCGACATGCTCGCCGACACGAGCACGCCGGCGGCCGGTGAAAAACTGGGCGGCTGGCCCGCCTGGGTTCAGGGGGTCGAGTATCCGGACTGCCGAGTCTGCGGCGCACCGATGCGACACGTCTTCCAGATCGACTCGGAACAGAACCTGCCGTGGCTGCTCGGTGATGCCGGCATTGGCCATGTCACACGCTGTCGCGAGCATCCGGAGGTCCTGACCTTCGGCTGGGCCTGCGGATAGCAGTCGTGGCGGGAGACACTGAGTCTCGGACCTTTCATGTGCGGCGAGCCGTGCCGGCCGATGCTGCGGCAGTAACCGCCCTGCTCGAGCAGTCCTATGCGACGCTGATGGCTGATGCGTACGACAAAGACGTGCTGGACGACCTTCTTCCAAAGATCACGCGCGCGCAGCCGGTTCTGCTCGAGTCAGGTCGTTTCTTTGTCGCGGATGCGGAGCCGCTCGCGGGTTGCGGCGGCTGGTCGTTCGAGCGTCCGGGCGGCGACGAGATCGTTGACGGCGTCGCGCACGTCCGTCATTTCGGTGTGCACCCTGCCTGGACGAGACAGGGCGTTGGGAGTGCGATCTTCAAGCGCTGCCGTGATGAGGCTAGACGTGCAGGTATCGAGCGCTTTCTTTGTTACGCGTCGATCAACGGCGAATCCTTTTACTCGGCCCTGGGCTTCAGGCGATTGAAGCCCATCGAAGTTGATCTCCCCGATGGGCTCGTTTTGCCGAGCATTCTGATGGAGCTCGATCTCTGACCGACGAGTTAGTCGTCGTTCTTGACTTTCTCATCCTGCGTCGCCGCGATGGGCTTTAAAAAGCGAAGCGTGAAAAACGTCATCGCGCTGATCACAACGGCGATCTCGAGGCGATGTGATGCAACCGCGAGCCCGATCGCGCCGGTTGCCCACAGGCTTGCCGCCGTCGCTGTGCCTTTCACGCTGCCGCCGTGCTTCAGGATAGCTCCGCCACCGATGAAGCCCATACCCGTCATCAGTCCCTGGATGACCCGCGCTTCGGCACCGGTTGAGTCCAGGACCTGGTAGCCGATCAGCATGTAGCCGCAGGCGGCGACCGCGACGAGCGGGAATGTCCGAAGACCCGCCGTGCGCTCGCGGGTCTCGCGGTCCCAAGCGATGGGAATGGCCAGCAGGTAGGCGAGGATGAGTTCGACAAGGTGCTGAGCGACCAGCGTCCAGTTGAATTCGAAGGTCCAGATTTCACTCATGCGTCGTCTCCCTGATTAATGCGATTTCACGAAAACCTACCTGGGTTTACGAAACCGCAGAGTCATCCGGTCCGATTCCCCGATCGCAGTGGTTTCCGGATTGTCTCGTGTTGACGGCGGCAGACGCCAGACGTAGCCGTCGGCGGGATCGTTCGGGTTCGCGTTGATCTCACTGGTCTCTTCGAGGACGAAGCCCGCCCGTTCGAATGCGGCGATAACGTCGCTCTGCTTCAGGTAACCGTTGTTGCCGCTGGCAAATTCAGCGTCGGCATCCTCCGGCGCTCGATGCTGCACGACGCCAACCACACCACCGGGCTTCAGGACATCGAAGACTTCGGACAGAGCCGTGTCGATCATCGGTTCATCGAAACGGAACAGGTGATGCAGCGCACGAATAAACAGAACGGCGTCGGCCTCGCCGTTTTCCTCGTCCGGAATCGCATCGATCGCATAGCCGACGATCGGTGCAGAAGTCTCAACGCCGGCCACACTCAGATAGCGCGGCATCTTGGTGATGTCGGCACCGAAGCGCTCCGGGCTCTCGTCGTTCCAGTTGGGAAACATCTGGGTCCAGAGGCTAATCGGATACGTGGCGCCGATCAGGCGACCCTGCGCGGCAAGATACGGATTCAGGATCTGCGTGTACCAGCCGCCGTTACCCGGCAGGACTTCGACAACCGTCATGTCCGGCTCGATACCGAAGAATGTGAGGGTTTCCTGCGGATGGCGCCATTCGTCGCGCGCCCGATTGTCATTACGGCGTTCATGCGCGATCACTATCTCCAGCGGCGATCCGGCAACCTCGCCTTGTTCGTCAGCCGCGGATTGAACAGGCTCCGCGTCGTTGGAACACGCTGCGAGCAGCAGCGCCAGTACGCTCAAACAACCCGCGATTCTCATAACACCCCCCTGAATGCTTGCGTTGTGAAAACGGAAAGTCCCTAGCATAACTCACGTGAGTCACCTCTCCTCTTACCGTTTCTTTTACACGCGGAGGCTCGTAGTCTGTCTGACTCTGGCACGACTGACGGAGCTAAGAATGCCCGCTGGTGAACAACTCATCGACCGGATCGGCGACACGCCGCTCCTGCGACTCAACAAGCTGTCCGACAAAACCGGCTGCGAGATTCTCGGCAAAGCCGAATTCATGAACCCGGGCGGTTCGGTGAAAGACCGTGCCGCGCTCGGGATGGTGCGCGCCGCGATCGACAGCGGTGAACTCAAGCCGGGTGGCGTCATCGTTGAAGGCACGGCCGGTAACACCGGCATAGGCCTCGCCATGGTCGGCAGCGCGCTGGGGCACCGGACCATCATCGTCATGCCCGAGAACCAGAGCCAGTCCAAGATAAGCACCCTCCGTGCCTACGGGGCCGACGTGCGCTTGATCCCTGCCGTGCCGTTCAAGAACCCCGCACACTTCGTCCACACGTCCGGCCGGCTTGCCGAAGCGCTGAACGCAGAAAAACCCGGCAGTGCGTTCTGGGCGAACCAGTTCGACAACACGCAAAACCGCGACTTCCATTTCGCGACTACAGGTCCAGAGATCTGGGAGCAGACCGACGGCAAGGTCGATGGATTCATCTGTGCGGCCGGCACGGGCGGCACGCTCGCCGGTGTCGGGAAGTATCTAAAGAGCAAGAACGACGCTGTTCGCATCGGGCTCGCCGACCCCGGCGGCTCGGGATTGCATCCGTACTACGCAGAAGGCGAGATCCGGATCGAAGGCAGCTCAATCTCGGAAGGCATCGGCAACAGCCGCATTACCGCGAACCTCGACGGCGCGCCCGTCGATGTGAGCTTTCGAATCGAAGACACGGACGCGATCCCAGCGGTCTTCGATCTCGTTCGCGACGAGGGACTCGTGCTCGGCGGCTCCAGCGGCATCAACGTCATCGGCGCCGTGCGCCTGGCGGAACAGCTTGGGCCCGGCCACACGATCGTGACGATTCTCTGCGATTCCATGCTGCGCTACACCGAGCGCATGCTGAATCCGGAATTTCTCGCGTCGAAGGGACTGTCGCTGCCGGACTGGCTGAAGCTCGACGGCTGACACCGGAAAATTCTCTGTAAGATTCTCAGAGCTGGCGCGTCCTGTTGTTGAACGCCGAACAACAGGAGCTCAAATGACACTTTCAGGAGTACAGCGAATGACGCGCCTTACCGAGGGTTTGTCGGGCTGGCGCAAGTCAGGCGCCGCCCGACGCAACGAACTGATCGACGCGCTCAGCGCGCATGCGGGAATCATCATCGCGAGCGCGGTACGCGTGCTCGGCAGTCTGCACGACGCCGAGGATGTCGCGCAGGATATTGCCGAGCGACTGCTACGCTCGCCGCCGTCCGACGTGAAGAACTGGCCCGCCTATCTGAAGACGCTGTCCATCAATGGCGCAATCGATCGCCTGCGCAAGCGGCGGCTAACGGCCGACACCGACGAACTCACCGAGACGAGCACGCCGGAAACCGAGCTGGTTGCCGACGAGCGTGCCGAGGCACTGCGCGATGCCGTTGCGCGCCTCGAGCAGCGTGATGCGACGCTCTTCAGTCTTTATTACCTCGCAGATTTAAGCCAGGCCGAGATCGGTCGGCAGCTCGACATGCGCGAGAACGCCGTAGGCGTCGCGCTGCATCGTATCCGGGCCCGACTGAGCGACACGCTGCGCACTCGCCTGCAACTGAACGACGGAGAGAAATAACATGAACGACACAACACACAACACCGACGACGACCGATTCCTCGACTCGTTCGTGACTGCAGCGCGGCAGGACGTTGATGACGCTGACGTGGCAGAGGCTGCACGACGCTTCCGCGAGCGCCTGCCGGAGAAGAAGCCGCAGCGGAGCCGATTCTGGCAGCCGCGCTTCGCGACAGCGGCCGTGCTGGTCACCGGCCTTGCACTGTCGCTGCAGTTGTTTGTGCCGGGCGGCAGCGGCAACGCATTCGCCGACGTGCAGGAATGGTTTTTGAACTACCGCACGCTGGAAACGCGGACAGTGATCTCGCTCGAGGACGAGCCGCTCGTCACCGTACAGGTACAGGCGACCGCGAACGGGCATGTTCGCATCGAGCAGGCCAACATCGTCAGCATTCTGAACGCTGAGAATCGCACCTTCGCGACCCTGATGCCGGGCAATCGCTACTTCGAACAGCCGGTCGATACGGCCCCGGAGGCAGAAGACAGCCTCGAATGGGTCGAAAAGCTCGGTGAATTTCGCGGCGAGGCCGAGCGTCTCGAAGACGCACGGCTGATCGACGGACAGACCGCCGTCGGGCATCGGCTGAAGATTGACGATATCGACCTTGTCCTGTGGAGCAACTCGGACAACGATGCGCCGATCCTGCTCGAAGGCGCGCTCCCCGGCGGGCTGCAGCTGGAAAGCCGCTTTGCATTTAACGTGGCGCTGGAACCGGATCTGTTTCAAGTGCCGGAGGGCTACATTCTGGTTGAGGCGGACTGACGGATGGCTTGCCGCGCCCGGTAACGGCCGGGCGCGGTGTTATCCTCTTCGTTGCCGGAAAGCCAATACGGAATAGACTCTTTGAAACTCGTCACCGAATTCATGCACGTCAACGAAGCGGAGCTTGCCGCGTCGACGCTTGAAGCGTCGGGCATTGCGACGTTCATTTCCAACGGCGACTCGGCGAGGCTGCCAGTTGCCAGCAGCTTTGCCGGCGGTGTTGGCCTTTGGGTCCTGGTGGACGAGCAGCTCCCGGATGCACAGAAGCTGCTCGAGAATCCGGACCATGAAGTCGAGGTCAAGCTGAGCGATGAGGAACTTAAGGAGATTCATCGCGTCGCCGGCGAAATGGGACTCAGCGGCGCTCTCGGCCTGCTGTTTCGCATTCTGGGTGCGACGCTGCTGTTTGCGATCCTGATATTTGTGATAACGCGTTTCTAGCGAGAGTGACGCGAGACATGGGAAGCCTGACGATGAAAATTCTGACTCTCGCAGCTCTTGCAGCGATTCTCTGGCTGTCGACCGATTCCGTCGCCGATGAGCCAAACGGAAGCTACTTCGCCGTCATCGTTAACGACATCAACGTCTCGGCTGAGTGGTACATGTCGACCTTCGGACTTGCCGCGGGTGAGCGGATGGTTCAGGAGGGTCGCTACGAAATCGTGAATTTGCAGAAGCCCGGTCTTTTCGTCGAGCTGCTCGAACTCGACGGCGCCGGTGACCGAGCCAATCGCGCGCAAGGATTCTTCAAGGCCGGATTTCTCACGGAGGACCTGGATGCTTTTATCGCGTCGCTTCCGGATTCCGTTTCCAAACCGAGTGTCATCGAGGACAGCGTGAACAAGCTCCGTCTTGTCCAGCTCAAGGATCCGGACGGCAACACGATCCAGGTGATGCAGCTCGAGGCGAGGTCGGAAGACATTGCTCGCTAATGCAGGACAGTTGCGTTTCGGGGGGACAGTCTAGTCATGGGCACATCCGGGCTCGGTCCGTTCGACAACGATAGCGCGCTGGATTTCGTCGATGAGTTTCTCGAAGTCGAATCACCGGCACGCAGTATCCGCGAGGCGATCGCGCACCTCGACAAAGACTCTTATCACGAGGCCGACGCAGTGTACGAGGCCTGGGCGGCCTGCGAGCTTGTCGCGATCGCCGCCAGTGGCGGCGAGGGCTATGACGTCGATGATCCGGCTTACGAAGCGGCCGCGAGGCTGCGACCGAATCGGAAACTCCTCGATCAGTGCCTCGCGTCGCTTGAATACATCCTGGACGAGCATTCCGAACTGGCTGAACTCGTTGACGAAGAGCAGCGCGCTGCCATCGAGACCAATCTCGATCAGACGCGAACGCGCCTAAAGCAAGGGCTGACGCTCAAGAAATTTCCCCGACTGAAAGTGCCGAAGATCAAGGCGAAGCACGCGTACGCCGTTGAGGCCAGCGGTCGATGGCTGATCGTGTTGTACGACTATACCTACCTGACTGTTCTGGACCCCGTCCTCGACGAAAAACCGCAAAGCGTTGAGGCCGATTTGCTCGGCAGCGCCGCAGTTCTCTTCGTTTGTCGCTGCTTCGGTTTGGTTGACGCTTCCATAAGTCTCGGCCGAGTTCGGCCACCGAAGGAACTGATCGACGCTTGTGTCTTTGTCACCACCACGCGCCATTCGTGCATGGGTGGCAGTTACAACGCGAACTTTGAAACGAGCTACAGGCGGTATCGAGGCCGGCAATCAGCGCAGCAACGGTATGAGGACGTTCGATCTGAACCGTTTTGTCCGGAACTCAAGCCGGAGCAATTCGCGAAGATCGTCGAAACTTACGTTGCCAAGGGCACTCTCGACCTTCCGCCGGTGCCAACACCGACCGAGTTGCGCGACAAGTTCCTCGCGCGTTGCCGTGGCGAATGGTCAAGATTTCTCGAGGGTGACGGTGGCGGACCGTTTTCATTTACCCTGCACCAGTCGGATATTTCCTACATGATCGTCCCGTGGCTCCAACTGCATCTGCAAAGCGATTGGCAAAATCGTGGATACTGTCTTCCGGATGACTTGTTTAAGTACTTTCTCGCGGGCGTCGTTGCTGTTTACGTGGGGGCGTACCCCGAGGATAAAGTTCCCGAAGAACTGATGAATGCGTTGAACCAGGCCAAACCGCAGATAGGACAGCCTCAAATAGAAAGCGCCATACACATCCTGAATCGCGTGCTCGACGAAAACAGCGTGATTCCGCGCGTACTGCTTGACGATCCGCCGCGCCGGGCGGCGTTTCTGAAGGAAGCTCGCGAGATTCGTGATGCGCTGTCCGAAGTTCGGAATAGGGGCGTCTAGGATCAGGAAGCGCAACGAAAGGCGCGTAACTTGTTCTGTCGCGTGCAGTGCTTAGCCCGCGCTCGCAACAACCAGCAGCGGCCCTTCTGACACAACGACCCCGCCCGGCTTTTCGCGCGTGATCGCGAACGCAACCGGCTTGTCGACAGCGAGCTTGGCCTGGATCGGAATCACGACCGGTCCGCCGCCCTCCGGGATGTCAAAGACGCCGCCGTCGACCGGGTTCGCGTCACGGTCCGGATCGACGATCCAGAGCTGGTACTGGCTTTCGCCGGGATCGTTCACCGGCATGTTCGCGAGCAGCATGTAGCCTTCCTGCTCCGCGTCGCTCCAGACGACGTCGCCGGACACGCCCGCGTACTCGTCGAACTCGGACATGGCCCACTCGATGCGTTGCGCGTCGCTCGCCTCCGCCAGCAGCTCGCCGCGCTGTTCGGCCGGAGATGGTGCAGTCGGAGACAGGTCGATAACCGTCGTCACAAACAGTGCGACGGCGAGCATTGCCGCAACCGCCCATCCGGGATTCCAGCGGGGTGCTGCCGTCTCGCGCCGTGGCATCTGGACAACATTGTCCTTGTTGAAGAAGCCCGCAGCGTCTTGTGCCAGTCGCTGCTTCAGGTGCGCAGGCGCGTCCGCCGGCTCTTCAGCCTCGCGCAGTGCAAACGCGTTGCTTGCCGCCGCTGCCGCAAGGTCCAGTTCAAGCGTGTCCTCGAGGCCGTGCTCGTCCAGCAGTTCGGCGAGCTTGCGCTCGTCCTCTGCGTCCAGTCCTTCTGTCGCGCGCTGCGCGAGCAGCATCAGAATGTCGTCGTGAATGTCTTTCATGGTGATGCCCGGCCCGGCTCTGTGCCGGACTCGCCGAGTGATTCGCGAACTGCAAGCAGCCCGCGACTGATATAACTTTTAACCGTGCCCAGCGGCAATCCGGTGTGTTCCGCGATCGCGCTGTGCGACATGCCAAGCCAGGACGAGAGGCTGATGACCTCCTGCTGTTCCGGCTTGAGTTCCGAGAGCGCCACGAGAACCCGCTGCGTCTCCGCGGATTGTTCGAGGACCCGCTGGCCGTCTTCCGAGAGCGCGTAGCTGTGATCGTCGATGGACTCACGCTCCGGCTCACGCGACAGGCGGCGACGCCGGTCGATGAGCCGCCGGCGCGCGAGCATGGACACGAAGGTCACCTCGCTTGCGACAGTCGGGTCATAGCGTTTTGCTGACGACCAGAGCTCCATGAAGATTTCCTGTACCGCGTCCTCGGCATCCGCATCGTTATTCAAAAAACGGCGCGACAGCGACCAGACGAGGCCGCTGTAGCGCTCAATGCAGTCGGAGACCGCTTGCTGGTCTCCGTCTGCGATGCGTTGAAGAATGGCGTCGGACACAGGAATCCTTCTGCTTCGATTCGCGCTTAGCGGGTCATCGCTGTCTGCATGCCGCCGCTGTGCAGCGAGTCGCTGACGTCGTCGAGAGCGTAGCGCAAATCCCAGGCCGCTGCTGATGCGGAGCGCGCGTCGCGGGCTTCCTTGATGCCGAGTTCGAGACGCATCTCTTCTTCACGCGTCAGGTCACCGACCGTCAGAAGTTCTTCTGCAACCGCCATGTAGACGGCGACCGTACCTGCGGGATTGCCGTGGTTGAACATCGGCACGCCGCGGTTGACTGCCTGCTGAATCGCTTTCGCGGAAGCCGCGCGAGACATTTGCTCGGGCGGCAGGATGACGCGGTCGATGACGTGGATGACGCCGTTGCTGGTGTCGATGTCCGTCTTCACGATGCGTGCGTTTTCGATGTTGAAGCCGCCTTCGGTCTTGCTGATCACAGCGTCGACGCCGGCGAGCGTGTCGAGGCGTGCGCCGTCAGCGAGTGCGCCAGAGCCGACTTTTCCGGCGATGACGTGGTACTTCAGGATCGTTGCGAGCTGGTCTTTGTTTTCAGGCTTCAGCAGCGTGTCGATCGTTCCTGCAGGCAGCGCTGAGAATGCTTCGTCGGTCGGTGCAAAGACGGTCAGCGGTCCGTCGCCTTTCAGCGCACCGGCAAGGCCTGCTGCCTTCGCCGCTGCGATCAGCGTCTTGAATGTTCCGGCGCTTGCCGCCGTGTCGACGATGTCTTTTTGTTCGCCGTGGTGGCCGGCGACCGCCGGTGCTGCCAGTGAGCAGGCGGCCAGGGTTAACCAGATAGTCTTGAGCTTGTTCATTGTTCCAGATACTCCGTTTCGGGGGGACACCGCATCGTGCGGGCTTGTACAGGTATTCGACGGAGATTCAGGTTTGGATGCAGATTGGCGAAAATTCTTTTACATGCAGCCGTCGTAGACGATGATGAGCACCCCGTTCGGGTCCTCGAGATAGACGTAGCGGGCGTTCCACGGTCGGTCCTTCGGACCGTCGTAGGGCACTTTGCCGTTGATGGATCGCGCGAATGCTTCCGCGTCGTCGACGCGAAACTGCAGGCTTACGTTCTCGTGGTTGATCGGCCCGTCGTGCGCGTAGAGTTCGAGCAGGGCATCAGTGCGATCGTCGCCGAAACCGAGAATGACGCCGCGATCATCGTCGCTGTCCCATTCTTCGACGACAACCATCCCGAAGATCTCCTCGTAGAAGGACTTTGATTCAGACAGCTTCTGCGTGTGGAGCTTCGTCTTCAGGGATAGAAAGTTTTTCATTCACTCGACCGCGGGCAGTGTCTTCGTAATGACAATATCCGAATTCAGGTTACGCAGTGTGACAACCGGGCCACCGTCCCCAAGTTCCGTCACCGACCAGAACGCGTCGTCCTGCGCTTCCTCGATGAAATTCACGTCGAGGTCTGTCAGGACATCGCCCCAGCGGGCTTTTGCCCGCAAGGTCAGCGGCGGCTGTGCGGGAAGCGCGAGGCGCAGCGTTCCGCTGGCCACCGTCACCGCGGAGACCGACGCCAGCGTTTCACCGCTGTACTCAACCGTCGCATCGCCGGACATCGCCGTGATCGAGAACGGGCCGCGCTGGTTCGTTACGTCAACATCGCCGGCGGCTGACCAGGCCGTGACCGCTCCCAGCCAGTCCTCGATTGTGACCCGTCCGGCGTTGTTGATGCGGAGGTCCAGCGAAATCGACGTCGGGGCCGTCACCGTCATACGACAGTCGCCGGACTCCTCGCGCGCCCGGAAGATGATGCGGTCGTCATTGCGTGTGAGCTCCGGTCGTACGCCGGCACGCCGAACCACGCGAAGGCCGTCCTCGCGCGGCGCTTCCGTCGCCGAGTCGGGCGGCACGCAGTCGTAGTCGATCGTCAGCGTATCGGTATCCGACGAACGAACGTCGATGTTCGCGTTCCAGGCCGACAGGATGAGCGAGTCTCGTTCCGTGACGGACTCAACGGACACCTGGTCCGCCGCCACGGGCGCGCTGATAAGCAAAAGAATGATCAGTTTTTTCATGTCGACTCCGTTTTCGTGTCGCTGGTCGCAGCCCTTAAGAACGCTGCGTTGTCGCGGGTCTCGTCAAGCAGTTTGTCGAGCGCTCCCTGGCGTGACGACAGCCCCGCGCCGAGCAAAAGCTCGAGTGCTGCGAGCTGCGCGTTGGGGTCGCTCGAGTAGCGCACCACGTCTTTCAGTGCGGACTGCATGTCATCGGACAGCTTTTGCCGACGAAGCGTATCGAGGGTCGCAAGCCGCATCGGCGACGACTCCGTGTTCAGCGATGCGAGCAGGTAATCGCTGCGTGTGGCGGAAAGCTCGTTGAAGAGCAGGACGTTGACTGCGATCGATACTGCGAGTGCGGCACACGAGGCAGCGATTGCCCACGGCCGGTAGGTCTTCCGCTCCGGCCGAGAAAAACTGGCTGCGAGCGGCGGCGGCTCCTCGAAACGCATTGCGTCCCACGCCGCATCCGAACCGAGCGCGTCTCGCCACAGCTTTTTCGATTCCTGGTTCATCGGGGTAACTCCGCTTTCAGTTGAGTGAGTCCGCGGTGCAGGCGGACTCGAATGTTGGCTTCAGAGGTCTCGAGCAGCCCTGCGATATCCGCAATGGACAGGCCTGAGATTCGGGAAAGGACGAGTGCTTCGCGCGTGTCATCGGGCAGCTTCGCGAGCTGCCGCTCAAGGACACGGCCGAGGTCGTCGGCCTCCAGCATCTCGTCAGGGCGGTCACCGCCGACGGGATCAGCCGCGTCGCCGGACTCGCTGCGCTTTCGGACAAAGGAGAAGTAGGCGTTGCGCGTAATCGTGAAGAGCCACAGCCGTATGCCTGTCCCGCGGTAACTCTCGCGGGATCGCCAGGCGCTCAAGAAAACCGACTGCAGCAGGTCGTCTGCGTCGTCCGCACGGCAGCCGAGGCGGCGCAGATAGTTGTACAGCGCCGGCGACAACCTGCCGTAGAGGCGCTCCATCGCGCGGTCGTCACCTGATATGGCGGACCGCATCAGGTGGTCTTCCGGGGTTTGTGCCGTACTCACCGTCATCTGGTCTTCTTCTTCGTCCTTTCACCCTGCAACGTACCGACCAGCGTCCTGTTACACCCAATTTCGATTTTTTCAGGAATTTCCGCCGCTTGCCGATAATTTCTGTGATCCGTTACCGCGAGATAGCGGTCGCGCTGCCGCATACTTTGCCCCGCTTATGTTCAAGGAAGACGCATGACACTTCTCCGTTTAGCCGCCATCCTCCTGCTGGGGGCAAGCGCGAGCGCTTCGGAACTCGAGTTTCGAGTGGTCGACGAGGCCGGAGCGCCGCTGGAGCACGCCGTCGTGACGCTCCGCGTGTCGGGAGAGAAAGCCGCACCGGATACCAGCGATGTTGCCGTGTCGCAGACCAACCAGCAGTTCAATCCGCGCGTCCTCGTCGTCGCACGCGGCAGTCGTGTGCGCTTCCCGAACCGGGACATTACCCAGCATCACGTGTATTCCTTCTCCGAGGCGAAGACTTTCGAGCTGGAGCTCTACTCCGGTGACGACGTGCAGCCGGTCGAATTCCCCGATACCGGCATCGTTGCGCTCGGCTGCAACATTCATGACTGGATGCTCGGCTATGTGTATGTGACGGACGACGCACAGTTTGCAGTGACGGGAGCGGACGGTCGCGTGAGCTTCGATGTTGATGTCGCGGAGGTCGAGACTGTGACGTTCTGGCATCCGGCAAGCGTCAGTGATGCGCCGGCGAGCCGGGCGTTTGAGACCGGCGTCGCCGAGCTCGCCATCGAAACCCGCGACGTCGATCCGCTGCACTTCGAGATCGACCCGCTGCAGGACCTGTTCTCGACCGCTCGTCCATGAATTTCAGAACGCGTACATTTCTGGTCCTGCTTGCTTTGGTCGCGATCGTCGAGGCGGCGACCTTTGGCGCAGTGCTGAACGCGACGCGCAGTAATTTCATCGAGCAGGGCAACAGCGAGCTCAGCCTGGGCCAGCTCGTTTTCGACAATGCAATCCAATCGCGAACCGATGAGCTGTCGGTCGGCGTCCGCGTTCTCGCTCGCGACTTCGGTTTCAAGCGAGCTGCGGTCACCGGCGACGCTGCAACGATTCGCTCGGCTCTCGTTAACCACCAATCACGCATCGGCGCGGACGTCGCCCTGTTGATCTCGCGCGATAGCGAGATTACGGCAGGCTCGGCCGAGCTCTCCGGGCTCGAGGCTGGAACACCGTTCCCCTACACCGACATGCTGAACAACGCGCGCGACGGCGACAGCACGACAGACGGCGTCTTCGACTCCGGCGAGTTCGCGCTGCAGCTCGTGGTCGAACCAGTGTTCGCACCGGACCTGAAAGGCTGGGTCGCATTCGGCTTTCGTCTCGACGACGAACTGGCAGCGCAGATCAGCAGCCTGACGAACCTCGACGTGTCCTTCGCAAGCATGACGGATTCCGGCTACGCAGTCGTTGCGTCGACGCTGGTCGGTACACAACGCAAATCGTTGGTCGATGCGTTCTCCGCGGCGACGGCGACGCCATCAGTTGTTTCAGGCTCCATGGACTCCGCGCTGCTGTTGCGGCGACCGTTCGACGAACAGCGCGGTCACGGTCTGCACGTCCTGCTCAGCAAACCGATGAGCGAGGTGCTCGCGGCGTACAGCGTCTTACGCGCGCGGCTAATGGTCGTCATGCTTGTCGCGTTTTGCCTCGCCGTACTCGGTGCGCGCGCACTGACCGACACGGTCGCGAAGCCGCTGCGACGCTTTGCGTCTGCGGCGCGCCGGATCAGCGAGGGACATTACGACGAACGCGTTGACATCAAAAGCGGTGACGAGCTCGGCCAGCTTTCCACGGCTTTTGCCGACATGCAGAACGGCATTCGCGAGCGGCAGGAAAAGATTGAATACCAGTCGCGGCACGACGCACTAACCGGGCTGCCGAACCGCACACGCATCAACGAACTGATCGCGAACGCAGCCGCGCAGACTGATACGCCGTTCTCGCTGCTGATGATCGACATCAACGGCTTTAAAGCAATTAACGATACGCTCGGGCACGCCATCGGCGATGACGTCCTGAAGGCTGTCGCACACCTGCTCTCGGAGACCTGCAGCAGCGAAGACTCGGTCGCCCGACACGGCGGCGATGAATTTCTTGTCCTCCTGAACGACGCCGCGCCGGGACGCGCGCGACGCATCGCCCGCGCAATCGTCGACGACCTGGGCGAGACGATTTCACTCGGGGAGATCGACGTCAGGGCCGGCTTGAACATCGGCATCGCCTGTTTCCCGGAGCATGGCTCTGAGCCAAACGAGCTGTTGCGGCGCGCAGAGATTGCGATGTATGCAGCGAAGGACCGGAGTGAACCGGTATTCGAGTACGTCGACGGCCAGGACGAAGACCACCTGCGCCGCCTGACGCTGGTCGGCGACCTGCGCCGTGCGCTCGACGATGACGGCCTGAGTCTTTATTACCAGCCCAAGCTCGACCTCGCGCTCGGCCGCGTGACCGGCGCTGAAGCACTGATTCGCTGGATTCATCCAACGGAAGGATTCGTGTCGCCCGAGGAGTTCATCCCGCTCGCCGAGCGCGCCGGGCTGATTCGCGGGATCACCGACTTCGTCCTGCGCACCGGATTCGCACAGCTCAAATGTTGGCGTGAACAGCACATCGATATTGCCCTGTGCATCAATCTCTCTGCCTTCGATCTGCTCGACAACTCTCTGCCATCGCGCGTCGAGTCGCTGCTGTCGCGCTATGGCATCGACGCCACGAGCCTGGTCTTCGAGATTACCGAGAGCGCGATCATGCAGGACGTCGATCAGTCGCTTGCCGTGCTACAGCGGCTGCGCGGCATCGGTATCCGGCTGTCAATCGACGATTTCGGCACGGGCCACTCGTCGCTCGCGCAGTTAAAGCGCCTGCCTGTCGACGAACTAAAAATCGACAAGTCCTTCGTCTTTGGCATCCTGACGAGCGAAAGCGACGCAGCGATCGTGCGCAGCACGGTCGAGCTTGCGCACGTCATGAACCTGAAGGTCACGGCCGAGGGCGTCGAAAGTGCCGAGGTCGAAGACGCACTGAAGGACATGCACTGCGACATTGCGCAGGGCTATCACCTGAGCAAGCCCCTGCCCGCCGACGAATTCAACGGCTGGCTCGAGAGCTACTCGTCACGCTCGCTGCTGACCGGCGACGCGAGCAATGACCCAAGCGGAGGCGACAATGCCGCTGAAAACATTTCTTAGCCTGGCGTTGATCTTTGCTGCCTCGACAGCGGCT
>CAWUHY010000001.1:0-69554 GCA_963922215.1 uncultured Gammaproteobacteria bacterium | reverse complement strand
CTGCGTCACGCCGCAACGGACCACCGCGCACGAGCGCGATGACTGCGTGCAGCGCGAAGATCGTGTGGCCGAGCGTCATCAGGATGCCCCCGACCGAGCGTGCGGTGAGATACGGAATCGTGAGTGTCACCGACTCCATGAACGGGCGCGACGCGTCGAGCATCGCCAGACCCTGCAGCCAGCCGCCGATGCTCAAGGGAATGAAGTAGATCGCGAATCCCACGAATACGAGCCAGAAGTGCGCGGTGATCGCTTTCGGATACGGCCACTCGCGACCGGTCAGTCGCGGCACAACGAAATAGATACTGCCAAACATGACCAGCGTCGAGAAACCATAGAGACCGAGATGTGCGTGCGCCACCGTGTAGTGCGTGAAGTGCGTGATGGCGTTGACGGGGCGCAAAGCCTGCATCGAACCCTGCACCGACGACAGCGTGTAGGCAACTGCACCGAGCACGACGAAGCGCAGGGTCGGTGAATGCAGCAGGAGACGCCAGTGTTTCGCCACCGTCATGTGGTGGTTGATTGCAACGGCGACGACCGGGATCACCATCATGACGCTGTGCACGATCGAAATCGTGATAGCCCAGGTCGGCACTGGCCCACCGATCAGGTGGTGCAGACCGACCTGCGAGTAAAAGAGCGCAAGCGCCCAGAACCCGATCAGGGACAGGCTGTAAGAGTAAATCGGCGCGCCGACGATCTTCGGGATGAAGTAGTAGGCAGCGGCCAGACCGAGCGGCGTCATCCACAGGCCGAGGACGTTGTGCGCGTACCACCAGTTCAGCATGGATTGTTCGACGCCGCTAAAGAGGTTCGGAATGTTCGCCGTGACGAACAGCATCGGAAACCAGATCAGCGCCGCGAGCAGGTACCACGCGCTAACGTAGAGGTGCTGTACGCGCCGTTCGAGCAGGGACAGGATGAGCGGGATCGCCGCCAGTGCGCCGCCGATCACGAGCAGGCCGTCGACCTGCCACGGGAATTCCAGCCATTCCATTCCGTCGGAGTGTCCGGCGAGCAGCGCCCAGGTACCGACCGCGAGGCCTAAATTCCAGATGATTGCGCCGGCGGTCGCATAGCCGCCGCCTTGTAACGTGACGCGGAACAGGCGCGGGATCAGCCAGATGCCGATGCCAACGCCCGCCATGGATGCCCAGCCATAGGCGACGATGTTGAGATGCGCCGGGCGAACGCGGCCAAACGTCATCGCCGCTTCCGACACCAGCCACTCGGGCATGTGTAACTTGAGCGAGGCAATGACGCCAAATATTGAGCCGAGCAGCAGCCAGAACAGCGAGGACGCGAGCCACCAGGTCACGGGGACGCGCGTCGACTGGTCGGCCTGCGCGCGCAGCGCGAGCTCTTCCTGCTGGTCTTCGCTGTCCTCGGGCGGCGAGCCGCGCTGGGCCTGCATCTTGTCTTTCGCGGCCTGCGGGGTTGCCGGGTCCTCGACACGTCCAACCTCACTGGGTCCGAAGATTGTTCTCGCCGCCTGCGGTCCCATCGTGAACTGGTCGTTGACGAGCGCCCACACCAGAAGCCCGAGCCCACCAACAGAAATGATGAACGTCGCGGCGAGCAGGAAGGCGATTGCTGTGGTCATGGGAGGTCCGGGGTGGGCGTGCGAGGAGAATTTCGACATCTATACTGGCACGCACGGCGCATGAGGAATGTAAACGTGCGTTTCTGCTCGACGGCTGTCTTAGACAGGTTTACCCGGCGCGGCGTGTGGACCGATAGACCGTCGCGCCCGGAATTTCAATGGTGACTTCAGTGATGGGAATGTCGATACTCGCTCGCCCCAAATCGCGAGATTCCCATGTTTCGAAACGTTCGCTGGTTCCAGTTCGAGGGCGCCTGGCCCGAATCTGAGGCCGAGCTCTCGACGGCGCTCAAGGCGTCGGAATTCAAGCCCTGCGGCCCGCTTACGGAGCGCAGCAACGGCTTCGAGCCGGTGGTGCCGGATGCCGGCGACTCGCTGGCGCGACGCGTCAATGGCGCAGACCTGCTCCGCATGCGCACGCAGTCACGCATCCTGCCGCATGCCGCCGTCAACGAAGAGCTCGAGGCGCGCGTCGACGCGTTCCACCGCAAAACCGGCGAGGCGCCGAACGGCCGCGAGAAGCGGAAATTGAAACTCGAGGCACGCGACGAACTGTTGCCGAAGTCGCTTTTGAAATCCGACCGCATCTACGGCTACGTCGACCCGCGCGAAAAGCTGATCGGCATCGACACGGCAAGCGAAGCGAATGCGGAACGCTTTCTGCGGCGCCTCACATCGGCCGTGCCCGGCCTCTCGATCCGCCCGCTCGCATTTCGGCAACCGGTCGAACAACTGCTCGGCAAATTCCTGTTCGGCGACAGCCCGCGCCAGTTCGAGCTCGGCGACGAATGCCGGCTGCAGGACCTGACGAACAGCCGCGGAATCGTCCGCTGCACCAACGTCGACCTGACCGACCAGTCCATCCGCAACCACGTGACGGACGGCATGCGACTTACGCATCTGGGCCTCCAGTACGACAACGTCATGCAGTTCGTGCTCGCGATGGATGCCGTCGTTTCCAAGCTGAAGTTTGTCGGTGAGGATGAAGACTCTGACGATCACGATCCGATCGCCCGCCTGGATGCCGAGTTCGTGCTGCTGACGGGCACGCTCCGGAATCTCCTTGCTGATCTCAAGAAGTTGCTGGAAGGATTCGCCTGAGTTGGCGGATGCCAGTAATAACTGGCACCTTTAAATCTGATCAAGCGCCTGTCGCGGAGAGGTGAATGCTTCGATTCCTTGTTCGAACGCTACTGGGCCTGCTGGTCCTTCTCGCCGTCGTTGGCGGCGGCTTTGCGGCGATGCACTGGGAGCCGGATCGTCCGGTCGATGCACTCAAGGCGCGTTGGGCCGGCCCTGACTCCAGCTTTTTGAACGTCGACGGGATGGACGTGCACCTCCGCGACGAGGGACCGCGGTCGGATGCGCTGCCGATCGTTCTGTTGCACGGCACGAGCGCTTCGCTGCACACCTGGGACGGCTGGGCGGCCGCACTGAAGGAACGGCGCCGCGTCGTACGCTTCGACCTGCCGGGGTTCGGACTCACCGGCCCGCATCCTGATGCCGCATACAGTCCTGAGGCGTATGCGGATTTCGTCGCACGCATGCTCGACGCGCTCGATATCGACGAGGCTGTTATCGCCGGTAACTCGCTCGGTGGGCGTGTCGCGAGGACAACCGCTGTCCGCCATCCGGAACGCGTCGCCGGCCTCGTGCTTGTCGATGCGTCTGGCTACCCCATGCGCTCGGAGTCGGTGCCCATCGGTTTCAGGATTGCGCGCATGCCGGTTGTCAGCCGCCTGATGGAGTCTGTGCTCCCGCGCTCCATGGTTCGCTCCAGCCTGGAGAACGTGTACGGCGACCCTGAAAAAGTCACGCCGGAACTCGTCGATCGCTATTTCGAGCTGACGCTGCGCGCCGGGAATCGAGGAGCGCTTGCCGAGCGCATGCGACAGCGACAGCCCGGGGCGAACGCAGAACTCATCCCGACGATCGACCAACCGACGTTGATTCTGTGGGGTCGGCAGGATCGCCTGATTCCGCTCACCGTCGGCGAGCGTTTCGACGCGGACATTCCTGACAGCGAGCTCATCGTCTGGGACTCGCTCGGACACGTGCCACAGGAAGAAGCGCCGGAGGAGACTGTCGAGCCGGTGATTCAGTTTTTGGATAAGCTAGAGCGTCTCTCAGTCGACCAGTAAACGGGAACAAACATGTCGAGACTGCAGGTACGGTGCGTATTCATTCTGCTCTGCTTCACTTTGCCGGCCATCACGGCAGCAGACGAAGAGCTTAAAGCATGGGCAAAGTCGCAGGTCGATGATGCGAAGGCATTGAGTGTCAGCATCGTCACGGTCAGCGACGGCGAGATCGACTATATTTTTAACGGCGTCGTTGCGCCCGGGGATGCGCCGCCGACCCGCGACACGCGCTACCAGATCGGTTCGATCACGAAGGTCTTCACGAATCTTCTTCTGGCCGAATCGGTCGCCAAAGGCATTGTCGACTACGACACGACGATCAGCGACATCCTGGGTGATCGCATTGAGCCGCAGAATTCTTCCGTCGGTGAGATCACACTGTTTGAGCTCGCGACGCACACAAGTGGCCTGCCTCGTCTGCAGGGCAATTTCGCGCCCACCGACCCGCTCGATCCGTACAAGGATCTCGATACCGAGATGCTCTACTCCGGCATCAACCTCGCTCGCGCGAAGCAGCCGCTAGGCGATCACTACGCCTACTCGAATTTCGGAATGGGACTGTCCGGGCATCTGCTGGGACTCGTGCACGAGTCCGACTATGCGACGGCGGTCACCGAGTATGTAATTGTGCCGCTGGGCCTCGAGAATGTGTCCTTCGAACGCGGCGACGACTACTCGGCGGGCTTCAGCGACGGCGGCGTGGTGCCAGCCTGGACGTTTGAGGACGCGATCGCGGCTGCCGGCGCCCTGTGGGGTTCGGTCGGAGATTTTGCGACGCTCGCCTCGATCGTTCTCGACGAGTCGGACTGGCCGCTTGAACACGAGAAAGCAGACGACGAAGTTGTCGCGGCCGAATCGGGACGCGGATTTGGCGTCACGCGAGTCTGGCACGTGTCCTACGCAGACGAGCAACCGATCTTCTGGCACAACGGAGGGACGGGCGGCTACTCCAGTTTCTTCGGCTACCGGCCTGACACGAAAACAGCGATCGCGATTCTGGTCAGTGGCCGCGACGGTCCGACTGGCAAAGGTCTCGACTGGCTCGGCAGAACGCAGGCAGTCGCTGCGAACCCTCCGCCTGAGGACATCGATCGATCCATTCTCGGCCAGTATCAGCTAACGCCCGAGATTGGCGCAGGCATCCTCGAACGCGACGGGCAGCTCCTGGGGCAGCTCACCGGTCAGCCGGCATTCGGGCTGACGTCGCTGGGCAACGACTGGTACGCATTCGACGTGACGGATGCGAGCATTCGCTTTGTTCGTGAAGATGATGAAGTCGTCGCCTTCGAGCTGGCGCAGAACGGCATGCTGCAAACGGCGAAGAAAGTCGCGGATGAGGCTGCGGCGGAGTCGCGTCGTGAGGTGTCCCTGAGCGACGAACAGCTCAAGGACTACGTTGGCGAGTTTGCGATCAATGCGAACGCGAAGTTCGTGATTCGTGAGCGCGAGGGTGGATTGGAAGCGATGCTCACGGGGCAACCCTTCTTCCCGATTTACGCAGCCGGCGACGACGTCTTCTACTACAAGATCGTCGACGCCGAGTTGCGCTTCCAGCGGGACGCGGACGGGTCAGTGAACGCGCTGGTTCTGAAACAGGGCGCCATCAACCAGCGCGCGGCTCGCATCGAGGAATAGGAGGCCTACGCCGCCGGTGCAGCGCCCGGCGGCGTGTCTTCGTCCGCGCCGCGAAGATATTCGTAGAGCACGCGACCCTGCAGGATATCCATCAGCGCGTGAGCAAGAATCGGGATCCAGATTGAACCGGTCAGAAGATAGAGCCCGCCGAATCCTAGACCGACGAGAAAGACCTGCAGCGCTCCATTGATGCCCTGGTAAAGATGCGCCAGCGCGAAGACTGCGGCGGACGCAATCACGACTGCCCACACCGGCATCAGCGGCGCAAACAGCCAGAAGAGATAGCCACGGTAGACCATTTCCTCGACGATGCCGGCGGTCACGGATAGACCGTAGAAGAATTTCAGTTCGCGTCGATTGACGGGCAGGAAATAGCGCACGGTGCCCAGCGCCTTGCGATAGTCGGCGCGTTCCGATTCTGTCGCGCGTTCCGCCTTTTTCCGACTGAAGATCAGGAAGACAGCAAGTCCGGCGACGAGAAGCGCGCCAGCAATCTCGCCCGCTCCGCTCGGTGTTGTGAATCCGAGGAGTGCGAAGTCACGACCGGCCCAGATCCAGAGTGCGACGAGAACGGCGAACAGCGACCACTCGACGAGGAATGTGGACTGGTATTGCTTGACGCGCTCCGGGTCTTCGCCGCGCTCGATGCGGCGGACGTAGCGGAAATAGGAAATCGTCCCGGCAACGGGAAAGACGACGACGAGGAAGGCGAGCAAAAGATAATCGACAATAGTCATGGCAGGCGGTACTCTTTATTCACGAAAGCGTGAACAATAATATTCACGTTGTAGTGAATAATCAAGGCCAGTGGGCGAAAAATGAAAGAACTCCATGTTATTCAGGACCTTGAGCACGTTCGCCTGCTCTCGGATCCGCTCAAACTGAAGCTGATCCAGGCCTTCGCAGAGGGGCCGAAGACCGCCCGGGACGTCGCCGAGGCGACGGGCGAGAAACTGACGAAGCTCTACCGACATATCGACGCGCTGCACGATGCCGGGCTCATTCGGGTCACCGCCGAAGAACCGAAACGCGGCACGGTAGAACGCACATTCGAGGCCGTCGCGCGGCGCTTCGACGTCGAACATTCGCTGTTCGCGGAAGGCAACGACAGCGTCGACACGGCTCGCGATCTGATTCGCGGTGGCGAGCAGGAAATTCTCGACGCACTCGCGAACGCCGACGAAGATTCCCAGCCGATGTTCGCTCGCCTTCGGGTTCGTGGAACTCAAGAACAGTTGCAGAAACTGCAGGCGTCGCTGGAACAGTGGCTCGCAGATGCTCAGAGCCAGGAGGACGACGACGCAGCGGAGGCGACACACGAAGCCGGGGTGATGCTCGCCTTCTATCCCATCAAGCGCTGAGTATTCCCCCGCAGCCCGTCTTGTTATCCTGATCGCCTTAACCTGTTCGTCACAAGGAGCCGGCATGGCCCACATCTTAGGCGTCGACATCGGGGGATCCGGTATCAAGGCAGCGATCGTCGATACCGCGACCGGTGAATTACAGACAGACCGCCGCCGACTCGATACGCCAAAGGACTCCACGCCGGAAAAAGTCGCCGCGACAGTAAAAAAGCTGGTGACAACCTTCGACTACGACGGCCCAATCGGCTGCTGCTTTCCCGCGGTGATCATCCGCGGCGAGGCACGAACCGCGGGCAACATTGACGATGAATGGCTGGGCACGCACGTTGGCGAAACCTTTGCGGAGGCGACCGGCCACCAATACACCGTCTTGAACGATGCGGATGCGGCGGCGGTCGCCGAGATGGAGTTAGGCGCCGGCAAAGGTCTCGACGGCATGGTACTGTTGATCACGATCGGGACGGGGCTCGGCAGCGGCATGTACTACAACGGCAGGCTGATCCCGAACCTCGAGATCGGCTGGATGCCCAGCGACAAGGACATGCCGATGGAACGCTACGCGGGCGATCGCGCACGGAAGGTCAACGACCTGAGCTGGGACGAATGGGGCAAACGCTTCAACTATTTCCTGAAGAAGACGGTCCGCGTCTTCATGCCTGATCACTTCATCCTGGGCGGCGGTGCCAGCAAGAAATTCGACAGGTACGAACACCGCATCACGATCGACATCCCGATCCACATCGCCGAGTTTCGCAACAATGCGGGAATCATCGGCGCTGCGCTTGAGGCGCAGAAAGACCTGAACTGAGTGTTTCAGGGGCGCGGCTTCTTTGAGAGTATGACGAGATTCCGCTTTTGACTTAAAGGCGACGCTCGTAGCGTGTCTAAGACCAAGCAACCTGCTGGCCTAATCTCTGTCCTTCTTGATCGATCGCGAGAGTTCGGCGACCGGCATGACGCGGCCATGGATCTCCAGAGTTACGATGAACCGGAAGCGACTGAAGCGTTGCGAAGTGTGATAAGCGATCCCGCTGAAGATCCAGACATCGTCGAGGAAGCAAAACAGTCGCTGATAGAGATTCAGCGTAGAAATTCCGAAAAATGAGATTCCGCTTCTGGCCGAAAGCCGACTCCGGATACCAACCTAATTCAGATTTTCCGCAGCAACTCTCGCCGGTAATCGGACTTGAAAAAGGTGTCAGGTTTATTTTTCGGTTTCCGCTCGACGCGACGATTCTGGTATTGAATTTTCTCGCCACACAAAAATAGACCTGACACCATATTCATTTCCCCACGACATCGACGACATCTTCTTTCGATATGGACGAAAATGCTGCCTTGAATGCGTTACGTAATGGTAAGCACCTTGCGGCAGAAGTTACCGGATGCGAAACGTCGCTACCTACATTCGTCGGCGTCTACCCACTTGACCTCTCGACGAAAAGATCGCGAGAGTTTGTCTTCAATCATGGCATTGAGATTGTCCCGAAGTTAGGCACCGCGTACCACATTCGAAGATTCAGCGTTAATCGAGAGCTGCTTGAGAACGATGTCTGGATCGGAGAATCCGAACTTCAAGACAAAGCCAGTACGATAGCGTTCTCAGAGGCTGAGCTATTCAAAGTAATTGACGAGTACGGTGTTGTTCTGGGCGCGCTGGATATTCCGGCGAACAGCGAGTATCCGATCTAATACGTCGCAGATAAATTGCTGCTACTTGTCGAATTCCGGGTTAACCGTCCCCCGCCGCTTCCCGAGCACTTGCCGCCGCAACGATCGCCTCGATCGCGCGCATGTTGTTGACTGCGTCTTCCGGCGGCAGGATGCGCTCCCCGACACCCTCGACGAGGCGGAGCATGTGTTCGAGCTGGTAATAGTAGGTTGAATGCCCGTCGACTTCCTCACCGACGAGCCCGCGTGCGTTCGTCAGGGTGATCCGATTGCCGTTGTGCGGTGCGAGCGGGTTATCGACCTCAAGCCGACCGTCTGTGCCGATCACGCTGAGCTGCGCATCCAGTCCGCCTTCAAGATCTTCGTTCATCGCGCAACTGACGCGCGCCGATTCGCCGCCTGGAAATTCGAGCTCGGCGACCGTCGAGACGTCGACACCTGATGCGTGCATCTTCCGCGTTGCAGATTTCACGACCGGCTCGCTTTGCAGCAGCGTCCGCACCCAGTGCACCGGGTAGCAGCCGAGATCCATCAGGGCGCCGCCGCCAAGCTCCGGCTTGTAGCGAATCTCCGTTTCGGAGAACTTGATCGGCACGCTGAAGTGCGCATTCACAGTCTGGATCGTGCCGATCGCGCCCGAGCCGAGAATCTTCAGCACGCGGAAGAACAACGGATGGAAGCGATAGTGGAAGGCCTCGAGCAGGACGCGCTCCGCTCGCTCTGCGGCAGCGACCATGTCTTCCGCCTCTGTCGACGTCATCGCGAACGGCTTTTCGCAGAGGACGTGCTTGCCGGCTTCGAGTGCTGCGATCGTCCACTCGGCGTGCTCGCTCGGCGGCAGTCCGTTGTAGACGAGGTCGACGTCCGGGCTTTCGATCATCGCGCGGTAGTCCGGCAAAGCTGAATCAATTCCGTGCTCGTTCGCGTACTCGCGCGCCCGGCTCGCATCGCGGGCAGCAACCGCTGTGACTGCCGCATTCGCCTGGTCGGCCGCGGGCTTCACCACGGCGGGCACGGCGATACGCGACGCACCGAGGAGGCCTATTCGAACCATGATGGATCACCGTTCATGCAGTGTCGGCCAATCACTGTGACCGTCATTGGGGCGATATTCAAGAAGCAGCGGTGGTTCGTCCTCCGGCGCGGCCCAATCGATGCGGAACAACCAGTAGATGGCCGAGACCGGCAGTCCCACGGCCCAGACCAACGGCACCAGCTCATCGATTCGTAGGGGGGTCAGTCCATCGATGACCGTGGCAACAGACAGAGGAAGAATCGCGAGAAAGCCTGAGATCAGCCCAAACCCGACCCAGGCGGAACGGCTGTTGAAAAGGATTCCCCAGAGAGCCAGTGCACCGAAGATGCCGCCGGCAGACCAGAGCATCAGCAACAGCAGTGCCGGCTCGCCGTCCATCAGCGCCCCAATGCCCATGAAGAAGCCCATCAGGGTGAAAACCTGAAGCAGGGTCGCAGGGATCACAGCGACCAGAAACGTGACGAGTTTCTCGAGAAGAGTTGGTTCGCTTGTTCTGAGGCTATTTGCGGAATTCAGCATGGGAGTCTCCTTTCGTTTGGGTGAGACTCCACGCTAGTTGTTCATGCATCGCCGTCGCTTCCGGTTTGCAGAAGGCGGAACAGAATTATTAAAAACCAAGTTTTAACAGGGGCTTGCGGCGTTCCGGGATGATCATCCCGGAAGAATCAGGAGCGTTTTCGGTAAGCGCCCGGCGACTCACCGGTCAGTTCCTGGAAGGCAGCATAGAAATTCGACTGCGAGCGAAAGCCCGTCGTCATGCTGATCGACAGCACTGAGGCCCGCGGATCTTCGCGCAGCAATCGTTTCGCCTCTTCGACGCGTCGTTCCCGGATGTACCGGGAGAAGGACAGGCCGTGGTGTGTGTTCACGAGTTCGGAGAGCTGGTGCGCTCCGATACCCAACGCCTCCGCAACCATCGCAAGGTTCAGGCTCTCGTTCTGGTAGAGCCGCTCCTCCGACATCAGGCGCTCGAGCCGCGCCAGGGCATCGTCGACGTCAACGTTCGTCAGCGTCGACTTGCTGTAGGCAAGTTGCGCCGCACTCGAGAGTTCGTTCAAGACTTCCGGATACACGATCAGCGTCGCGACGATCAGAACCAGCGCGATGGCGGTGAAGTTTGCGTAAACGAGATGGAAGACGGTTTCATCGAGATACGGCAATGAAATTGCCAGCAGAAACACCAGCAGCGCCTGCGCGGCGAAAAAACTAAAGAAAAACATCTCGAAGCGAAACCGCCTGACGGAGCGGCGCATGCCGTAGACGAAGCTGACGAACCACAGTGAATAACCGGCACCGAGCGCGAACGCGACAATCATGATGAAGTCGGACGGCAGGAACGGGTTCGCGAGCGCCGGTACGAAGTGCAGGACGTTCAGCCAGTGGACGTCTTTATCCGGCAGCAGCACCGAACGGCTGAAGAGATAGAACGCCGGCGGCGTCAGCAACAGGAGCTGGATATAGGCTTTTGAATCGAATAGCGCCGGCTCGGACTGCCAGACGCCGTAGTGAAAAAGCTGCAGGCCAGACAGAGAAAACAGCAGAACCGTGCAGGACAGCGCTCCGACGCGCGTGCGCTGCACCGACTTCAGCAGAAAGAGGTAGGCGACCAGCAGGATTGCCGACGCGACGATCGAGAAGCCGATCAGGAGATCGGTGACAAAACCAATGGTCGAAAGCATAGCTCCGGATTATGAACGAAACGCCCGACGCAATAAAAAAACGCCGGGCAAATACCCGGCGTTCTTTTTAAACCTTAAGCGCGTGAGCGCCGGCGACCCGACCCACCCGAGCCTTTCGGCTTGGCGTGACGCCGTGACGCAGGCTTCGTGCGGGTGCGGTTCCGATTGGCCTGCGATCGATTGCCGCGACCGTTGACGATCGGCTCCGGCTTGATGCGCGGATCGACTTCGTAGCCCGGCACGATCTCTTGCCGAATCGTTTTACCAAGCAGCTTCTCGATGCCCGCGAGGAGTTTCAGTTCATCGACGCAGACCAGCGAGACGGCATGGCCCTTCTGCCCTGCCCGCGCGGTGCGACCGATGCGGTGCACGTAGTCTTCCGCGACATGTGGGAGCTCAAAGTTGACGACGTGCGGGAGCTTGTCGATATCGATGCCGCGCGCCGCGACGTCTGTCGCGACGAGCACACGAACCTTGCCGTCCTTAAAGTTGCTCAGCGCTTTCACACGCGCGGACTGCGACTTATTGCCGTGGATCGCCGCGGTTGAGAGGCCATCGGCGTCGAGCTGCTTGGCCAGCCTGTTCGCACCGTGTTTGGTGCGCGTGAAGACCAGGACCTGCTGCCAGTTATTCGCGCCGATCATCTCTGACAACAGTTCGCGTTTGCGCGCCTTGTCGACCGGGAAGACTAGCTGGTTGATACCGTCTGCCGGTTTCCCGTTGACGGCGACCTGGATTTCCTGCGGGTTCTTCAGGAGGTCGTTCGCGAGTTTGCGAATCTCCGGAGAGAACGTCGCCGAGAACAACAGGTTCTGCCGCTCCGCGGGAAGCGCCTTCATCACTTTGCGAATGTCGCGAATAAAGCCCATGTCGAGCATGCGATCCGCTTCGTCGAGCACGAGCAGCTCGACAGCGTCGAGATCAATCGTGCCCTGCTGAAGATGGTCGAGCAGGCGTCCGGGGGTCGCGACGACAATGTCGACACCTTTCTTAAGTTTGGCGATCTGCGTGTTGATGCTGACACCGCCGTAGATCACGGCCGCACGAAACGGCAGATGCCGACCGTAGTCGCGCACGCTGTCCGCCACCTGGGCTGCCAGCTCGCGCGTGGGGGTCAGGACCAGCGCACGGATGCGCCGACGGTTCTTGCTGCCGTGCTGCAAACGATGGAGCAGCGGAAGCGTGAAGCCGGCGGTCTTGCCGGTGCCCGTCTGGGCGCCCGCGAGGACGTCGCCGCCTTTCAAAATGAGGGGAATTGCCTGCTGCTGGACAGGGGTCGCTTTGCTGTAGCCCTGTTCTTCAACCGCACGCAAGAGTTCGGCCGAAAGGCCAAGATCTTTGAATAACACTGATTTGTAACTCCGAACTGCCTGTCACGATGGCGACATAAACCGCTAAAGCGTCGGCCCAGGCTGTAAGTTCTGGATGTGCTCCACAGGCCGCAGGAGTGCGGGGTGGAGGATATGGCGCAGACCGATGTGCGCCAGGACGGGGCGGACTCTAACAGCTATTTCAGGGAATCACAGGTTTATTTTCCAAATCTGCGACTTACACCCGGTGGCTCAAGCGATGTGGAAAGCCCGGCGCACCGGCCGTTCCGATTTCGGAGTCAGGAAAAAATACTGTCCGACATTAGTGCAAGCGCGAGCCCCAGCACGATGAAGCCGCCGATCAGCGAAAACACGAGGGGCACACCGTAGTACAGACAAACGAGCGCACCCGCCCCGGTGCCCACGGCAAATGCGATCACGTACTGGACGAGTCCTTTGATGATCGATTTCCCAAGATCCTTGAAAAAGTTTCCAACCTCGGCAAGCGCGCCTGTCGAGCGTCCTGGCTTGTCATCGTGCATTCGGTTGTCCCTTACCAGCGCGGCTATCCGCAGTCGTGCGAAACGATAGTCGAAATTACCGTCCGAGACGATAGCCACGTCAGCAAGGCCGCCCGAATCGAGCCGGAAAAACATCATCGCCTGTGCAACGGCGGTAAACTGTCGGGCGGGGATGCGGCGCTCGTCGGCCCCGAAGAAGAAAAACAACAGGGGATGTCACCATGAATATCAGTCTGTTTTCACTCTGGCTGCCCATACTACTGGGCACCGTGCTGGCCTGGGTTGCCAGTGCGCTTATCCACATGCTGCTGAAGTATCACAACAGCGACTACCAGAAGCTGTCGAACGAGGATGCCGTCATGGACGCCGTGCGTGCGGGAAACCCGGGGCTTGGCGTCCACTCGATGCCGCACTGCGTCGACTTCAAGGAGATGAATGAAGAATCGACGCAAACTAAGTTTGCAAATGGACCCGTGGGCTTCGTGATTCTGCTTCCGAACGGCATGCCGCCGATGGGCAAGCTGATGGTCCAGCAGATCCTGCATTTTCTGATCGGCACGTTTTTGGTCGCCTACGTCGCGAGCCTCGCCCTGATGCCGGGCGCCGGCTACTACGAAGTCTTCCGCTTCGTCATGACAGCGGCGTTTCTGACGTTCGGCTGGGCGTCGATCCCGTATAGCATCTGGTATGGAATCCAGTGGTCGGTGACTGGTAAGTACCTGCTCGATGCCTTGATCTACAGCGCGGTGATTGCAGGGGCGTTTGCGGGCTTCTGGCCGGGTTCTTAGCGGAGGGTAGCGGCCGCAGCATCAGCTCGCGGCCGCTCTACCGATGTTGCAAGCAATGTACCGCTCCGTCATCGGCGCTGTACTCTGCGCACTCTCAGTCGCAACAGCTTCCGGTCAATCGGAGAACATGACGGATTCCTCTCGCTTTGGATCGCCGTTCGGCGACGCTGTCTTGCTGTTCAGGCCGGACATGGACATGGACGCAATTCAGCGCACGCTCGACGCGCTGCATGCGCGGCAGGCTAATGACGAGTTCAGCGCGCGTCGCTACGCGTTGTTATTTGCGCCCGGCGAATACGACCTCGACGTAACGGTGGACTACTACGTCCAGGCCGCCGGGCTCGGACAGGTCCCGGGCGACGTCGTAATCAAAGGCACCGTGCAGTCCATTGCGACGACGCGCGAGAATCGTGTGACGATCATGTTCTGGCGGTCAGCCGAAAACTTTCGGGTCGTACCGTCGAAGAATCCGGTTTTCTGGGCTGTTTCACAGGCGGCACCCTACCGTCGGATGCATATCGCCGGAGACCTGCAATTTGATCTCGGCGGCTGGGCGAGCGGCGGCCTGCTCGCGAATTCAATTGTCGACGGGACGGCCGGGCTGACGACCGGCCAGCAGTGGCTGACACGCAATGCGGAGCTCGGCGGATGGACAGGCGGCAACTGGAATCGCACCTTCGTCGGGGCGATCGGTGCTCCGTCAGAAACTTTTCCTGCGCAGCCGACTACCGTCGTAGACAGGACACCGGTGATCCGGGACAAGCCATTCCTCGTGTTGCGTGACAGTGAGTGGAGCGTCTTTCGACCGTCGCTCCAACACAACACGCGCGGAGTCTCCTGGAAAACCGGCGGTGAGGACGGACAACATATCCCGCTCTCTCAGTTTCACATTGCACACCCGTCTGAGAGCGCGCAAACCCTGAACGCGGCTCTCTATGGTGGAAAGCACCTGCTGCTAACGCCCGGAATTTACTCGCTCGACGCACCGCTCCGGGTGCGTCATGCCAACACACTGATTTTCGGTCTCGGCCTTGCGACCCTGGTGCCGACGAACGGCAATGCCGCGGTGACGACGGACGATGTTTCGGGAGTCGTCATTGCCGGCATTATGGTGGATGCCGGTCCAGAGCTCTCGCCGGTACTTGTACGAATCGGCGAGCGGGACAGCAGGACCGATCACTCCCGGAATCCGATCTCCCTGCACGACGTCTACTGCCGGGTGGGCGGCGCGATTGTCGGACGCGCCGGCACCTGCCTCGAGATCAACAGCGACGATGTAATTCTCGATCACACGTGGCTCTGGCGCGCGGATCATGGGGCCGGCGCGCGCTGGACCGACAACGAGGCAGACCACGGCCTCGTTGTAAACGGTGACGACGTCACGATCTACGGTCTGTTCAACGAGCACTTCCAGAAGCACCAGACCGTCTGGAATGGCGAGCGCGGACGTGTATTTTTCTACCAGTCCGAAATACCTTACGATCCGCCGTCGCAGAGCGAGTGGATGAACGGACCCGAGAAGGGCTTCGCGTCCTATCGCGTCGCCGAAACTGTTGATAACCACTACGCGGTCGGCCTCGGTATTTACAGTTTCTTCGGCGTGCGCGAGCCGCGCGATCCGGGGGTCCGTTTGGGAACAGCTATTGAGACACCGGCAAAAAAGGGAATCTGCATTGAAAACATCACGACCTTCGCTGGCGGGTATGGCGGCATTGATCACTCGTTGAATCACCTCGGGCCGAAAACGAACGTCGGCGAAACGCAATTCTTCAAAGGCGTTTGCAAAAATGAATTTTGAAATGCAGCCAACTCTCGAATCGGACCGTGTCCTACTGCGGCCGCTGATGCAGAACGACTTCGAAGCATTGTATGCGGTCGCAAGCGATCCTGAGATTTGGGCCCAACACCCAGCCCACGACCGCTGGAAACGGACAGTGTTCGACGCTTTCTTCAGAGATGCGATGGCGAGCAAGAGCGCTTTCGCGGTGGTCGACCGATCGTCGGGCGACCTGATCGGATCGAGCCGTTACAACGGGTTCGACGCTGTCGAGCGCGAAGTCGAAATCGGCTGGACGTTTCTCGCCCGGTCGCACTGGGGCGGTGAAACGAACCGTGCGATCAAACAGCTGATGCTCGACCACGCCTTCCGGTTCGTCGACACGGTCATCTTCTGGGTCGGTGAGGACAATATCCGGTCGCGCCGCGCCGTCGAGAAACTCGGCGCGCGCTTGCGGAGCAGCACGGAAGAACGCGCCGGCGCGCCGCACGTGGTGTACGCGCTGTCGAAAGCAGTGTGGGAACTTTAGGGTCGCATGGTCCAATCCGGCTCGCTGACACGTCATCGAAGGCGCCGGTGCGGAGCCAAATCAGTACGTTGCAGTTTCTGTGGGAGGAACTTGAAGGTCAGAAGGTCCTATGGGCTTCGCTCACGCTCCATCGAAAGCGCCTGTGCGGGGCTGAATCAGGACGTTGCAGCTCTTGTGGAGCAGCAACATTTGGTTACGCGAGAAACAGCAACTTTTGTTAATTTAGCCGGCTAACGAAAACGCCGTGGAATCTGCTTATGAAAACCCTGGTCCGCCGTCGACTTTCGCCGACACAGCTTTTTCTCCTTTGCTCCCTGCCCCTCTTCCTCGCGGCAACCGTTTTTGCCCAGGATGCGACGCAGCAGCCGAAGATTGTCCAGCCGGGCGCTCCCGGACAGGACACGCGTGAGCTGACCGCCGACGAAGCGATCGATATCGCCGATACCGGCTACACGGCGGACGACGTCGCCTTCATGCGCGGCATGATTCCCCATCACCAGCAGGCGCTGGAAATGGCCGAGCTCGTAGGCGAACGAACGAACCGCCCGGAAATCGTCGAGATCGCGGGGCGTATCGAGGCTTCGCAGGCCGATGAGATCGCATTCATGCAGGGCTGGCTCGAGGCGCGCGGCGAGAAGCCGGCCGACCCGATGGCGCATCACGGACACCACGGGCACGACATGCCGAAGATGGATGGCATGGCGACACCCGAACAGATGGCAGAGCTCGCGAATTCGAAAGCCACGGATTTCGACCGACTGTTCCTCGAGCTGATGATCCGCCACCACGAAGGCGCGATTACGATGGTCGATGACCTGCTCGAACAACCGGGGTCCGCCTACGATCCGGTGCTCTACGACTTCACGAGCGACGTCAAGAATGACCAGAACGCGGAAATCGAACGCATGCACGCCGTCCTGCGCAGCCTCTCCGACGACCCCCGTGCCAGCCTCGCCGCCGGCTTCCGCAATGCAGGCACGGCAATCTCGAACCTCGAACTGGTCAGCGAACAGCCGAAGCCGGTTGGTTTCTACGATCCGGCCAACCCGGCCGGTCTGCCGCTCAGTCGCCTGAAAGAAGTGCTCGCTGAAGAGCGCGGCGAGCCGATTTCCGAGATCGAGCTTGAAGACAAGGACATGGAAGACGAAGAGCGCTCCCCGCTCTTAAGCTTCGCGAACACGGACATGGCCTTTGCCGGCAACACGCTAATTACGGGCAACTACCACGGCTACAACATCTACAAGCTGGCCAACGAGGGCGTGCCATCGCTCTTGAGCTCGATCGTCTGCCCGGGCGGCCAGGGCGACGTCTCGATTGTCGGCGACCTGTTGCTGATGTCGGCGCAGGAAACCCGCGGTCGTCTCGACTGCGGGCTGCAGGGCATCAGCGAAGACGTCAGCGACGAGCGCTTCCGCGGACTGCGTATTTTCGACATCAGTGACCTGAGTCGCCCGCGCCAGGTCGGCGCGGTCCAGACCTGCCGCGGTTCGCACACGCACTCCGTCGTCTCCGGCCCGGGCGACGACGGCAAGATCATCGTTTACAACTCCGGCACCTCGTCCATCCGGCCGGAAGAAGAGCTCGCGGGCTGCATCGATGTGCCCGGCGACTCCCGGAACGCGCTGTTCCGGATCGACGTCATCGAAATTCCGGTGGACGATCCGTCGAAAGCCCGCATCGTCGACAGCCCCGCTGTCTTTGCGGACGAGAAAACCGGCGAGCTGGCCGGCCTCTGGCGCGGCGGCGACCACGGCGACGGCACGCAGGAAACGCAGGTGACCGATGAATGCCATGACATCACCGTGTTTCCGTCGGCCAAGCTGGCGGCCGGTGCGTGCTCCGGTAACGGCATCATCTTCGACATCTCCGATCCGCTGAAGCCGAAGCGGCTTGACGTTGTGCAGGACAAGGGATTCGCCTACTGGCACTCCGCGACGTTTAACAACGATGGCACGAAAGTCATTTTCACCGATGAGTGGGGCGGCGGCGGCCGTCCGCGCTGTCGCGCCTGGGACCCGCTGGACTGGGGCGCCGATGCGATCTACGACATCGTCGACGGCGAGCTGATTTACCGCAGCCACTACAAGATGCCGGCCCCGCAGAGCGAGCAGGAAAACTGCGTCGCGCACAACGGCTCGATCATCCCCGTGCCGGGACGCGACATCTTCGTTCAGTCCTGGTACCAGGGCGGCATTTCAGTCGTCGACTTCACGGATTCGGCGAACCCTGAAGAAATTGCCTACTTCGACCGCGGCCCGATCGACTCGGAGGAAATGATCCTCGGCGGCTACTGGTCGAGCTACTGGTACAACGGACGCATTTACGCCACCGAAATTTCGCGCGGCCTCGACGTCTTCGCGCTGCTGCCGAGCGAACACCTGACAGAAAACGAGATCGCCGCCGCGGCGCTCGCCGACCAGGGCGGCGTGTTCAATCCGCAGCAGCAGTTCCCGGTCGCCTGGCCGGCGGAGCCGGTCGTCGCACGTGCGTACATCGACCAGCTGAAGCGCAACGACATGCTGTCGGCGGAAATGGAACAGGAATTAACCGCTGCTCTAAACCAGTCGGAGGCTGCTTTGGAGTCTGGCAAGGACATTCGCGGCGTCGCAAAGGCGCTGAAGCGTCTGGCACGCGATGTACGTAAACTGGACGGTGACGCAGCGGCGACGAATCGCGCGGAAGCACTGGCAGCCACGCTGACGGGAATCGCGGAGAATCTGGCGGGCTGACGCTGCGGATGCGTTTGTCGGGGCTGAAGCCCCGATTCTACGAAGTACGACACTGGTGCGTTCGATCAGCTGCCGCGTGACGTGTACGATAGATCAGGCCTTCGGCTTGGCTTCGCTAAATTTCAATCCGCCGGGTGAAACACACACTTTTTCTGGAGTGACCGATGACTGTTCGAATTCTCGCAAGCCTTCTCTTTGCCGGCGCGCTGGCTCTGTCAGCCACGACTTACGCCGACACGGACGACACTAACTTCATCTCGGGAATGATCAGCTTCTACGACGATGACCCGGACCGTCTTGCCGACGATGGCGTTTCAGCCGGGCGTCTTGGTTTTGGCTTTATCCTCAACGAAAACTGGAACGTCGAAGCCATGCTCACGCTGAACGACGCTGATGGCTTCGTCCCGCAAAAGCACTACGAATTCGGTTTCGACCTGCAGCGCGTTTTCAATCGCGACGGCACGCTCTCTCCGTATGCCTTCGTCGGTCTCAGCAAACTTGAGACTGACATCCGGGACCAGCCGGGTGACGACGGCGCAGCGCTCGGCGCCGGCCTCGGAATTCTGGCTGACGTGTTTGGTGACTCCGGCGTATCGCTGCGCGGCGAATACCGTTACCGCGCAGACGATTCCGACTTTGGCGATCAATTTATTTCTTTAGGCCTGCAAAAATCTTTTGGCGGGCGCCCGTCGATACCGACGCCTCCGCCGGAGCCCGTTGACCCCGACTCCGACGGTGACGGCGTGCCGGACAGCCGTGATCGCTGCATGAGCACGCCGGCCGGTGTTTCCGTTGATGCCAACGGCTGCCCGGTCGACAGTGACGGCGACGGAGTGGCCGACTATCAGGACCAGTGTCCGGGTACCGTACGCGGTGCCGCGGTTGATGCGAACGGCTGCGAACTCGACAGCGACGGTGACGGTGTTGTGGACCGACTGGATCGCTGCCCGAATACGCGTGAGGGTGCGCAGGTGGACGTCGCCGGCTGCGAGATCAAGGAAGAGATCAAGCTGCCAGGTGTCAACTTCGAATCCAATCGTGCGACGTTGCTGCCGGGTGCCGAGACAGTACTGAACAATGCCGCGGAGACACTCCGCCGCAATCCGGAAATCAAGGTTGAAGTTGCCGGGCATACGGACAGCGATGGCGCAGCGGCCTACAACCAGGATCTGTCAGCGAGACGCGCTGAAACTGTTCGCGCCTATCTCCAGGCCCGGGGCGTTGCAGCAGATCGCATGACGACGCGCGGCTACGGCGAGTCAGAGCCGATTGCAGACAATTCGACCGCAACCGGCAAGGCGCAAAACCGCCGCGTCGTGCTACGCGTCACGGAGCGGTAGTCGCATTTCCGGTGAATCCGCTCCCACAGTGCAAAGGTGCCTGAGGGAGCGGATTTGTCCGCGATTCTACTCACTACGACACAGGTGCGTTCGATCAGCTACGGCGTGACGTGTAAGACTGATGCGGCCTAGGTCTTGGCTTTAGCCGCGATTCACTAATCTAGCGACAAGCCGCCGGCAACCACTTCCGCTCGATGTCGTCCGAGTAGCAGCCCCACTCAAGAACTCCATCGATAGCATTCGCCGTCAAAACGAGCTCACTTGACTGGATCAAGCTGTTCGCCTGCCCGCCGTAAGTGATCACGATGTCGCCTTGCTCAACCGCGACTGACTGCACGTAGTTGCCGTTGATTTCCGCTGCGTCCGGCAAGCCGACCGCTGCATTATCAACGGGCCAGTCCGGGTTGTTCTGCACATACTCGACAACTGCAGACTTCGCGCCTTGCGACAGGCTGAGACCTTCCGACACCTGCGCACGAATCGTGTAGTCCTGGTAGGCCGGAATCGCGATGGCTGCGAGGATACCGATCAACGGAATCAGGATCAGGAAGTAGGCGATGATGCTCGTGCCGCCCTTTCGCGCGAGCTCTTCGGATTTCTGTTCGTAGCTCAGTCCGGTCTGGTTAATCTTCTGCACTTTCGCGGACACGTGATCGTAGTACAGCTTGTTCGCAAACATCGGCACAAGCATAAACGCGATAACGAGGTAGAGCACAAAGTAGGCGATTGAACCCGCGGCCGGGCTTACCAGCGATGTCAGGATAAGCTGGATCACGGTCAGCGCCACCGGCAACCCGATCCAGTAGCCCAGTGCCATCAGCCACATCTTGCGGTACAGGAACCAGGCTGACGAAATGAAGAATGCCGGCCAGTGCCAGGAAAGGGATTGGCCGTTTTCGATGTTCTGGAAGCGTGCGGCGTAATACTCGGCCCGCTTGGGACCGACGTAAGCCGCCATCAAATTGTCAGATGATGCAACGGACGTATCGGAATCCGGTGCGCTGTAAATGGACTGGTCTTCAGTGCTCATGCTGCTCTCCCCAAGAAGCGAAGCGTTATCTCCCGGTGACGAAGAATACGCGATCGTTACTTGACCGACATCCTTGAAGTTGGTCTGATCCCATTCACACTTTGGACAAGGGGATGGGAATGAGTGAAGAAAACCTCTATTCGGCGCCTGATGCCGACGTGGACACGCCGCTCGCTGACGAGCTGGCGGGTCGGGGAGCGCGACTCGTTGCGGTCATCATCGACGGCCTGTTGATTATGGTCGTTGCTATTCCGCTGATGTTCATGCTCGGTTTGATCGACCCGGCGGCGACCGGGCCCGCGCTCGGCACGGCGATCACGAGCACACTGCTCGGAATGGGCGCCTTCCTGTTGATCAACGGCTACTTCCTTGCGAACAGCGGGCAGACCGTCGGCAAGAAGATCATGAGTGTGCGCATCGTGGCGGTACAGGACGGCAAGATTCTTCCTCTTGGCAAAGTTGTCGGTCTGCGCTATCTCCCAGTCTGGATTGTTGGAGCGATCCCGCTTATCGGCGGTCTCTTCGGACTGATCAATGCGCTGTTTATTTTCCGCGAAGACCGTCGCTGTATTCACGATCTGATCGCGGGGACGCACGTCGTTCGGGCTTAGCCGGGAGGAATCGCGGCTGAAGCCAAGCTAGCGAATGCGGCAATCATTCAGTTTTCGCGCAAGCTGAATGAACGCACCTTTGCCGTTGTTAAAAGAATCGCGGCTGAAGCCGCTCCCACAGGCGTCTTTTGCAGTACTGTGGGAGGGGCTTCAGCCCCGATTCATTAATCAAAGCATTCCGGCACGCTTGATCGCGAGATAGCGATTCGTAATCGCCGCCGGCAGATCCTCGCACAGGCAGTCTTCAACGTAGACGCCGGCGGCGCGCAGCAGATTGTGCGCGTCCTGCCGGGCGTCGAGATACTGGTTGGTCGCCGCAAACGTCAGCGCCTCTTTGTAGTTCCGGACCGGCCGATCCAGCGTGTCGTCCAGAACGCGTTCGCGCAGGCTCGCGATCATCACGAGGTGCTTCTGGCGCAATAAATTCACGGCGGCCTGCAGTTCGTCCGAATCTTCCTCGCGTACGTTCGTCAGCATCACAACCAGCGAACGCCGGCGCTGGCGAACGGCGAGGTCCGTCGCCGCTGCGATGTAGTCGGTTTCCGAGTTGTCCGGCTGAATGCTGTAGACGTGATTCAGGATGCTGTTGATCGCACTCGCACCTTTCCTCGGCGGCAGAAACCGTCGGCCGTCGCCCATCGTCATGACTCCCGCGGCGTCACCCTGGCGCAGCGCAACGTAGCACAGGAGCAGCATCGCGTTCAGCGTGTGATCGAAGTGGCTCAAGCTCAAGTCTTTCGCCAGCATGCGCCGGCCGGTGTCGAGCAGGACGACAACCTGCTGGTCCCGCTCATCCTGGTATTCGCGCGCGATCAGCCGTCCGACGCGCGCGGTCGCCTTCCAGTCGATGGAGCGAAACGCGTCGCCTTCGCGGTAGTCGCGAAGCTGGTGAAATTCCGTGCCCTCGCCGCGTCGCTGGCGGATCTTGAGACCCGCGAGCTGCAGGTTGCTGTCGACCTGGTAGGCGAGTTGCTTCGACACGGTCGAGTAATTTGGATAGACGCGCACCGTCGAAGGCTCGCCGATGCGCGCCCGCCGCTTCCACAGTCCGAACAGTGACTCGAGGCGCAGGTCCGTTCCGCCGAACTCCGCCGGCCCGCGCTCCATCGGCCGGACGCGGTAGGTCACTTCCGCCCTGTTGCCCGGCTCAATGACGAGGTTTGCGGGCATGCCTTCCGCTTCGAAGGTCTCGGGGTAGTGGTCGAACAGCTCGAGCGCGAGCTTGCGACCGTTCTCTGCGTTCGACACCTGCAGCGTCACGTCGACCCAGCTGTCGAGCGAAACAGCGAGCGGCACCTGGCGCACGACTGTCACCGAATGACCTCTCCACACCAGGAAATCGCCGAGCGCGACGACGAGCAGCAGCGCAAGCGCCGAAATCCACAGCGCGGCGAACTGCTCGTACCACAGCGGGACGAGACCCAGTGCGGCGAGAATCAGGCTCGCGGTGATGAAGCGTCGCGTCGGGATCATTGGCGTGGGGCGATGACTTCCTTGATCGTTTCTTTGAGGATGTCGTCCGGCTTGTAGGACTCGATCTCCAGCTCGGGCGATAAGGCGATGCGATGCCGCAGGGCCGGAATCGCAACTTCGCGAATATCGTCCGGGGTGACAAAGTGCCGACCGTGCATCACGGCAGCGCCGCGCGCCGCACGAATCATCGAAATCGTACCGCGCGGTCCGGCACCGATTCGAATGCCGGAGGCCTCGCGCGTCTGGCGGGAAATCCGCACGGCGTAATCCAGAACGGCTTCATCGACCGTCGCTGCGGCGACGAGCTTCTGCGCCATCAGGATGTCCTCGCGGCGCATGACGGGCTCGAGCGAATCAACATACAGCGCGTCGCCAACGCGATTTCCCGTAGCCGCCGCGGCAATGCGCACTTCGTCGGTTTGTTCCGGGTAGTCGATCAGGACTTTCAGCAGGAAGCGGTCGAGCTGTGCTTCGGGTAGCGGATACGTGCCTTCGTGCTCGATCGGGTTCTGCGTTGCGACAACCATGAACGGCGGCTCGAGCTTTGACGGCGTGCCCTCGATCGTGACCTGCCCTTCCTGCATGACCTCGAGCAGCGCGGCCTGCGTCTTCGCCGGCGCGCGGTTGATTTCATCGGCCAGCAGCAGATTGGTGAAGACGGGACCGCGTCGAACGCGGAAACTGTCTTTGCTTGGCTCGTACACGGCATGGCCGCTGACGTCGCTTGGCATCATGTCCGGCGTGAACTGGATGCGCGCGAACTCGACGCCGATGGAGCGCGAGAGCGCCTTCACCAGTAGCGTTTTACCGAGTCCCGGTACGCCTTCGAGCAGGACGTGCCCACCCGCGAGCAGGCTCAAGAGAACGCTGTTGACCGTGTCCGGCTGCCCGACGAATGCCTTGCCGATCTCCTGGCGTAGTGTCTCGAGTTTCTGGCTCAGGCTTGCGATGTGTGATTCGTACTCGCTCATAGTCTGTCTCGTGTTTTCTGAAGTATTTGCATGTGTTTCGTGAAGCCTCGCGGCGTGTGTCCGTCCAGCGTCGCCAGCGCGTCAGCGATATCCTGAGCGGGCAGGCCCGTGATCGATGCGAGACGCGTCGCCTGTTCTTTCAGGGGCAAACGTCCGATGCCGGGGTGGCGGCGCTCCGCAGTGTGCAGCAGCAGGCTGATCGAGCTGCTGGCCAGCGCCTCACGCTCGGCGTGTTTCCATTCGAAAGAACCCGCGGCAGCGATGTGTTCGATCAAAGATCGTCGCTCCCGCACGGTCGGACTGATCGGCGGACCGAAGCGCGGCAAAATTGAGAGAAGCCACAACGCTAACGCGATGACGAGCGCGAGAACAGTAAACGGAATCGTCTTGACGATATAGGCGATCAGCGAGTCGAAGCTGTTGCTGTAAACGAACCAGACTTTGCCCGGCTCGTAGTAGCCGTCGACGATGTCGAGCAACAGCCGCGCGTTTCGAGCCTCGGTGAGCTGCAGGTTTGCGAACATCCAGTCAGCCGAGAGAATCGTCACGATCCCCTGACCCCGCAACAGCCGAGCCACGGTGATCCCGTAGTCGTCTTCCATTGTCGCGACAGCGGCGCTGGCATCAATGAGCTCGATGCGCGAGTCGCCCCACCAGAAGTAGTCATGGTCCTCTAAGACCTCGTCCGCCGGGATGTCCTCTTCAACGGCCGCGTCGACGGCATCGGCGACCTCTTGGACAACAGCTTCTGAATCGATCGAAACATACTTTGCTGCGAGCGCCCCGCCGAGGTAGCGCTCGAGTGAGCCGTCTTCGCGCCCCGGCGTAATCACGAGGTGGCCGCCGCCCTGCACCCAGGTGTCGAGCGCGACGGCTTCGAGCAGCAAGACCTCGTCGAGTGACAGAACCAGCGTATCGTCGGTCGGCGGCAGCCAGGTGTCGGGCGAGAGCGTGGCGATCCCGTCCGCGTCGATCCCGACTTCCTTCAAGAGCGCCTCCGCGGCGAAGTAGTCGTTGTAGCGTGCCTCACCGCTCAGGCCGACATACTCCTGCCGGGTCGTTCTTTCAAAGTTCGAGAACCACCACGAGGCGAACAGTGTCGCAGCAAGAATGACCAGGAGCGTCAGCGTCGTCTGCCTCATTGCTGCACCGCCTTGAAATGCGACGGCCAGTCGCGGCAGAGCGCGGCAACCGTTTCCTCATCGACCAGTTCCGACGCATACGCGCAGCGAATCCAGGCGGAGACAACGCGGCGGAAGAAAGCGGTCTGTTCTTCACCGGTCGACCGCGCAACAGCCGAGACACACATGTTCTCCGTTGCACTCTTCGGCAGCCTCACGTTGTAGTGCGCCACCGCGGCGAATACCGTGCCGCGGTACAGCAGCGCGAGCGCCTCACGCCGCTTGCCTTCTTTCCACAGCGACATCGCGGCCTGCGGAATATCCTCGGGCAATTCCTCGGCGCGAACTTCCCCGCCGGCGAGGATGACTCGCGGGGCGCTGGTCTTTTGCAGATCGAAAGGCTTGAGATAAGGCAGCCAGCGTTCGCGGCTTAAGAAGATGACAAGCAGCAACAGCGCGACCGCGATCCAGAGAGCAAATTCGACAATCAGGGAGATGACCTGCGTGAGACCTTCGAAGAAATTCTCAATCGCGTCGCCGGAGAAATTGCTTTCCTCTTCATCCTCACGCTCTTTCGCTTTTTGGATGCGTTGCCAGTCGTCGACTTCCTCGTAGATGTCGAGTTCTTCCAGCTTGCCAACAGACTCGAGCGGCGCTTCGAGCTCCTCGTCAGTCCAGTAGCCTTCAATCTGTTGCGTCGTCTCCTCAGCGAGTTCCGTTTCCTGAGCAAAGCCAGGCACTGGCACGAGGAAAATAACGAGAAGCAGTGAAGCGGCGGCCGTCATCGCAGCGCGGCGTTGCAGCATGCGCCGGAACGCCACTTCGATGTCCCAGGCCTCGAGCTGCGTCCGGCAGTTGATGTACAGGCCGAAGCCCGCGCCGACGAACCACGGATGGAGGGCCGACTGCGCAAGATAGAAAATGACGAGGTTCGTAATCTCGGTCATTTTCGTGCTGGTATCCCAGAACATCGAGAACCAGTCCTGTCCCCAAGACTGCTGCACGGACTCGGGCATCAGCATGAAGACCAGCAGAATCATGCCGACGTACAGCGCGAGAACGAGATGCTGATAAACGGCGGTCACACCAACACCGTGGCTGAAGATGCGCGAGCCCAGAGTTTTTGCGCGCGCCCGGCGGCGGGCGCCGCTTAAACCTTCGAGTTGGGTCACCGGCATCATTGTCGAGCGCGCGAAGTGCAGGCGGTGCGGTGACAGCCAGTAGATCTTGTTTCGCCAAGCTGTAGAGAAAACTGCTTTCAAGGTCGAACGCGTGTCCGGCTCCTCACCGAACAGTCGGCGCGAGATGATGCGGAGAATCGGGCCGTCGGTGATCGGCTCCAGCCACCAGTAAAGCAGCAGCGCGAGGCCGCCCCAGTTTGTGAACCATGTGATGAGTCCCATCAGCAAGACGGCCGGCAAGGTCATCGCAAACCAGACGCGGTAGATTGTGCCGGCGTCGCGGCGCACCATCCGGCCGCCAAGTTCCGCCGCCTCCCACTCGCCTCTCGGCCTGAGCTCAACCGTGACGTTTTCGAGATTCATGGCGGCCCAGGAGCGTGAAGTAGAGGATGTGTAATACCCAGAGGGAGATACCAACCGTGTATTTCATCGAGTTCGGCGGCCAGGTTGTCGATGACCAGAAGGCCTCAACAAATGCCGCGATCAGCAGCATCGTTATGCCGCCGTAGATCAGCGGCAGGCTGTCGCGCGCCTGGTCGGCCACGGCGCCCCAGCGCGTCTTACGCCCGGGCGCGATCATCTGCCGACCGATCGCGAGCCCGACTGCGCCGAAGATTACGATCGCGATGAGTTCGAAGGAGCTGTGACCGGACACGAACGGCCAGAACGTGCTGGACATGCCCGCGGCCGTCAGGTGGCTCGCGATGCCGCCGATGACGAGGCCGTTGAACACGAGGAAGAACAGGCTCCCGATGCCGAAGACGAGCCCACCGGCAAACGTGCGAAAGCCGATCGAGATGTTGTTGTAGATGTAGTAGCCGAACATCATGACGTCCGAGTCCGATCCCCGCTCGCGGCCGATCGCCTCGTTCCCCGGCTCGTACATCGACTCCATGCTCGCAACCTGGGTCGGATCCATCAGCATGTAGATGAATTCGGGCTTCACCTGCACGACCCACGCAGTAACAAAGCCAACCCCGAAAAACGCGAGACACGACCAGAACAGGTAGCGGCCGTGCCGCCGCATCGCCGCCGGAAAATCGCGAACGAAGAAGCGCGCGAACGACAGGAACATGCTGTTGCGATTCTTATAAAGGTACTGGTGCCCCTCGAGCGCGAGGTGGTGCAGACGCTCCTGGAGCGCCGCGCTGTACTGGCGTGTGCGCGCAAGTGCGAGATGGTGGCAGATCTTGCGGTACAGCACCGGAAACGGCTCGTCGGTTTTCGGCCGGTCGGTGATCTTGCTGCCCGACAGGCTTTTGAGCCACTGCTCGAAGACGTACCACTCGTCGCGATGGCGAGACTCGAAGACTTCCTGCTTCATTCGTCGTCTCTCCTGCCAACAATCCAGGCGGCGTGGCTGCGCAGCGTGTCCGTCGACGCGTCATTGGTCAGCGGCGCGATGATGCGCGCGAGCTCGTTCGCACGATCCTGGTTCAGCAGTGCGGCACGTTCGCCGAAGCTGACGAGGGCCTTTTGCTCGTCCGGGCTCATCGGCAGCGTCAGCGGTGTCGGGGACACCGTGTTGAGCTTGCCGCGCGCCGGCTGTTTCGGCTGGTAGACGACCAGCGTGTCGCCTGCCAGGTCGCCGAGGCGCTGCATGCGTTTGGTGAGCGTGATGCTCAGCATGCCGAAGAGATACGCACCGGGCAGCACATCGATGAAGCGAATCAGGTTGCGAATGATCGATCCGGACCAGCCCACCGGCGTGCCGTCGACGTTCATGACGCGGAGGCTCAAGACCTTCTTTCCGGGCGTCGCGCCGTTGAACATCACCTCGAAGATGACGTTATACAGCCACAAAAGGAAAAACGCCGCGAGCAACATCAGACCCATGCCGAAGTCGCCCATGATGTTGGCGACGATGGAGGCGACGAGCAGGCAGGTGTATTTGATGAGCGCGTCGATCATCCAGGCGAGACAGCGGGGCGCGAATCCGGCGACCGGCAGTCGCAGCTCAACGCCTTCCGGTGTCGCGATGTCGTAAGTGGTATCGAGCAGCCGATCGCTCACGCGGCGTTGCCCGGCGCGGTCGAAGGCAGGCAACGGGAAGCCAGCACGCTTGCGGTGCCCGGCACGCGAAGCGGCTCGAGAATCTGAATCTGGGACATTAACGGCATTCTCACCACTGACGACGCCTTTTGTCCACAACGCGCGTAGCAAATCGCCACATCCGGGCTGACTTGTCCCGTCGCGGGCAGCGGGGCAAGATGCGAGGACACCCGCATGAGGAGTTCCGATGCTGAAGCGCCTGTTCGTCCTGTCCATGCTCCTGCCCGCAGGAGCGCTTGCGAATGACACAGAGTCACGTCTCGAGTCGGCCACCGTCTACCCGCAGGGCGCCCTCCTGACGCGGGTCGCGACGGTCAGTCTGTCACCCGGGGAAAACACCATCAGCCTGACCGGCCTCGACGACGAACTCGACCCGCAGTATCTGCAGGTCTCCGTGTCGGACTCGTCGGTGACGATCGGGCAGGTCCGGCTGTCGCGCGAGCAGGCGAGAAGCACAGCCCGCGACGACATCGCCGAACTCGAGCAGGCGATTGCCGCAAAGCAGATGGAGATCCAGGAGGTCGACGACAGCACGGCCGGTGCAGAGCTGCGGCTCAAGTTTTTGGACGGCATTGCTGCGGGTTACTCGCGCGAAACCGTGAATGACGGCGGCACGCTCAGCGTCGAGAGCCTGCAGCAGGTCTTGAGCCTCCTGCAGCGCGGTGCCGAAACAGCCGGCGAACTCAAGCGCGACAACCAGGCAAAGCGGGCGGAGCTCGAGAAGGATCTCTCGTTGCTGCAGCGCGAACTGAACGACCTGCGCGGCGGTGGTCTGCAATCAAAGACAGTCGAGGTGACGCTGGGTGCAAGGCAGAACACGCGCACCGAAGTTCGTGTGACTTACTTCAATTACGACGCCTACTGGCGCCCGATTTACGAAGCCCGTCTCGACAGCGAGACAGGCGAGCTGAAGCTTTCTCAGCAAGCCGAGGTCAGTCAGGACACTGACCAGCCGTGGAACAACATTCGCCTGACATTGTCGACGAGTCGCCCGAGTGGCCGCCTCGAAGCGCCGCAGCTCTCGCCGGAGTTCATCGATCTTCGAAAACCGCAGCCGGAAATGGATTCACGCGCATTTAAGAAGGAATACATGGCCGTCCCGAGCGTGCAGGAAATTGTTGTCACGGCAAACCGCGAAGTAGAACCAACGATCGGCAATTTCGCGACCAGCTTTGACATCCCCGGACGGACCAGCATTCCGAACGACGTGGACGAGGCGGTCACCCTCGACCTCACGAGCTTCACGACAAGCTCCGAGCTCGTCACGCGCGTCGTTCCGCGCCAGAGCACCGAGGCCTATCTCACCGCCCGCTTTACCTACGAAGAAGATCTGCCGCTGTTCGCGAGCACCGTCCGCGTCTACGTCGACGGCGTATTCTCCGGGAACGCGAACCTGCCGGAGGTCATGCCCGGCGCGAACGTCGTGATCCCGATGGGACAGGACAGGCGCATTGTCGTGACGTCGGAATCGCAGGGCGGGAAGGACAGCGAAAGCGGTCTGTTGAGCCGTCGCAAGGTCGAGGCGACCGACTACCTGTTCGAGATCGTGAATCGGCGCTCCAAGCCGACGGTGGTCGAAGTACTGGACCGCATCCCGGTCGCGCGCAACGACGAGATCGAGGTCGTGGTGCCGCGCTCCGCCACGTCGCCGACCGAACGCGCTATCGACGACAAGCCGGGCCTGTTCCTGTGGCGGAAATCGCTGGATGGTGGCGACACCTGGCGCATTCGTCACCAGTACACGGTGAGCTATCCGGACGGCGAGACCATCGTTCGCGAGCAGCGGCCCTTTTAGATTCTCTGAAAATCGCCCGATTTCAGGGCTTTGCGAACCGATCGCGACCGGGGCTAGCGCGCGCGAGTCAGGGTAAGTCCGCTACAATCGCGCCATGCGAACCGCGAAAGCCATCTACGATTTCGACCCCTACTGGGCCGAGTGCTACGGCACGGCACCGTTCTTGCCGATGTCGCGCGCCGAGATGGACACGCTCGGCTGGGATTCCTGCGACATCATCATCGTGACGGGCGACGCCTACGTCGATCACCCGTCCTTTGGCATGGCGATCATCGGGCGGCTTCTCGAAGCGCAGGGCTTCCGCGTCGGTATCATCGCGCAGCCGGACTGGCAGTCCACGCAGGCCTTTGAGGCGCTCGGCAAGCCGAACCTCTTCTTCGGCATCGCGGCCGGCAACATGGACTCAATGATCAACCGCTACACCGCGGATCGAAAAGTCCGCAATGACGACGCCTACACACCCGGCGGCGTCGGCGGCAAGCGCCCCGACCGTTGTTCGCTCGTTTACTCGCAGCGCGTGCGGGAAGCCTACGGCGATGTGCCGATCGTGCTTGGGGGCATCGAGGCGTCACTGCGGCGCATCGCGCACTACGACTACTGGCAGAACAAGGTACGGCGCTCAATCCTCGTCGACGCACACGCGGACATCCTGCTGTACGGCAACGCGGAACGCGCCGTTGTCGAAGTCGCGCACCGCCTCGCGCGCGGTGAAAGCATCGAGGACATGACCGACATTCGCGGCACGGCCTTCCTGCGCTCCGACACACCGGAGGGCTGGTGGGAAATTGACTCGACGCGTATCGATCGACCGGGCCGGGTCGACGCGATCGTCAGCCCCTACGTCAACACGCAGGACACCGCCGCGTGCGCGACGAAGCAGGCGGAAACAGACAGCGCGGAACAAAGCGGCAACGTGCTGCGCTTCGTTCCGGACGCGAAGAAGAACCGCTCACGCTCGGTCATTCGCCTGCCATCGTTCGAGAAAGTCCGCAACGACCCGGTGCTCTACGCGCATGCGAACCGGGTGCTGCACCTCGAAACAAATCCGGGCAATGCCCGCGCGCTCGTGCAGGCGCACGGTAAGCAGGAACTCTGGCTCAACCGTCCGGCCGAGCCGCTGACGACGGAAGAGATGGACTACGTGTTCGGCATGCCGTTCGCACGCGTCCCGCATCCTGCCTACGGCGACGCGAACATCCCCGCCTACGAGATGATTCGGTTTTCAGTCAACATCATGCGCGGCTGTTTCGGCGGCTGTACGTTTTGCTCGATCACCGAGCATGAAGGCCGGATCATCCAGAGCCGCTCTGAACAATCCATCCTCGAGGAAGTCGAGAAAATTCGCGACACGGTTCCGGGCTTTACGGGCGTCATCTCGGACCTCGGTGGGCCGACGGCGAACATGTACCGACTCGCCTGCAAGAGTAAGGAGATCGAGGCTGCCTGCCGCAAACCGAGCTGCGTTTACCCCGGTGTCTGCCCGAACCTCAACACCGACCATTCGGCACTGACCAAGTTGTATCGCAAAACGCGTGAACTGCCCGGCATCAAGAAGGTGCTAATCGCATCCGGCCTGCGCTACGACCTCGCCGTCAAGGATCCGGAGTATGTGAAGGAGCTCGTGACGCATCACGTCGGCGGCTACCTGAAGATCGCGCCGGAGCATACCGAGCGCGGCCCGCTCGACAAGATGATGAAGCCGGGCATCGGCACCTACGACGAGTTCAAGGAGCTGTTCGAGAAGTTCAGCAAGGAAGCGGGCAAGGAGCAGTACCTGATTCCGTATTTTATTGCCGCGCATCCCGGCACGACCGATCTCGATATGGTGAACCTCGCGCTGTGGCTGAAACGTTACAATTTCCGCGCGGACCAGGTGCAGGCGTTCTACCCGTCACCGATGGCGACCGCGACGGCGATGTATCACTCCGGCAAGAATCCGCTGCGCAAGGTCACCTACAACAGCGAGAAGGTCGAGATCGTCAAGAGCAAGGTCGAGCGAAAACTGCACAAGGCGCTCTTGCGTTACCATGATCCGGACAACTGGCCGATGATCCGCGACGCATTGAAGGACATGAAGCTTGAGCACCTGATCGGCTCCGGGCCCGACAAACTCGTGCCGGTCGACCAGCCGAAGGGCTACCGGGCGAAGTCGTCGCGCCGCAAGAACACGAAAGAAGCGCATCGGCGACGCGTCAATCGCGGCAAAGTCCTCACACAGCACACGGGCTTGCCGCCGCGCGAGAAGAACTGAAGATAAGGGTCTGTTCCTAAAGCAATTACGAGACGTGCCGACACAGAGTAGACGTTCCGGAGTTACTCCATGTTTGATCCACTGATCATCGTTTCGGCTCTCGTCTGCGGCCTCCTGGCCCGCAGTGTCGGGCTGCCTGCGCTGATCGGCTACCTCGCCGCCGGGTTCCTGCTGCACGAGCTGGGCGCGCAGGAAGGCGCGCTGCTGCCGCAGCTCGCGGACATGGGCGTTACGCTCCTGCTCTTCACGATCGGTCTCAAACTGAAGCCAGCCGACCTGCTCGCGCGAGCGGTCTGGGGCACATCACTTGTGCACATGCTGCTGACCATACTGGTTCTCGCACCGATTCTTCTCGTCCTGATGCTGGTGTTCGCGACGGACCAGGCCTTCGGCTGGACCCAGGCAATCACCATCGGCTTTGCGCTGTCATTCTCCAGCACGGTTTTCGCGATCCAGGTTTTGCAGGAGCGTGGCGAGATGGCATCCCGCCACGCAAATCTCGCGATCGGCGTGCTGCTGATGCAGGATATCGCAGCGGTTTTATACATCGGCGCGAGCACCGGAAAAGTGCCAGAGTGGACCGCGCTCGGGCTCCTGCTGCTGATTCCAGGCCGCCCGCTGATTCGACGCATGCTGTCGATGTGCGGTCACGGCGAACTCTTCACCCTGTTCGGACTGTCACTCGCAATTCTCGGCGCAGAGGTGTTCGAGTCCGTTGGCATCAAGGGCGATCTGGGCGCCCTGATTCTTGGTGCGCTGCTGGCGGGCGACCGGATCGCCAAAGAGCTAGCCAAGAACCTCCTGCACTTTAAAGACCTGTTCCTGGTCGGTTTCTTTGTCAGCATCGGCCTTCTCGGCTGGCCGGCACCGGAACTGATCCTGATCGCAGCGATCCTGGGCGTGCTCGCGCCGCTAAAGGCACCGCTGTATTTCTGGCTGATGACGCGCCTGTATTCGGAACCGCGCGTTGCGTTCTTGAGCTCGTCTGCGCTGTCCAACTACAGCGAATTCGGGTTGATCGTTATCGCGATCGCCGCAACTCAGGGCGTCGTCGATCCGCAGTGGTCGGCAACCCTGTCGCTTGCGATCGCTGTCAGTTTCCTGCTGTCGTCCGGCATTAACGTGCGTGCACACTCCCTTTACAAGCGCTGGCAGACGAAACTCGCCGCCTATCGCAGCCCCGAGCTTGACGTGGACAAGCCGGATACGAGCAACGTGCATGCAATCGTTCTCGGCATGGGACGCGTTGGCACGGGCACCTACGACATCATGCGTGAGAAACGCGGCGATGCGCTGCTCGGCGTCGACGAGAACCAGGCGAAACTGAGAGAGCACTGGAAAGAAGGCCGACGCGTCGTCGATGCCGACGCGAGTGATCCGGACTTCTGGGCGAACATCAACCTGGACGAGGTTGAGCAGGTCATGCTCGCGCTGACCAACCACGCGGAGAACAAGCTGGTCGGCAAACAGTTGCGTGAGCTCGGCTACAAGGGCCACATCACGGCAATCGTCCGCTTCGCCGATGAGGCCGACGAACTCGAGAAATACGATATCGAAAGCTTCAACATGTTCAGCGAAGCCGGCCACGGTTTCGCAAGTCGCGCTGAAGAGTATTTGAAACAGGACGAATCGCCGGCCTGACGTCGCGCGGGCAACTTGCCGCTAACCCGATCTCGGTTTCGTGCCGCGCATCCCCAGACGAATCGCATCCAGCAGGTCTAGCCAGACAGTGAAGCGGATTCGTCGAATCAGTTTGCCGCGGATGCGGCGCTTCGACTCTGTGTGCGCTCGCGCGTCCAGCGCTTTGAATTCTGCCGCACGCTCGCGCGCCTTCGACAGTAGTGCGTCCGCGTTGACGACTTCATCGAAGAATCCGGCCTGTTGCGCCGACGGCACGTCGAAGACTGCAGACACGGTCACGGCACGCTGATACGCCGACGGGGTCAGTCGATGCTTCAGCATCGTTGCGGCCGTGCGCGGCATCGTCAGCCCGATCGCGACTTCATTCGCTGCAATCTTGTACTCGCCTTCTGTCCCGATCACGTGGTCGGCGGACAGCATCAGGAAAACACCCATGGCGAACGAGTGTCCGGGGCATGCAACGATCACCGGATACGGGTAAGCGAGCACGCGGCCCGTCATCGAATAGCCGCGGCGCAGCATGCGCAGCGCATTGCTGCCGCCACGCTTCATGACCTTGAGATCGAAGCCGGCAGAAAACACATCCTCGCGACCGGTGAGAATCACGATCGCCCCGTCGGATTCCGCACGGTCCAGCGCCGCGTCGATGGCCGCGAGAACCTCCGGTGACAGCGCGTTGCGCTTGCCGTCGTCGATGCGGATCACTGCAACACCGTCGCTCAGCTCGTAGTGGACAGTCTGTTCCAATCGTTTCTCCGCATCAGCAGTGCTTTTCGACGCTCGATTATATCCGGACAGAATGAATTCGATCAGTTTGCCGCTGGCAATCGACATGGTCCGCCGAATACCATGACGATCCGCCGAATGGAGTTCGTCGTATGTTGCTGACAAGAATTCTTCGAAGCGCTCTTGTCGCGCTGCCGCTCGCGGCTGCACCGCTGAGCGCCTGTGCCAAGCCCGACTGGTCGGAGCAGCGCCTGTCCGACACGCTGGACGGCCCCCGGCCCGAGATCATCGAGTCGCATCGCACGCGCATGAGCGACTCCCGCATTGATTTGACGCTTGACTACCTGGAGCGGCATCACAAGGAGCTGTATGACGAGCGTCGGAATGTAGAAGGGGTCGATGCGATCCGCTTCGAACCGCGTGTCGTCGTGCTGCACTACACGGTCATACCGACACTCGAGAAAACGCTGAACTATTTTGCTCGCGAAGAAATCGAAGCGGCTCGCGCGACGATCCACGAGAACGGGCGCTTGAACGTCGGCATTCATTTCGTCGTCGACCGCGACGGGTCAATCTACGGGCTGTATCCGGAAACGCTTATCGCGAGGCATACGATCGGTTTGAACCATGTGGCGGTCGGCATCGAGAACATCGGTGACGGCGACCTGTGCAGCGATGCGGAATTGCCGATGACGGACGCGCAGGTCGCCGCGAACGTTGCGCTCGTCAAGTACCTCGCCGGCCGTTACCCCAGTCTCGAATGGGCCATCGGCCACCAGGAGTACAGGGACTTCGAGAATCCGGCACACCCCGGCCACGAACTGTTCGTCGAGGACAAGCCCGACTACCGCTCTGAAAAATCCGATCCGGGCGACTGCTTCATGACCGCATTTCGACGCGAGCTGACGCGATGATCCGGTGCAAAGGACTTTTGTTCGCTGCGTTAAGCCTTGTCGCGGTCTCGGCCTGCAGCCAGACGAGCATCAAGAGCCTGTCAGCAACCGGCGCGGATCTTGTCGCGCGCCATGCCGACTATCGTGAGCCGACACTCGACAATTACGATTTCACACCGGAACAGGTCTACGCGCTGATCGAAGGCATCCGCGGCAAGCCAGGCGTCGCGATGGAACAACTCGGTGAATCCGTCGAAGGCCGGCCGATTTACGTGATGAGCGTCGGTCGCGGGCCTACAGAGATCCTGCTCTGGTCGCAGATGCACGGTGATGAGCCAACCGCGACGGCGGCGATCTTCGATTTGTTTCATTACATGGCCGACCCGAAGAACCGGGAACAGGTCGAGCACTGGCACGACGAGCTGACGCTGCGCTTTATTCCGATGCTGAACCCCGACGGGGCAGCACGCTTCAAGCGCCGCAACGTCCAGGGCATCGACGTCAATCGCGACGCGCGGCGCCTGCAGACACCGGAAGGCAGAGTCCTGAAAGCGGCCGTCGATCGCTGGCAGCCGGTGTTCGGCTTCAACCTGCACGACCAGGGCCGCTTCTACTCGGCGGCCTCCCCGTCCCAACCGGCGACGATGTCGTTCCTCGCACCCGCCTACGACGAAGACAAGACGGTCAATGCGGTGCGCCGACGCGCGATGCAGCTCATCGGCCTCCTGAACGAAGAGCTTCAACCGGTGATACCCGGCCAGATCGGCCGCTACAACGACACCTGGGAACCGCGTGCATTCGGCGACAACATCCAGGGCTGGGGGACCAGCACAATCCTGATCGAGGCCGGCGGCAGCCCCGATGACCCGGGCCGCGAACTGCCGCGCGAGCTGACGTTCGCATCCTTGATCCTGAGCTTCGACGCTATTGCCGACGGGTCATACCGCGATGTCGAACTCGACGCTTACGAAGCAATCCCGTTCAACAGGACGCGGTTGTTCGATGTCCTCGTCCGCAATGCAACCGTCGTGCTCGAAAACGGCAGCGACTACCTGACGGACGTCGGCATCAACTTCAAAGGCAACCCGGTCAGCCCCGTCGCCGACGGCGACGCGCGCCCGGCAACAATCAGGGACTGGGGCGACCTCTCAACCTTTGGCGGCTACGAGGAGATCGATGCGACTGGCATGACGCTGACGACCGCGGACTGTCCGCCGGCTGAGCGCTGCCCTGTCGATCTCGACACGCTCTATCGCGACATCACGTTCGACCTTCGACGCGATGAGGAGACGATCATACGCGTCGAGGCCGGGGTGCCATCGGCCGTTTCTGACTGATCGCAAAGGTTCGACGTGCGCCGCATCGTCGCGGAACGTTTCCCCGGCTTTTCGTACTGCCGCACCACGTAATTCCTATCCCGGGCCAAACCGGCCCGGGATAACCCGTGACCGTTCTTTCGCGGTAAGCCTGGAGCCCAGGCGCCGGCGCTGATGAGCCTGTCCTGAAAACGCTGTCCTCCGTGTCCCGAGAACCCCGCCTCGCCAGGCGTTCGCCTGATACCAGATGCCGGGTTCCTGCAGGTTTTGACGATCTGCCTAAGAGCTCGGAACACGGGCCAGGAAGCCACGAATCGACGAATAAAGAAATCTCGAAGGATGCCGATATTGGAGCGTAGATGCGGAAGGAGATGCAGGAATGGTTGCGGCAAACGCCGGGAGCCTCTTGATTGTTGACGACGAGCCGTCGGTCCGGCGTGCGTTGAAGCGTCTGCTGCGGAACGAAGGCTATCAGATTCAAACTGCGCAGGACGCTGAAGCGGCTGAGCGCATTCTCAAAGACGATGCTGTCGACGTAATCATTTGCGATCAGGACATGCCCGGCACGAGCGGGATCGAGTTTTTGTCGGCAGCGGCGAGGCGATTCCCACAGCAGCGACGCTTGATGATCAGCGGCCGGTTCCAGTCGGAGGAAGTTGCTCGCGCTATCGACAGCGGTGCCATCCACAAATTCATGATGAAGCCGTGGGACGACGCCATTCTGAAAGCGGATCTTCGGGCCTCGTTCCGGCACGTGATGGAGTCCTTCGCCGGCGGTACTGGCGGGACCGCCTCCAACGACCAAGGAAGCGGCGATCGTGAGCTTTCGTGGGCCGAGTTCGACGAAGACCGCAAACTCACGCGAGAGCTGCATCACGCGGCAAGCAATGGATCCTTGTCATTGCAGTATCAGCCGCAGGTCGATCTGGCGACGCGATCCATGAGTGGCGTTGAAGCGCTGCTGCGCTGGGAAGCCAGCATCGGCAACGTGCGGCCGGATCGATTTATCGGCCTTGCGGAACGAAGTGGCGCGATGACGGCTTTGACGCATTGGGTTGTCTGCGAGGTCTGCTATCGCGCTGAGCAGTGGCTGCGCGAGTGGCCGCAGGGCCGGGTCGGCATGAACGTCTCGCCGGTCGATCTGCGGGACGACGCACTCGTGACCTATCTCGAGAAACTACTCGCCGAGCACCCGATTCCTCCTTCGTCGATGCAAATCGAGATCACGGAGTCGCAGGCAGTCAACTGTGACGAGGGAACGCTCGACAGGCTTAATCGACTGTCGGAAATCGGCGTCGAACTTGCCATTGACGACTTTGGCGCAGGCGCCACAACCCTGTCATACCTGACCGACCTTCCGTTCACCGTACTCAAACTCGATCGGTCACTGACCCAGCAGCTCGGAACAGAAAAGGGCAACACCATTGTCGCCAAAGTGCTGGAGATGGCGAGCGACCTCGGGATGAAGACCACCGTCGAGGGAATTGAAACGGAAGAACAGGCCGCCGCGGCACAGGAGCTCGGTGCCAATACGGCGCAGGGCTACTACTTCGGAAAACCGACGAGCCACGGTGACATTGATAGCTGGATCAGAAACGGTCAGCCGGAGAGCGCCGGATGACAACGCCGACGGTCCTCTTTGTCGATGACGACGCTGGCGTTCTGCGCGCGATGAAGCGCCTTTTTCGCAAGAGCAGCCTGACGGTGCTGACCGCCGGGAGCGCGACGGAGGGTCTCGCGCTGCTTGAGGCGCACGAAGTGCAACTGGTCTTCGCTGATCAAAGAATGCCGGGCATGCGCGGAACAGATTTTCTCAAGACAGTTCGCGAACGCTTCCCGAACACCGTCCGCTGCATCCTCTCGGGCTACGCCGAGATGGAATCGGTGGTCGCGGCAATCAACGACGGCAATGTTTACCGTTTTCTGGCCAAGCCCTGGGACGACGAAGAACTGACGGCGGTAGTTCAACACTGCCTTGAGCGCGCTGCGGAAATCGCGGCTGAAAGAGATGCGGTGGACGATCTCAATCGTCGCGCGTCCGACCTGGAGGAGCAGCAACAGCGCCAGGCGGAAATGCTCCAGCTGCAGGAAGCGCTCCTGAATTCGTCGCGCGACGTGCTGGAACGGCTTCCGATCGCAATTGCGGCACTCGATGTGGACAGCCGCCTGATCTACGCCAACGAACGGTTCGCAAACCAGTTCGGCCACCTGCCGGGAGCCGGGCTCGGTGAGATCGCAGCCCCCCCGTGGCGGACCGCAGCAGAACATGTTGCGGCTGGACGATTTGAATTAACGGTCGACCAAACATCGTATTCAGCGCACGTCGCCGAAGTCGAGATTGGCGGCCAGGCGCACACCCTCATCGCAACTGTCGCTGGCTAAACAAATTGACGAGGACGTACCCATGAAAGGAATGGTATTCAATATTTTCGGTGACCTCGTCACCGACAACTTTGGTTGGGAAACCTGGGACCAGCTGATCGAACGCACGCAGCCGGATTCTGAGGCGATCTACACGAGCAGCGATGTCTACCCGGACGAAGAACTGGTCGCCTATGTAACAGAACTCTCCAAGATTACCGGCGCCTCCGGTCCGGAACTCATCCGCGCGTTTGGCAAGTACATGATGCACAGGTTTCAATCAATCCATCCCGAATTCATGGAAGGTCACAGTGCGAAGTCTTTCCTCGCGAGCGTTCACGATGTCATTCACGTCGAGGTCAAGAAACTACATCCCGATTCCTTGCTGCCAACATTCGAGTATGAAGATCCGTCGTCGGATGAACTGACGATGATCTATACATCCGAGCGGAAACTTTGCCCGCTTGCGGAGGGCTTGATCGACGGAGTCGCAGAAGTCTTTGAACAACCCATCGCGGTAGATCACACACAGTGCATGCACGACGGAGCCGAGAACTGTCGCCTGGAGCTCAGATTTGGCTGAGACATCCGCAGCCTCACCGGACGGCGCCGTCGCGGCGCTGGAACGTGCGATTCGTCGCGAGCGCGCTGCGCGCGAGCGCGCGGAGTCGTTACTTGAGTCGAAATCGCGTGAGCTCTATCTCGCCAGTGAGGCGCTCAAGAAGGAACATGCAACGGTCCAGCGCCGAAACGTCGAGCTCGAGCAGGCTCACGCTGCACTGAAGTCGGCACAAGCCCAGCTCGTACAGTCCGAGAAACTTGCATCTGTCGGCCAGCTCGCAGCCGGCGTTGCGCATGAAATTAACAACCCGATCGGCTTCATCATGAGCAACCTGGGTTCGCTGAAAAGCTACACAGACGTCATGCACAAGCTCATCGACGGGTACCGTGACTATGCGAGAAACGTGCAGGAGGAATCACCGCGCCCTGAAATTCTTCAGGCGATGAAGACTCTTGAGGACGAGGAAGACATCGAGTTCGTTCTCGAAGATATCGGCGATCTACTGCACGACTCGATCGAAGGATCGAAGCGCGTGAAGGATATCGTCCAGGGATTAAAGAGCTTTTCGCGCGTGGACGATGCGCAGATGTGCGAAGAGGATTTGCACGCCGGCATCGAATCAACGCTGAAAGTTGTCGACAACGAGATCAAGTACAAGTGCGAAGTTGTGAAGGAGTTTGGTGAATTGCCACCGGTCCTTTGCAATCTCGCTCAGCTGAACCAGGTATTCATGAACCTGATCGTCAACGCCGCGCAGGCGATAGATTCTCAGGGAACGCTTCGAATCAAGACAGCTGTTGAAGGAGATCTTGCAGTACTGCGCTTTCGCGATACCGGAAGCGGGATACCGTCCGATAAAATCGGCTCGATATTCGACCCGTTTTTCACGACGAAACCCGTAGGCTCCGGCACCGGGCTGGGGCTGTCAATCTCGTTCGGCATTGTTCAGGACCACGGCGGCACGATCGAAGTAGAGAGCGAAGAAGGCGTCGGAACCGAGTTCACGATTCGGCTTCCGATCTCGGGAGCGAAACCGTGACCGGTGACGCGGCGACCGTCAGGGCGCGGTCGATTGCGGCACGATTCGTTGACGGCGCAGCGTCAGTTTCTCCAACCATCCTGAGTCTCGCGCAGGAGGACTTACGCGAGATGCCAGTCCATCAGCTCGAAGCGACCATCGCGAACGATCCCGAGTTCTCGTTACGCGTGCTCGGACTTGCGAACTCGGCGTTTTACTCGCAACGGCATACGATTGCATCGCTGCGCAGCGCTCTTGTTGTGCTTGGCGCGGAGACGGTGCGGCGGCTTGCTGCGACCCAGCTGTCGCGCGCGCTGATGGCCAACCCAAGACATGGCGATCCCTCCATATGGCGGCACGCGCAGGCGACGGGCATCGCGGCGCAGATGATCGCGGAGGCGCACCGACAAGTGGAACCCTTGCAGGCGTTTGTCGCAGGACTACTGCATGACATCGGCGTCTCAGCGATATTGGCCTGTGGCGATGCGTCGACGGACTTCGAACTGCACGCTGCGATTGGGGCCGAGGCTGCAGAGCTGCTGGGGCTGGCGGATTGCCTGGTTTCCGCGATTCGCCAACACCACCACGATCCCTCCAACCCGTCAATAGACCCATTGAATGCATCTCTTGTAATCGCAAACGAGGTCGCGATTCGTGCGGGCTATGCGCATGACGCGGAAGCCTCATGTGACGACGGTGAGCTGCAACCGGCTCTCGACCTGCTCGGGCTTGAACCTGCCGACACCGATGCGTTCCGGATCGGTCTCGCGTCGCGCGTCGAAGCGCTTGAGACAGAGTTAGGGTTTGGCGAGGAGGCTCACGCATGAGTGCGGATACGGCACACATTCTGTTTGTCGACGACGAGGCGCCGGTGCTGCGGTCCTTAAAACGACTGCTTCGTCCGACCGGCCACAAAGTGCATATCGCGAACTCCGGCGCGGAGGGGCTCGATGTTCTGAGCGAGCAGCCGATCGACGTCGTGGTGTCCGACATGCGCATGCCCGAAATGGACGGCGCAGAATTCCTGACGAACGTCTCTGAGCAGTGGCCGGAGACGACTCGTATGCTCTTGACCGGTTATGCCGATCTGACGTCCGCGATCAATGCGATCAACAATGGGTCGATTTCTCGTTATCTGACGAAACCCTGGCAAGATGCTGACATCGTCATGTCGATCGAGCAGGCGATTGAGACGCGACGCTTGGCGCAGGAGAAAACCCGGCTGGAAGCGCTGACGTCGCAACAGAACGAGGAGCTTCGTGCGCTCAACGACAGCCTCGAGAAAAAGGTCGCTGACAGAACGCGTGCGATTGAAGAAGCCCGGCAGACGCTCGCAGCGGCACACGAGGACCTGCAGGCGAGCTACCGAACGACGATTGAAATTTTCTCCCGACTGGTGAATACACGGAACGGCCGCGATAGCTGTTTGTCAGTTGCTCACGATGCGAAGGCTGTGGGCGGGCTGATGCATCTAGACGACGCGCAGTGCCAGGCTCTCTACGAAGCAGGTCTTCTTTGCGATATCGGCAAGCTTGCCCTCCCCGACTCAGCCGTCGCCGAACCCTACACGGACCTCGACGTCAACGCGCAGCGCAATTTCCAACGACACCCGGTGATTGCAGAGACAACGCTCGTCAGTCTCGAACCATTGGCGAGTGCGGCCGCCATTGTACGACAGCACTGCGAGCGATTTGACGGCCGAGGCTTTCCCGACAAGATTCCCGGCGAGGAGATTCCGTTGGCCGCCCGAATACTGGCTGTGTGCAAGGCGTACGCAGACCTTTTGGACGGGAAAATCTTCGAAGAACGCATGACTGTCGTTGAGGCGCGCTCTTACCTCTCAGAGGAGAAGGGCAAATGGTTTGATCCTGCCGTCGTCGACGTGTTTGTCGCCTGGCTTGATGACAAACGGCGGCGCGCTGACGACGCTCGTGAACTCAAGCTGGAGCTCAACAAGCTCCGCGTCGGCATGACCATGTCCCGCGACCTCTTCACCGAGAATGATGTATTGATCCTGGCCCGCGGCCAGACGGTGACTGATGCGCTGCTCGCGCGGCTTTTAAAGCTGCAGGAATCTATCGAAGAGCCGATGGTTGTTCACGTGGAAGGCTGAAGGTTTTTTGCCGAATCATCGGCAGTCCGAGCAGCTAACTCACACCCGTTTCAATCACGACCTTCCCGTGTGATTTGCGTGGCTGGCGCATGTACCGGCACGCTTCCTGGTATTCCTCGAGCGGGTAAACACGATCGATTGTCGGGCGAATCTGTCCTGCTTCCAGCGCCTCGTTGAGCCACTTGATCCCTTTGGCGCACATCTCGTCGTCTTCGAGATAGTTGAACACCGAATACGCCTGGAACAGCGCGTTCGACTGGAAGAGCGCGTGATAGGGAATCTCGGGGAAGGTGCTGTCGAGCATGCCGTAAAAAAAGATACGTGCATTCTTCGCCAGCGCGCCGACGTAGTGATTCATCAACCCGCCGCCAATTGCGTCATACGCCGCATCGATGCCGTGGCCGTCGGTGATGCGCTTCAGTTCATCGGCGAGACCTTCGTTTGAGTCGTCAGTCAGCACGACGTGATCGGCACCGGCCTTCTCGAGGTACTCGCGGTTGTAGTCGAAACGTGTCGTTCCGATCATCGTCGCATCGAACAGCCGACCGATTTCGAGGGCGGCTGTGCCCGCCGTGCTCGTCGCCGCGGTCACGAGGATGTGACGTCCCGGTCCCGCCTTCGCGAGCTCGACGACCGGGTAGTAAGCCGTCAGGTACTGCATCAGGATGCTCGCGCTTTCGACGGCGCTCAAACTCTTCGGCGATTTGGTGAGATAGCGTGCCTTGACGACCAGCGACTCGCCGCTCGCTCCGCGATTGTCGTAGAAATGCGGCAGCGTGCTGTAACGCTCGCCGAGCTCGATCCCCTCAACGTCGGGTCCGATCGCGTCAACAATGCCGGCGGCCTCCATTCCAATACGCGCAGGGAAGCTCGAGAAACTGTAGGAGTAGCGATCCTCCATCAAGTCCATGTCGCCCCAGTTGAGTGCGAAGGCCTCGACGCGCAGGCGAACCTCGCCCGGACCCGGTTCTTCGTCTGGAAACTCTTCGAGACTCAAGCCCTCGAAGCCGCTGTACTCGTGTAATACCCAGGCTCGGTGCATGTCGGTCTCCCCCTCCGGCCGTCGTCGTTCATCACGCGCTGGCTTGCATCGCCTCGCGCCGTTTGCTGGTTGCTGTCTCGTCGACTTCGAGTGCGTCGGTCAATACGACGCCGTAGGCTTCCGCAGCACGGTCGATCGACACGTAGCCGTCGATTGCATCCTGGCGGACGGCTTCCGGGTCGCGCTCGACGGCGAGTCCGTAACCGCCGCCACCGCCGGTCAGTGATTTGATCACGGTGCCCTTGCCAACCTTGATGCCGTTCACTTTCAGGTACTCGCGCGTCTCATCGTCGGGACGATTGACCATGACGTTCGGTGGCGCACCGTCTTCCCCGCCGAAGATGCCCCAGCCTGTCGTTTCGGAGCGTTCAAACCAGAGGAAAAGGTCGGAGTCGGCGAGCACTTCGTATTCCCGGTAGGTACCGTTGCCACCCCGATACTTGCCGGCGCCGCCGGAGTCCTGGCGTACGCCATAGTCGAGGATGCGCAGCGGGTACTTGCTCTCGAAGACTTCGATCGGCAGATCCTTAAAGCTTCCGTTGACGTTGTTGATCAGCGAGTTCGCGCCGTCTCCGCCGTCGAATGCACCCCAGCCTCCTGTCGTCGGCTCGATCATCAGGTAGAACTCATCGTTGTTGCGCGGATCGGCTCCGGCGATCGTGATGACCATCGAGTCGCCGTAGTGCGCGCCGGCTGCTTTGTCTGGCATGACCGGAGCGAGCGCCTTGATCAAGAGATCGATTAAGAGTCCGAGCGAGGAGAAATACCAGCCGCAAGCGGCCGGCTCCTGCGCGGAGAAGATCGTCTTGTCTGGTGCCGTCACCTCCAGCGCGCGGAACGAACCGCCGTTTGGCGAAACGTCGGAACAGATCAGCAGCTTGTAAGCCACGCGTGCCGCGGCGATCGTCTGCGTCATGCCGCAATTGACCGGGCCCCTCGCCTGCGCTGCCGACCCTGTGAGGTCGACCGTCATCGAGTTGCCCTTTTTCCGGACGGTAAGCTTCACCGGCAGCGGATCGCTGCCGAGACCGTCGTTGTCGAGAAAACCTTCGGCCTCGTACTCGCCGTCGGGCAGTGCCGCGACCGCTTCGCGCTCGCGGCTTTCGGTCTGCTCGAAGATCGCATCCCGCGCTGCGCGGATCGCATCTTTTCCGAAGCGATCGAACAGCGCACGCAGTCGTTGCTCGCCGGTGCGTCCGGCTGCAATCTGGGCGTTCATGTCGCCGATCGTTGCCTCACCGAAGCGGCTATTACGCCGCAGCAGGTCGATGACGTCCCAGCGCGGTTTGCCGGCATCGTAGAGTCGCGTCGGACCCCAGCGTGTGCCCTCCTGGTAGATCTCATGCGAGTCGACCGGCGTGCCGGGATCTTTCGCACCCACGTCCAGCCAGTGCGCCCGCGAGGCCGCAAAGCCGACTCGCTCGCCCTCCCAGAAGATCGGCATGATGATCGTCGAGTCATTCAGGTGCGTACCGGTCATGTAGGAATCGTTCATGTAGAACACATCGCCGTCCTGGAAGTAGTCCCAGCCGTGTTCTTCGGCGATCAGCTTCACGCAAATCTCGAGATTGCCGAGGAAAAGCGGGAGTCCCAGTGACTGCCCGAGGACGTCGCCGTTTTCATCGATCAACGCGACCGAACAGTCCTTGCCTTCGTAGATAACCGGCGTGAATGCGCTGCGGATCAGCGTTGCATTCATGTCGTTGGCGATCGAGATAAACGCGTTGCGAATAATCTCTGTCGTGATTGCATCAACCTTGCTCATGCGTTTGCCTCCCGCTTCAACAGGACGTTGCCTTTATCGTCGACCGAAACCTTCCAGCCGGGCGGCACCACCGTCGTTGCACTTTGTTCCTCGATGATGACCGGTCCGTCGATATGGTCTTTCGTGCCAAGCCGGTCTCTTGCGACAACGGGTGTCTTATGCGACTTGCCGTCGAAGATCGCCTCGCGTTCACCGAGTACCGCATCGTCACTCTGCTTGTCCTGAACTTTTTCTGACGCAGCGACCTTGCCGACCGTTCCGATCGCGGCAACACGGATGTTGACGAACTCGATCGGGGTTCCGGGGCTGGAGTGACCGTAGCGGCGCTGATGCGCCTCGTGGAAGTTCTTGATGACTTCATCCATGTCTACCGTCGACGGGACAGCCACATTGATCGTGTATTCCTGTCCCGTGTAACGCATGTCGGCGGAACGCTGGTAGGAAATGTCCTTCTCGGCAATGCCTTCCTTGAGGACCGATTCCTTACCCTCCGCCTCAAGATCCTTGTAGGCCGCATCCAGTTCATCGACGTCGACACCGTCTGCCGCGCGGAAGAAGCTCATCGTAAAGTCGTGACGTAAATCAGTCTGCAGCATGCCCCAGGCGGAGAATGTGCCGGGGAAGCGCGGGATCAGGACTTCACGGATGTCGAGTTCTTGTGCGAGGAATGCCGCCGCCATCGGTCCGGCACCGCCAAAGGCGACTAGTGTGAACTCACGCGGGTCGACGCCCTGGCTGACGGTGATCGTGCGCATCGCATCGGCCATCGCCGCATTGGAGATTGCCAGGATGCCCTCGGCGAATGCAGTCGGATCAAGGTTTGCTTCGGGCGCGAGTTTCTCCATCGCCTTCCTGGCCGCGTCTTCGTCGAGTGACATGTCGCCGCCGAGTAGCGACTTGGCGCCGAGTCGCCCGAGAAAGAGGTTTGCGTCTGTCACCGTCGGCTCGGTTCCACCACGGCCGTAGCAGGCCGGTCCGGGAATCGATCCCGCGCTGTGTGGCCCGACGCGCATCGCGCCGTTGTCCATCCAGGCAATCGATCCGCCGCCGGTTCCGATCGTCTGGATATCGACGATCGACATGAGCAGCGGAAGGCCTTCGAGCTCTGTTTCGAGCGTTGTGCTGGCCTTGCCGTCAATGACGAGACTCAAGTCGAAAGAAGTGCCGCCCATGTCGACGCAAAGGAGGTTCGGTCGGTTCGCGGACTCCGCGAGCGACGTCCCGGCGATCGTTCCGCCGACCGGACCGGAGAGCAGCGTGAAGACCGGTTTCTCGCGCGCGCTTTCCGCCGTCGTTACGCCGCCGCTGGACTGCATGATGTGCACCGGTGCCTGCATCTCCATGTCGACGAGCTGCTCTTGCAGACTGCTCAAGTAGCGCTCGACGACCGGTGCGACGTAGGCATTCATTACCGCCGACGACGCGCGTTCGTACTCGCGCCACTCGCGAGCCACCTCGTGCGACAGTGAGATCGAAACACCGGGCAGCGCTTCTTTCAGAATCTTGCGCGCCTCGAGCTCGTGCTCCGGATAGGCGTAGGCGTGCAGCAGGCAGACCGCAACCGCATTGATGCCCTCTGCCTTCACCTTTTCGATGATCGGCTGAAAGTCGTCGCGGTTCAGCGGTTCGAGTACCTCGCCGTCCCACGCAAGTCGTCCGCGTACTTCGTGGACGTCCCGTCGGGGAACGAGCTGCTCGGGCTTTGAGTATCGTAGTTCATAGAGCGTGTGGCGATTGCCGCGGGCGATCGTGTAGCTGTCGCGAGCACCGGCCGTCGTTACGAGCAGCACGCGTTCGCCGCGTCGTTCGAGGAAGGCGTTCAACCCGACCGTCGTGCCGTGGACGAAGAACTCGACGTCCGAAAGGTCCGGCACGAGCTGGTTGATGCCGTTGATGACGCCCTTCGCTGGGTTTTCAGGTGTTGTTGGCACCTTGCCAACGTAGACCGGCGCGTCGGACGGCTGAATGACGATGTCCGTGAACGTGCCGCCAATATCTGCAGAGACGTGATAATGAGTCATAGTCGGCGCCTAGTAGAAGTTGTAGCGGAATTCTGCGCGCCAGATCCGTCCGGGAGCGCGCGCCGAGAAGCCGCCCGCAACCCATTCGGAGTTGTAGAGCTCGTCGGTCGCATTGTCGACAGAGGCGATGGCGGACCACTGGCCCTCGCGATCTTCGACACCGAAGCGCAGATTTAGAAGATCCAGCTCGTCTCTTGCCGTTGAGTTCAGGACATCCCAGTACTGCTCGCCACGACGTTCAAAGTCGACGCGCGTGAACAGGTTTGTATCGCCGATATCCCAGGGGTACTCCCACTGGAAGCCCAGGTTGATCGTGTTTTCGGCGATGTAGGGCGCCTTGTTGCCAACCGCGGCCGGGTCGACGTTATACGCCTTGATCTCGGAGTCGGTGTAGCCGTAGGACGCGAACAAGTCGAGGTACTCTGTGGCGCGGTAGACGAGATCGATCTCGCCACCCTGCAGATCGACCTGGTCGATGTTCGTCAGTATCTGTGCGCTGATCGCACCGATGAAGGAGAAAAACTGCTGGCCTTCGACGTCGGTCGAGAAGATCGACGCGCTGAGGCGCAGGCGGTCATCCGCGAACTGGCCTTTGAAGCCGACTTCGATGGACTCCGAGTCTTCCTGGTCTGCGATGTCCGAGACACCGTTGATGCCAGCGCCGGCTGCAACTGCCGCGATGCCGTTCTGGTTGAACTGCCCGCTGCGGAAGCCTTCGCCCCAGGTCAGATACCAGTTGGCGGTATCGCTGGGCTGATAGCGCAGCGTGATCTTGGGCTGCAGCTTGTCGAAGGTTGCTTCATTGCGCGCGCCCGGCTGTCCCGCGGGGAACTGCAGGGGCGAGACGTTCTGCACACGCTCTTCTTCGTCGTAGCGCGCGGCGATTGACAGCTCGACCATGTCGGTGAGGTCGATGTTGACTTGGCCGAAGATGGCCTTGGCCGTGTTGTCGTTATCGTCCGCAAGGAAGGAGGTCGTCGGGTTCGCGGGATCCGTCGTCGGCTGGCGCTCAAGACGGATGATGCCTGCCCCCGTGTCGACACCGGTGGATAGCGAGACGAAGCGGTCCCAGTCGAGGTAATAGGCACCAATTTCCCAGCGCACGCGCTGCTCCGAGGGTGAAGTGAAGCGGAGTTCCTGGCTTAACGCGCTCAGGTCAAACCAGCCGGTCTGCGTTCCGTCGAAACCGAAGAGCGCGGGCGAACTGCGAGCGTTGGTGTAGGGGAATTGGTCAGAGTCGGCCCACTCTTCGATTGTCGTGTAGGACGTTGTGGATGTGAACGTACCCGCATCTGTCTCCCAGTCGACCTTGACGGAGAAGTCGGTCATGTCGCGTTCCCCGAGATCGACGTTGTTGTCGCGAACTTCGAGCACATTATTGGCATCGATCGGACCCGTGTCCGTTCCGAAGCCAATCGCGGTGATGCCGTCGGCGGCGAGGTCGACAGCCTGGTACTGGAAGCCGATGCCGCGGCCCTTGTGCGCCTGGAGGCTGCCGCGAAGATCGACGCTGACCGCGTCGGAGGCTTCCCAGATCAGTCGGCCGCGGAGGGTGAGGTCTTCGAAACGGTCGGCCTTCTCGTTGCGGGTGATGTTGTCGAGGTAGCCTTCGCGATCAATGTAGCGCGCGGAGACTTGTCCGTAGAGACCGTCACCTATTGACCCGCCGATCGAGCCTTCGAGCGAGTACTCGTCGCCGTTGCCGACACCGGCAGACAAATAGCCTTCGGTTTCTTCGCCGGGACGCTTCGTGTTGATGATGATCGCGCCGCCGGTCGCGTTGCGTCCGTAGATTGCGCCCTGCGGACCCTTGACGACCTGGATGCTGTCGATATCAAAGAGTTCCTGGCGGAACTGGATGCCGCTGAACTGCAGGACACCGTCGACGATCGTCGCGACAGGTGCTTCGCCGTTTCGAACCTGGGTGAGCCCGCGGATACTCAGGAAGCTCGTGCCAATGCCCTGCGACGTCGCCAGCGTGACGTTCGAGGTCAGCGCGACGAAGTCTTCGACGCGGTCAATCCCGGCATCCTGGACGGCTTCGGCATTAAAGGCGGTGACGGCGTATGGCGCTTCCTGGATCGATTCCTCGCGGCGGCGTGCCGTGACGATGATTTCTTCCAGTGAGGCGTCGTCGGCTCCGTCGGCATCCTGTGCGGAAGCCGGCAGGGCAGAGACAGCGAAAAAGGTGGCAGCCAGTGCGGGCAGTGCCAGTCTGAGAATCAACATGCTCGTCCTCCCCCTCTTGAATCAAGAGTCATGCGGTTGTGATCCGTGACTGGCAGGCCGCGAAATTCGGAACTACCGTCACTTCAAATTTCACTATGACTTAAAATTTTAAGTGATGCAAGAAATTTTTGACACTATGAAAAATGTCGATAGAATGCACGGGTAGCGCATGGGGGAGCAGCACGTGGCCAGACCGCAACGCAATCCGAAAGAAACACTAAAACGGTCCATCGGCGGCCTCTTGAAGGCAAAGCGTCTCGAAATGGGCTTCACGCTGCAGGAGCTCGCAGACCGATCCGAACTCTCCGCCGCATTCCTGTCCCAGGCCGAGCGCGGCAAGGCGACGCCGTCCATCGTCTCGCTGATCAACATCGCCGCCGCCCTGGACACCGACGTGAACTACTTCCTGACGCCGCCGGAACCGACGAGCCTCGTGCGACGCGCCGACGATCCCCGCTACGTCGATATCGACTCGCCGGTGATCTACAAGCGGATCGACGCGCAGCTTCGCAACCAGAAGATGAATGCGCTACTGATGGAGATGCCGCCCGGCACCGGCCTGCCCGCCGTGCACCGCGATGAAGGCGAAGACTTCTTCTATGTCATCAGCGGCGAGGTGGAGTACGTGCTCGGCGACGAGAAGTTTGTGTTGAAGGCTGGTGACGCGGCACACCACAACACGCAGATCGACCACCTGATGACGAATCACACGGACGACGTCGCCGTCATCCTCTGGGTCGGCACCCCGGTCCTGTTTCCGTCCAGCCTCGACGGCAAAAAGAAGAAGTAGGCCCGGACGACCCGGCACCGGCGGACACGATGACGCATCTCGATATCCACTCTGCCGCAGGAACGTTCACGATTCACTTTTTCGACGACCGCGCCCCGGCCACCTGCGCCTACTTCGCTTATCTCGCACGCAGCGGCTTTCTCGATGCGTCGAGCGTTTTTCGCATTGTCAGTCCCGCCAATCACCGCGACGACGACCCCTGCCCTATTCATGTCGTGCAGATGGGTCCGAAGCAGGCCTTAACCGGCCCCCGCCATCGCATCGACCACGAGAACACGAAGCTGACCGGACTCACGCACAAAAAGTGGACGGTCTCAGCCGCACGATTCGACCGGCGAGAGCTGTACGGCAATTTCTTCGTCTGCATGCGCGATGAACCATCGCTGGACTACGGCGGCAAAAGACAGCCGGACGGCCAGGGCTTTGCGGCCTTCGGCGAGGTTGTCGACGGGTTCGAAACGCTGGAAAGGATATACGCGCAGGCCGAGCCAGACGAATTTCTTGAGTCACCGATTCCGATCCGCGCGGTCGCGATCGACGAGGAACCCGCATGAACACAGCCCGCCAGGATGATCCGCTGTATCCGGAGATCGAGCCTTATGAAGTTTCGAAACTTAAGGTCTCCGATCTGCATACCCTTGTTTACGAGGAAGTCGGCAATCCCGACGGGCGTCCTGCGCTGTTCCTGCACGGCGGTCCGGGCGTCGGCATCTCACCGGGCTATCGGAGGTTCTTCGACCCGGCGCATTACCGCATCGTGCTGCTCGACCAGCGGGGTGCCGGGCGCAGCACGCCGCACAGCGAGATCCGTGAGAACACGATGCAGCACATCATCAATGATCTCGAGGCGCTGAAAGACCACCTCGGTATCGAGGACTGGATTGTCATGGGCGGAAGCTGGGGCAGCATTCTTGCGCTTTGCTACGCGATCCAGCATCCCGACAGTGTCGCCGGCATGATCATTCGCGGCATTTTCTTGGGCAGGCAATTCGAGATCGACTGGCTGTACGGTTCGGAGGGCGCTGCACGCATCTATCCCGACGAGTACGAAAAGTTTCGGGCGCCGGTCGGCGAGGCGAGCGACACGGTCGCGGCCTACTGCGAAATACTCAACGGCGATGATGAAGAACTTGCATTGAACGCCGCGCGAGCGTGGGCGCGCTGGGAAGGTGTGATGAACACGCTGTTCCCCGACGAAGGCCAGCTCGCACAGATGCTCGCAGACAATTCCGCGCTGTCGATCGCGCGTATTGAGTCGCATTTTGCATCGCACAATTTCTACGTCGAGAGTGACAACTACGTTCTCGATAACGCCGACGTCCTGTCGACGATCCCGACTTCGATCGTGCACGGCCGCTACGACACGATCTGCCCGCCGATCTCGGCGTGGCAACTGCACAAGGCTTTGAGGAAATCGACGCTCAAGATCGTTCCGGACGGCGCGCATTCACCCATGGATCCGGGCATGGCAATTGAGCTTGTTCGCGCATCCGATGAATTTCGAGACGCCGGTTTGTAAGTGCCAGGAGAGAGTCTGATGACGACAGCGGTAAACCAGAAAGACGTCGGCCAGTGGTTCGAGGAGATGCCGCTCACGAGAGCGCACTGGATTGCCGGCCTCGTGCTGTTTGTCAGTTTCGTTATCGAGTCCTGGGAGATGATGATCATCATCTTCAACAGCGCATCGGTCGGCGCCGAGTTCGAGCTCTCGACCGTGGACATCGGCCGGCTGATCGGCGCGATGTTTATCGGCATGATCCCGGGCGCGCTGATCTGGGGCCGCCTCGTCGACCGCGTTGGTCGACGCAAAAGTCTCGTCTTGAGCCTCGCGCTCTACTGGCCGCTTCCCTTGTTAAGCGCAGTCGCGCCGACCTTTGAAATGCTGCTGCTGTTGCGCGGCATCGGTGGCGTTGTGCTGGCAGGTGCGCTGGTGGTGACATTTCCCTTCTTCGAGGAGCTCGTCCCCGTTCGCGTTCGCGGCAAGGCAACAGTGTATCTGTCGGCGGGCTGGCCGCTCGGCGTCCTCGTTGCGATCGGCGTGACCTCGCTGCTTGGCGATCTCGGCTGGCGCTGGGTCATCGGCTTCAGCGCACTGTCGGGGCTGTGGGCGATTGTGGTTTACAAATGCGTCCCCGAGTCGCCTTACTGGCTGGCCAAACAGGGCCGCACGGACGAAGCAGAAGCTGCGATTCGACGGCTGTCGGCGAACCATGTCGATGCCCACGTCAGCCCGATGCCTGCAAGCGTCGGCGGCGAGGCGGACGCTTCGTTCTTCGACATCTTCCACCGACCCATCATCCGCGTCACCGCGCTGCAGACTCTGATTAATTTCTGCTTCTCATGGGGTTACTGGGCTCTGACCTCGTGGATGCCGCTGCTGCTCGCCAAGAAGGGACTTTCGGCACCACAGGGGCTTTCGTTCATGGCGATCTCGGCGCTGTTCATGTTCCCCGGCTACATCGCCGCGAGCTTCCTGACCGGGCGCTTCGGTCGCAAGAAGGTGATGACCTCTTTCGTCTTCGTTGCCGCGGTCACCGGCTTCGGCTTCGCAAACTCCGAAACGATGAACGAAATGTACGCGTGGAACTTCGCGCTCTCGTTCTTCAGCCTCGGCGCCTGGGGCGTCTGGAACACCTGGCTCGGCGAAATCTACGCAACCGACATCCGCGGCGCCGGCGTCGCCTGGGGCATCTCCGCGCAACGCATCGCAAACGCGGTCGCACCGATCGCCATCGGCGCGATGCTCGCGACCAGCAGCTTCCTGCAGACGGTAAGTTTTATCTCGGCATTTCTCGCCGCGACGTTTGTAGCTGCGTTGTTTTTGCCGGAGACGGAAGGGAAGGTTTTGCGGTAGCGGCAAGCCGGGCTTGGCTTTGTTCAAAATGCGAAGTCCGTATGCCTAATTACCTTCACCCCGTGTTGCATGCAACGACATACAGATGAAGCCAGCCAGACCAATGTCCGCGACGAGACAGGCTGCCGCGTACCAATCGGGTACGTAGTCCGTTCGACCGAAGTGAGCCGCATCCCATGCGGCGTGAAGCAGTACGCCGATCCAGACGAGTTCCAGACGGCGTCCAGCCATGATCACCAGGACCACCCAGAAGACAAGGCCGGAGAGCTCTAACAAGACGAATAGGCCGCTGCCTTTGTTCACCAGCGCGTATGCGATGTAGATGATCGGCATGCCGACCAGAACGCACCGTGCGTTGAAGCGATTCATGCTCCGCGGCTTCCACGAGGCGTGTCGTTTCCAGAGAAAAAGGGCGACCGCAGCGAGAAACGCAAGAAGTCCCCAATGACCGGGGTCGTGCAGTTGCAGAGCCGGGAGTCCTGGCACTACCAGCAAAGCGCTCAAAGAGGCGGCCAGAAGCAGCATTGCCGAGACCGTCTGTCGATCTGTTCTGTGTGTCGAAGCATCGCGACGGCTCACGGCTGCGCCTCTTCGATGCTCGTCATGCCCTGCAGCGAGTCGATTCGCGCCGCGACATGCTCGAGCGAGTGCCACACTTCGGACCGGCAAAAGAAACCGGCGCATCCTTTGAGTTCCAGCGTGTCCGTTCCAACGCGCTTGATCGTTCCGCGGTAGCGTCGACCGTTCGATGGATCGATCAGGCTGCCCTGCCAGCCGTCGTCGCTGGCAGCGAGATCGACAATCACGTCGGAGCCATAACCGAGCTCGAGTTCGCTCTCGCCATGCCAGGACCAGAGAAGCTCGCCGCAAGTATGACGCGCACTCTCGGAACACGGCTCGAAGTGGACGACCATTGCCATTCCCGGCGAGACGTAGGTTCCATGCAGTCGTTGGCTCTCCGACTGTGGGTAGGCCGCGGGCGCAGATAGCACAAGAAAAGGGATCACAAAGGAAAGTGCAATCTGACTTCGGTTCTTATGGGTCATGTGTGTTGCGCCCTCTTTAGAAGTGGACTCGTTCGCAATAACACGGTGACCAGAATAGAAATCAGCGTCACACCATGAAATGCGATCAGTCCATCGAGATAGCTTTCGGCCGCGGGATCGACCCGGTAAGCGGCGGGCACGTCGAGAACCCACGTGCGGAACAGTGTGTACAGGACAATTTGACTGACGGCAGCAACCGCGAGCAGAGCCGTACCCAACGCTCGCCCGCTAAGAAGAAAGCCCACGACTGCGATGTCGAGTATCAAATAGACGACATCCAGCAGCTGCCACTTGGCTGGCGCAGCGCTCCAGTCGAACCCGGTCATGTCCAGCATGTTCATACAGTGCACTGCAGCGCCGTACGAATAAGCGAGGGCGAAGGCATATCGAAGCGACGCTGGAAGGACGATCATTTCCTGTCTCACGATTAGAACGTTGAATGACAGGTTACGCCGCACAGGGCTTGGCAGAAATGACAACTTTCGACTATATTCCGCCACATGCGCGAGACGAAACAGATTTACATCGTGGCCTATCCAGGGTTCGAGTTGCTCGACCTGTGTGGCCCTGCCAGCGTTTTCGCCACGGCGAACAAGTTTCTTGAGCGGGCCGCGTATCGGACGACGCCTGTGTCATCCAGTGGCGGCGATATCGAGAGTTTCGAGGGCGTCACGATCCAGTCCAGCCCAGTTCGAAAAGCTCATCCAGGCCGGAATGACACTGTCATCGTAACCGGCGGCTTCAAGACCGCAGTGGAAGAGGTTTGCAAGGATTCAGAACTCCGCGACTGGCTTCGCGAGGCTCGGTCGGCCGGGTCGCGGATCGCGTCCGTTTGCACAGGCAGTTTTGTGATCGCGAGCGCCGGTATTGCCGACGGCAGAACGGTAGCGACGCACTGGGGCGCGTGCAATGAATTCAAGCGGACGTATCCCAACGTCGACTTGAACGAGGACGCGATCTACGTCGAAGACGACGGCGTCTGGACGTCTGCGGGCGTCACCAGCGGCATTGATATGGCGCTCGCGATGCTGGAGCGAGATTTTGGATCTGAGGCGCGGACATTCGTGTCGAGAATGCTTGTCGTGTATTCCCATCGCCCGGGAAATCAATCGCAGTTCTCTGACGTCCTGAAAGCACAGACAAAGTCCGGACACCCGTTCGAGGATTCGCTTCGCTGGATCGACAAAAACCTCAGCCAGCCGATCCGTATTGCGGATCTCGCGGAGAAATCAGGTATGAGCGAACGCACTTTCTTTCGGAAGTTTTCTGCCGCAATGGGCGAGCCGCCAGCCAAGTACATAGAGAATGCTCGCCTGACCCGAGCACGAGACCTGCTCCAGGCCGGCATGCCCATCAAGCAGATTACAAGTGCCGTCGGCTACCGTTCCGAGGCAGCGTTCCGTACTGCCTTCGCAGCGAAGTTTGGAACAACACCGACAGGATTTCGAACGCTGCATTGTGACGATGCAGACTGAGCATTTAGGCTATTTCTCTGCAAGGCGAACCGCATCAGCAGTTCTGACCGTAAACCCTGAGATTCAACTCACTAGTTAGCGAGTCTCAGGATGTGCCCGCGACGGATTCCTAGAGTGATCGAACGGACTGGTCCTCAGGGGGGGAATCAAATCACCGACACGTGGATTCTGAATCGATCGATAGTCGGCCTTTGGCTATGTTTTTCATTGGATTAAAGGGGCTCTGTAATTAGTTTGTACCACCGCACGAGACTCGGCGGAGCCCATTTCCGAAAAATTCAAGACGCAATCTCGTGTCGGTCACAGTTTCTTTTCTTTCTCCGGAGGCAGTTTCTTCGTTTTCGAGTATTCGGGATCCACTCCGATCCTTAGCAACTCCACTTTGTACCCGAACCCATCCAATTGGCGAAAAGTGTTGTTAAGGTTCACACGCGAAAAAAACGGAAGGTGTAATTTCGGTGACATCGATTCGCTTATGATCGCGTAAACGATTGTGTATGCCTTATCCGCCGGTCTTTCGTCGACATCGATTAGTTCACTGAATCCATCGCTCAACTTGCCCGCTACCTTTTTGCGAAACTCAGGATCTAGCTGGAGTAGTTGGCCCGAGACAAACCCTTGCGCGAAAAGGTGACTCAAAACAGTTGATTTTCCGTATCTTTTTACATGAATGAGTTCGCGATTTTTTGTAAACAAATCGCAAATTTCTACTTGGCCATGTCCGCCACCGTGAAATACTTTTTTCTTATCATCCAATAGATCAAATCTGTCAGGGTCCGTCGCCGCAACGCTTTGGTTATAAGAACCCTCGCCACCACCGCTGTACAGGGGAAGCGATAACGAAGAAATTGGGATCTTCGAATAGTCTTGATTGGTCTTGGTTACAAAATTTTTGTCAACTCGGTACCAGAGCCCTCCGTTAAAAATGTATTTCTGACCGTCGTGCTCTACCTCAGCGTACAAACACTTGTAAATTGACCAGGACTTGCCCGTCCTGTTGTGATCCTCGTCGACACAATACACCTTGCGATTCCTAAGCAAATCGCAGGTCAAATCGTCTTTTGGTGAGATTGTTGAAAGAAAGCCTTCGAGATTGATATCGGGGTACATGGCCTTGCCCCCAGCCTGATACTTGAATCCGCTTACATGATTCCAGTCTATGATCTCTGGGATGGCCAACCAAAGGTCCTCATAGTCCTCATCTTTGAACTTTGCAACAACATACTCGTCAAGAACTGGCACTAACGATGATGAACCCTTAACTAGATTTATGTTGTTGACCCATGCATAGTTTGTAGCGCTAAGGTCCTTGTGGTACTGGTCCCGATAGGATCGGAGTAAGACTGCGAGATCCGTCAAATCCATCCGCACCGACACAGACAATGCATCAGTTCCAGTCATCCGTGCGCCGAGGCTTCCGTCACTAGGTGCGCCTACAACGGCTTTCAACATGTCCTGCTCAACGTTCAGACCGAATTGATCAGCGGGGATCTCTAGACCAGACTGAATGCGCGAATGACTTTGAATTGCATCGAGCGACTGAATGTCGACGCATCTCAAACTATTTGGATGAACAGAGTTCAGCGTACAAATAAGGCCAAAGCGCTCTTCACAAGTATCTTCTCGAACAAGGTGGCGTCCATAGCCGAAAGTGAGCACAAATGAATCGTTCTTAATCTTGACGAATAGCGCTGCCGAAACACTTGACGATTTGCCAATCTCACTTACATCTATGTTGTCCGCGAACAGATTTGCCCACTTTGGTTGCTTCGGCGTGTTCGGCTTAACGTACAACTTGGATTGCGCACATCCGGGTATTGCTAAATCAATACTTTTAGCCGAATCCTCCACCTTTATTGTGTCTTCCGGCGCGTCCATATCTGAACGAGCTAGAAAGATCGTCAAGGGCCATGATTTCTTCTCAGACATTGTGTGGGGAAGCGGACGTCACTGGCCGTCGTCGTAGCTGTTTAGATAGTCTGCCAATACATCTCCGTGGCAAGGCGCTGGTTTACAAAAACACCCTAGTCTTTTGCCGATCAGACCAAGGGCTTTCGACTTTTCCTTGTTTGGAAAAAGGTCGCGCTCGAAATCGTACTTGTACTTGGCGATAACTTGTTCTCGACTCTCGCCCGAATCGTACATGGAATACGGGTTTCCCCAATACGATCCGCGGCCAATATACTCATAGCTCGCCGTATTTCCTTTCTTACTATATTCCGGATCGTCTTTTATGTTTACGACTCTGGTAAGCGGTGTTCTTATTGATCGGGTCGGGACATTATTTAATTGGAGCCATTCGAGCTCTCGTGGAAATTCTTCCCCGTCGTCAAAAACAATGGCGTGTGTTAGCGCACGCTTTTCCTTCCAATACACCTCAATAGTGCAATTCTTAGCTTGAGGGTTAATCTCTACAAACTCCGCTACTAGTCCATTCGGGTCGGATGGAGAAACCACATCGAAAACACCCATTTTTGCGGTAATGTTCACTACTTTTCTGCGAAATTTACTTTTGCATCGAAACAGGGAAGGATAGAGGATCAGGACAGTATTCATCATCAATACAGGTGCTTAACCTTTAAGATCGATCCCCACGAATCGTTTAAGTAATCCACTACAAGCCGCCGGTGGCAGTGATGAGGTTCGTGTTCGCTACACAAAAGGCAGCCGCGATCAAGAGTAGATCGGTCAATTATGCGCTCGATGTTTCTTTTGGCCATTAGGTTAAGAAACTGATCTTCGTACTGAACCCAAGGAATATTCTTCTTTTTATATGCGTCGAGTAAATCTTTTGTTGGCGCGAGGTCTGGGACGTGCAAGTAGTCTGCGCCGCAAATCTCCGAAAGAAAGAATCTCAGATCATCTCGTTTCGCAAAGCCGGCCAGTTGCGAGACATTGTTCAGACGAACATCGATCAACCGAACGACATTGTTCTGGCGAAGATAACTGAAAAAGTCTTCGGCGCTCTTTTTGGTAAAACCGATAGTAAATGTATTCATGTCTACACGACCTGGAATTAGCGTTGCTTAATAACACCAGCGACGAGCTTTGACTGGGTGTTGTTGTTGTCAGGAAAAGGCGGAGCAAGCGACAGGCAAAGGCTGTACCTGTCTCCACCTGGTAGTGTAATTTCTTCGCTAGGGTGGCCCGGCCCCGGAAATCGGTCTTCACAATAGCGCCATACGTTCGGATCGGTTACTCCGATCCCCGAGTACTCGACACCATTGTAAACGAACGCTGCGCGCAACTTTCTCTTGTACCCACAATCCCACGGGTTGTGGTCATTGCTCAGATTCAACCTAAACTCTTCCGGTTGAATCAATGCGAGCGACTGCTCAACCTGGCCCGCAACTGTGTAAGCCTCGCTCACCAAGCTTATGTTCGCAGAGAAAGGGTCGTTCCAAACGTCGGATGGCCTGTCCAATAAGTTAAGCGCCACGGCTGCTTGAAAACGACCCACTTTGGTCCACGGAGAATCGGCGTTGAATGTCCAGTTCTCCGGCTGACCTTGTTCCGGCGCTGGTGCATCGAATTCTATTTCGACTATATCCATTAGTCGGAATTCGCGTCCGGACGCTCGGTCGGTGCACGTTGCCAAATCAACTGCGCCGTGCGTTGCGGTGTCGATTGTGACCGGCCGATACCAATCCTGCGTAAGGCGCCAACGGTTATTCGCAGATTGGTGAACCTCTTTCCCAGCTATGCAGCGGCGACGGTGCTTAAACGAGTTCGCGAGTATCACAATCGATTTTACTGGCACTGTGTTACTCCGATCCACGCTGGTACGAATTGCTTGCTGGCTGATCTACATCCGCACTCGTACATTTAATTGGCGATAGTCCGTTTAAATTTGACTGGCCATAGGGAGGTCAAGGATATCTGACGCTCACAGCAACCACCGGCTGACTGGGCGCCTTTGTCGACAGTACTGGATCAATAGAGGAATTTGCGTGTAGCCTGTCACATATACCGACACCTGATGCTGCTAAACGTTGATAGCGGCGCCGACTTCGAAACACAAAAATTTTTGAAGAAGAATGAGATGAGCCGGCCACCGGAAGTTAGAAAACAGGCGCAGAATATGAACAGCCTCCAACTCACGACGCGGTAGAGTGTTGGCGGAGTCCACTGCTATCAATTCTTCGGCAATTACTAGCAGATCTAGAGCTTCAGCCGACGCCGGTGAATAGTCCCTTTGGTCGCCACTAGACCCTAGGTCGTTTTGAGTAATAACCTGCGCCGAAAGAGATGCGCGAAAGAATACTGAGAGAGTGCAAGTCGCCTCCCTGGTGCTTGCGGAAACGATGAAACCGTTTAACTAAATGCCGGCTTCGCCCGCTCGACTTGCTGTGCGAATTTCCGTGCGGGAGTCGTGAGAACTCCGCCTATTTCAAGTCGCCTCACGCCCTGTTCAGTGCCGCTGCTTGCAGAACGCGAGGCAAAAAATCGTCGGAAGCTATTTGAGCATTATGCGGTGGTGGCCGCCCTGATGGTGGCAGCGGAGTGTACGTGCGATTGGAATACGCGGAGAAAAGAGCCCATACCGCAATATGGTTGCTGTCATCCTTTGCGCCACATCTGAGACAGCACGAAAGCAAACTCTCATTCACCAGACTCAATCTCCCTAAGCCGTTCGCCAGTAGTAGGATGACGCCAGGACGTTAAACCGTTGGTATTACCACCACGAATTAGACCGGCAGCGGCACTGGGGCTGGAAAACTCGTAGTCTTTCTCGAAATGTAAGTGATCGCCCTTATCGACCAATACTCCTTTTTCGAGGAGGAGTTTGCGAAGTTCTATCGACCATGCTCCGGCTGACGGACGGTCCTCTCGCACTGCTTGAGAACCGGAAAAAACAACGAAGCCTGACTCTGTACGCTCGCCCCTCGCTTCGAGGTCGTGAATTCTGCAAACCAATGGCACCGTATCTGAGTTTCCGGTCTTTGGACCAGCAATTGGCGTCAGGACGCCGGAACCGAGCACCGGAAGTAGCTGCCGAATGCGGCTGAGGAAGATCTCCATGTCGGCTGTATCAGACTCCGACAACTTCGACCCGCTTGCCTGGGTGTTTCGAACTTCGGACTGGCCGATTTCCTGAGCAATTGAGATCAACCGTCCCTCAAGGTATCGGATATGCGCCTTGCTAAGGTTCTGATCCTTACTTGTAAAAACGACGACCTGAACCCAAAAGTCCTTGTCGCGATGGGTCGGGAGTCTTTTGCGTAAAGTCTCTGCCTCACCGATATATACAGCGTTGTTGCCAGAAGCGGGATCCTGTCCAATCAGAAAATAGACTCCGCTACCCTCCAGTTCCGGCCGAGCCAAAAATGCCGGGAACTCTGTCTTCGGTGCAGCGAGCGCCATTCCGGACCAATTCGATATTTCTGCGGTGCGAATTCCTGTGGATCGGCCGCTAGCGAGGAAAAGCTTGATCGTTATCGGGTTACTCATCAGGACATAGACTCCAACAGTGCCTGTGTATCTACATCACCTCTCGCCAACTTCAGCGCCACGGTCGCAAACCGGATCAGATTTTCACGATCTGAGAGTAATCGTTCGGCATCCGCCTGGTCCGTGCTATTCAGCATCTGGTCGATCACCTGACGACGAACTTCGTCTACGGCGTCTCCGGCTTGCATGATCTGGTCGTCGCTATTGCCGGCATCAATCTGGGCTCGCACCGTGCCGTTGCGTCGCAAGCTTTCACCCATAGCCGCCAAAACACCAATCCGTTTCAGCTGTTGCGCCTCAGTCGCGCCTTCCCCGAATATTCGATTCACGGCCGCGATGATTTCGCTAATTCTTTCCCGCTGCCGATCCCGGCCTTCGCTGATTGTTCCTTTGGCGGGCCGAAGCGTAGCGTCCTCTTGCGCGCCCAAGTCGGTATCCACGTTCGGACGCTCGAGGATTTTGTAATGCGTCATTTCCAGCCCGGCCAGATCGATGTCCCGCATAGGCACGTTCTGAAGTCGCTTCACATAAAGCCGAATGAACCGCACGAGCTTCTCAAGGGACGCATCGGCTAGCGGCACCACCTGCGCGATGTACTGATACAACCTCACGAACTTCCGCATGCCGTCGCGTAGCTGCATAAGTCCGTCGCGTTCCTTCGCGTATTCCGAACGCCGCGCCTCAGCCTCTTCGCCCGCCTTGGCATCGCCGCGTGCGTCGGCCTGCGCTACGGTTATCTCCCAACGCGCGACTGTGTCGTTCAATTCCTTCAGTTTCTCGTTAAATCGCCTAACTGCCGGCTCGACCGCATTGATCAGCTTCGCATTGGCCTTCGAAGCATCCAGCGTCCCGGCAAGAATGCCGGCGACCGCATTGACCTCCTGTGGCATGTAAAGCCCCGACTGGTCCAACCTGTCCTTGAGCTCATAGATAACATCAAGATCCTGCGGCTCGCTGACTTCAGCCTGTTCGAAATAAATGCGGAACGCCTTGACGATCTCCGCTGGATCATTGGCAAAATCAATAACGAAGGTCGTGTCCTTACCCGACTTCATCCGATTCAGGCGCGACAGCGTCTGCACGGCCTCAACGCCGGATACCCGCTTGTCGAGATACATCGCGCAAAGCTTTGGCTGATCGAAGCCCGTCTGAAACTTGTTAGCAACGATCATCACTTGGTAGCCATCCGTATCGAAAGCTTGCCTCAGATCACCCGTCACGTCGTTCAATGACGCCTCAGTAAACTCGGCACCGGAAAGCGCCGGATAATGCTCCGCCAAGGGTGCGCTGTCGCCGGACACCGTTCCTGAGAAGGCGATAAGTGCACTCAAGTCTGCATAGCCCTGCCGTCGCACATAGTCATCGAATGCATGCTTGTACATCACAGCTTGTGCGCGCGAGGTGGAGACGATCATCGCCTTCGCACTGTGATCTAGCAGGTGCGCGACGTTGCGTCGGAAGTGCTCGACGATGAATTCGATCTTCTGCGAGACATTAGTCGGATGCAGCGCGGTCCAGCGTGCAAGTGCCCGGGAGGCCTGCTTGGCATCCACCCGCTCGTCCTTCTCAACAGCCTCGGAGAGCTTGCGGGCGACGCGATACGGCATGTAGCCACGCAGCACGTCCAGGATGAAGCGTTCCTCGATCGCCTGGCGCATGCTGTAGAGGTGAAAGCACCGCGGCTTACCGTCGGCATCGGGTCGCCCGAACAGCGTCAGCGTCTCGTGCTTGGGCGTCGCCGTGAACGCGAAATAGGAGACGTTTGGCGGAAACAGACGCTTGTCCTGTAGCATGCCCATGACCTCATCGGGCATCAGCGATTTCGCCTCTTCAGGATCGATGGTCAGCGCCGCGCGCAGCTTGCTGGCGGCCTGCCCGGTCTGCGACGTGTGCGCCTCGTCGATGACGACGGCGAAGTTGCGCCCGGCCAGCCCGCCTTCGCCGGCGATGGCCTCCAGCGCGTACGGGAAGGTCTGTATGGTCACGGTGACGATTGGCGTGCCGGCCAGCAGCGCCTCTGCGAGCCGCTGGCTCTTCGGTACTCCTCCGAATCCTTTGTCCCGTTCGATGCCCGCGACCACCCCTTGTTGATGATCGATCTGCTGAATCGCTTCGCGCAGCTGGTCGTCGAGCACCGTCCGATCTGTTACGACAATTACTGACGAGAATAGGTCGTCTCCGCTCTCGGCCTTCATCCGGATCAGCGAATGGCATAGCCAAGCGATGGTCATCGTCTTGCCGGAGCCCGCGCTGTGCTCCAGCAGGTAGCGCTGCCCGACGCCTTCCTCGCGCACGGCCCGGTCCAGTTGGGTCACGGCCTGCCACTGGTGGTAGCGCGGGAAGAACATGATCTCCTGCCAGTAGCGTTTGCCCGACGCATCCTCGCGGCGTTCCCGCTGGAACATGAAGAAGCGGTGGATCAGCCGCAACAGGTTGTCGCGGCGGAACGTCTCCTCCCACAGGTAGGCGACCGGATAGCGGTCGCTGCCGGGCGGCTGCGGCGGGTTTCCGGCACCACCGTGATTGCCTTGGTTGAATGGCAGAAAGTAACTGTCGTCGCCCTCGAGCTTCGTGCACATCCACGCCTGGGTCGTCGATACGGCGAAGTGCACGAGCGCGCCCCGCTGGAACGCGAGCAGCGGCTCGTCGCCCCCGGTCGGCGACCTAGGCGAACGGTCTCGTTTGTACTGCGCGATGGCCGACTCGACGTCCTGCGTGAAGTCGCTCTTCACCTCCCAGGTCGCCACCGGGATGCCGTTGACGAAGAACACGAGGTCGACCGACCATTCCCGGGCTGGGTTGTATTTGAGTTGCCGCACGACTCGCAGCCGATGCGCCCGGTAGCGCCGCAACACAGCCTCGTTGCGGCCCTCCTCTGGCAGGCTCTGGCTCATCTGCAGTGTGCCTGCACCGGCCATCGAGAAGCCACGCCGTAAAACCTCCAGCGTCCCGCCTGTCTCGCGGTTGCCGAGCTTCTTCGCCAACGCGTCCAGCACGCGCCGTTCGGTGCTGTCGCCGTGCAATCGTTCAATCTTCACCCACTGTTCCGGTGCCGTCTCGCGAAGCCACCCGACGATATCTTCAGCGTACAACGCTCGAGCCTTGTCATATGCCGCCGGATCGCCGGCCAACCACCTTTCGTCCTCAGGCAACGAAGCGGTCAGATACTCGAAGATGTGATCCTCAAAGTGAACCTCGCGATGGACGGTTTCGACTCCGCTCATGCAACGGCCTTGCCGGCTGAAAAGTCCCGGACATCAATTTTTCCCGTCACCGCAGCAGAGATCAGTGCACTGCGTCTCTGCTCAAGCAAATCGATCGATGCCTCACATCTGTCGATTGCATGGTCAAAGCGAGCTGTAGACTCCCTAAGGAAGCTCACTATCTGTTCCTGCTCCGACTGCGGCGGAAGCGCTATCGGCATTTTCGCTAGCCGGGAGATGTAAATGTGCTTGATAGTAGTTCCACCGGCCTCGTAGATCATGCGAGCTTGATAAATGCCCCCCATGAGCAAGCGAGCGAGAAACTCGCTGCTCGCTGTTTCCACTTCGGGGCGCAGCAGCGCGACTGACTGATTGATGCATGCGTCGGATCCATCGTGGATGGCCACCCGACCAAGCGTTCCATCTTTTGTGAGAAGAATGTCACCCTTCTTCGGTCTGCTTTTTTCGGTCAGCAAGTTAGAGAAAGCTTCTCCAGATGTCCGTCTGGCGCTATCGTATCGAACAAATCCCATGGCAATATCGTTTGCTGTAAGTAGATATGGACCTTCATCTTCTGTTGGCATCGGGTTAGTAAAGCCATACGAAATTTTTGTAAGGGTCCAGCCAACACGTGTAACATCCCAATGCGCCGGCACCTCACCCAACCACTCAACGCCCGACAGCTTCATCGGCGCATCCGGATTCAGGCCCTTCGTCACCGCGTGGCTAATTACGGCCTGGCGTTTTTCCTGCAGCAAACCAATCAGGCGCTGTTGCTCCGAAATCAAGCGATCTATATCGGCCGTGATTCTGTCCAGAAAATCTGCAACTGACTTTTGCACTTTAGCTGGTGGTAACAGGATCGCTGCATTGCGAATCCGGTCTCGACTCAGAAGCTTCGCGCCATATATGTTCGTTTCAGCGTTTCTCGGAATCATCAATGGAAAGGCATAATAAGCAAAGCCAAGGTCGACACCTTGGTCAGGAGAAAATGCAGCGATCGCCTCGTTCGTGTACATGTCAGTACTAGCGAATGCGACTTGGCCTATCGATAGCTTAAAGCTGAATAGCAAGGACCCAGCGCGCACTATCGGCATCCTCGTGTCCGATGCCGCCTCATCGCTTATCTGCTTCTCCGTATCGGAAATCTGCGGCGCTTTGAGGTCAGAAATATTCGCCCACAGATTTTCTCCGGAAAAAAACCGCGACTCGCCTGTAGGCGGTGTCCAGCCAGTCGTAAAGTCGACAACTCTCTTCAACTTGGTGATGTCCCACTCCGCCGGCACCTCCCCCAACCAATCCACCCCACTATCACGATACTCCGGATACGGCGGATAGGTACTCACACCCCCATCTCCCGAATCATCTCCACGATCTTCACGGTCACCTCCTTCAGCTCCGCATCGATCTCCTCGAGCGGCCTCGGCGGCTTGAACACGTAGAAGTGCCGGTTGAACGGGATCTCGTAGCCGACCTTCGTCTTGTCGTGGTCGATCCAGGCGTCGGGCACGTGCGGCTTTACTTCGCGCTCGAAGTACTCGTCCACGTCCTCGTCCAGCGGCACGTCCTCGGTGTCGCGCAGCTTCGTATCCGGCTTCGGCTGGCCCTTCTTCGTGCCCGACGTGTAACGCTCGATCTCGCCATCTTCGCCCATCAGCGGTCGCTCGACGGTGATCGTTCGGTAGCCGAACTCGGTACTGTTAAAAATCCGGCTGACCGGGACCTCGGCGCCGTCGTCATCAGCGCGGTGCGCCTCACGGTTGTCAGCAAACAGCCGCGCGACCTCGGCGATGTGCTCCTCGCTCATCTCGCGACGCTTGCTGCCGAGACTCTTGCGCATCTTCTGCCACAGGTGCGTGGCGTCGATGAGCTTCAACTTGCCCTTGCGCTCGTCGTCCTTGCGATTGGTCAGCAGCCAGATGTAGGTGGCGATGCCGGTGTTGTAGAACATGTCGGTCGGCAGCGCGACAATGGCTTCCAGCCAGTCATTCTCGAGCACCCAACGGCGAATCTCGCTCTCACCGCTACCGGCGTTGCCCGTGAAAAGCGGCGAACCGTTCAGCACTATTCCGATGCGCGATGGCGCGTCGGTCTTCATCTTCGAGAGCAGGTGCATCAGGAACAGCAGGCTGCCGTCGGAGACGCGGGGTAGGCCTGGACCGAATCGGCCCTTATCGCCCTGCTTGTGCTCGCGCTGGACGTCGTCGCGGACCTTCTTCCAGTCGACGCCGAACGGCGGGTTGGCCAAGCAATAGTCGAAACGCTCGGTGTAGAGCTGGTCGTCGCTGAGCGTGTTGCCAAGCTTGATGTTCTCGGTGTTGTAGCCCTTGATCATCATGTCGGCGACGGCGATGGCGTGGGTCTTATCGTTGAGCTCCTGGCCGAAGGGCACGACGCTGGCGTCCGGGTTCCACTCGTGGATCTGCTCGATGCCCGAGGACAGGAAGCCGCCGGTGCCGCAGGCCGGGTCGTAGATGCTGCGAATGACGCCGTCGCCGCGCAGCGCGTCAGCGTCGTGGGAGAACACCAGCGTTGTGGCAAGGCGCACGACGTCGCGCGGCGTGTAGTGCTCGCCGGCCGTGTCGTTGGCGCTTTCGGCGAACATCCGGATCAGGTGCTCGAAAGCAAGCCCCATCTCGTGGTTGCTGACCGTGTCCGGGTGCAGGTCGAGGCCGGCGAAGTAGTTGCAAACCTGGTAGAGCAGCTTGTCGTCGTGGAGCTTCTGGACGATGTTCTCGAAGCCGAACTGCTCAAAGACCTTGCGCGCATTCGGCGAGAAGCTCGCGACGTAATCGATGAGATTGGACAGCGTGTCGGCAACACCGAGGTTGCCCAGGTTGTAACGGCTCGTGTTGTAGAACTTGTGGCCACTGACGCTCGGCAGCACCTGGGCCGGGTCAACATCCATGCTTGCGATCTGCTCAGCGCGCTCGACGACAGCGTTGCGAGTAGGCTCCAGCACGCACTCGAGGCGGCGGAGCACGGTGAATGGCAGGATGATCGTGCCGTATTCGGATTGTTTGAAGTTGCCGCGCAGCAATTCGGCTACGTTCCAGATGTGACTGCCGAGGTTCTTCTGATCCATGAGTCTCCCGTTTTCAGTGCTGCCAACCGATCGGCGCCGTGTCGTGAGTATACTGACCATATGCGGAGTAGACGACCAATGGACAGCATTTGAAGAATCAGTATGTCGGTGACATCAACGACTTTAAGAAATACGGAATTCTGCGCGCTATTGTTGACGCAACTGGGTGGCGTATTTCAGTTGGTTGGATGCTGACACCTGACGATGGGGGTACTGATGGCCAAAAAACCGACTATCTAAGTCAGCCATCGCGTTTTCGCGAACGTGACGAAGCGCTATTCGATCGACTCCATCGCATTGTCAGAAACGAGAGCATCCGAAGCACAAAAGGCGTCGCCAAGTCTGGAATCATTCGCAATGCCTATTTCTTTGAGAAGACCGTCCCGGACGACAGGCGACAGCGCTCTCTCTGGCTAGACGAACTCGCTCGGTCGAGTAATGCCTGCGACATGGTCTTTCTCGACCCGGACAATGGCTTGGAGATCAAGTCCAAGCGTAAGGGCCACAAAGACTCAAGCAAGTATGTGTTTTGGGACGAGCTGAGCACCCTGTGGAAGTTTGGCCACTCGCTGCTGGTTTACCAGCACTTTCCTCGAGTGAAACGAGAGCGCTTCTTGACCGACACGATTCGGCGATTTGAGCAGATGCTTCCGGGCGCAGGAGTCACGGCGTTTCGGACGCCGAACGTTGCGTTTTTCCTGGCGACTCAGCCGGGCAAGGACGATGAGCACCTTGCCATTCGAGAGCAGATCTCGAAGCGTTGGCACCCGATGGTTCGCGAGTTTCGACTAGTGCGAATCCGCTAGTCTTGGAGCGTAGCAAGCACATTCCGAATATAGACCGTTTGAAATGAGCATCAAATGCTCGATGAATGGTGGCCAGGGGCGGAATCGAACCCAGCCCGGCGGAAAGTCACGCTTCCAAGACCAGACCAACCCCATCGACCGTAGGGTACCCACCGGACAACAAAGAAGGGAAAGCTTCAAAGGGGCTGCTACCACCAGCCAAAGAAAACCACCTCCGGTGCCGATTCCAGCCTGGCTCCAGAACGAATGAGGGCCCCGCAAAGGGGCCCTCGGTCGTTCTGGTGGCCAGGGGCGGAATCGAACCCAGGCCGGCGACAAGTCACCCTTCCAAAGCCTGACCAACCCCATCGACCATAGGGTACCCGCCGAATAAGAAAGTTGGGAAAGCCTCAAAGGGGCTGCCACCACCAGCAAAAGAAAACCACCCTCGGCAACGATTCCGACCTTGGCTCCAGAACGAGCAAGGGCCCCTGAAAAGGGGCCCTTGGTTGTGAGCTACTCGACACATAGCTTACAGATTGTTCCGGACACATGGTTTACACATGA